>NZ_JAWOTH010000006.1:0-248701 GCF_033338745.1 Vibrio sp. Vb1026
TGGTGATTTCTCCAATTGATTTTCCGGTGTAGCGGTTTCCGACGTCTCGGAAAACCAAGTAGTTCTCTCAAAGTTACTTTTATTAACGGCGCATGCCCTGTTTTCTTTAGAGAAAATTTTGGATTTTTTTGAAAATAATTCGTTTGGAGGGGTAATCGTGACAAAGCGGATAAAAAAGCAAAAAAACTTTCATTTTTCGCTAAAGCTTCTTTTCGAATTGTCGATACAGGCAGGTTTTACGTTAAATTCGGGCAAGGCCGTTCATCAGCCAAGTAAAGTTAATGCTAGGTTGGGCGCTTGTTTTGCTTGTGCAAGAATAGAAGTACTGACCTGCTGCAAAATCTGCTGCTTCACCATTTGCGTGGTTTCTTTCGCGTAGTCAGTGTCTTGGATACGACTGTTGGAAGCAGCTAAGTTTTCGTGGATGTTATCGAGATTATTGATCGCGTGATTAAAGCGGTTTTGATACGCGCCTAACTCCGCACGACTGCCATCTACCGTTTTCAAAGCATCATCTAAAATGCCGACCGCCATCTGAGCGCCACCGACCGTGCTAATATCAATACTATCTACCGTTCTATTTACGGTGACATACTTGCCAAGTTCTAACTCATCAGCCAGGCCACCACTGAAGGTTGGTCCAGGGTATTTTATGGCGTCCTTGTGGGACATGAGTAACTGCAGTTGCCCCTCTTCATTAACAGACGCTTTCACTTTATCGGTCTGCCCGTTAATGTAAGTCGCGAGTTCTTCTATATCGTCGCCAGCTTTAGCTTCAATACGGATCTCCTGCTCTTCAAAATTGTTATCACGGTAGCTGATAACAATTTCATTATTTCCGTTTTGAACCGTCCAATCTGAACTGACTCTTTGATATGAGCTCATTGAAAAGCTACCTAAAGATTCCGGCTGCATGGTCCGCAGGCCAATTTGTACCGCTTCACCAGCCGTTGCACCGATTTGAAAAGACGATGTACCGAATGTGCCGTTCAGCAATTTACGTCCACCAAAAGATGTGGTTTCTGCAATACGACTTAACTCATCATTTAAAGCAGAGACTTCTTCTTGCAGTGCAGTGCGCTCCGCTTTGCTGTTTGAACCATTGGCTGACTGTAGCGACAAATCACGCATACGTTGCATGATATTGGTCACCTCATTCATCGCGCCTTCCGCAGTTTGCATGATGGAAATGCCGTCATTCGCGTTGCGAACCGCAACATCTAAACCACGCATTTGTGATTGCAAGCGGTTGGAAATTTGCAGACCCGCAGCGTCATCCTTTGCGCTATTAATACGCTTCCCTGAAGACAAACGCTCCATGGATTGATTCAGCATATCCGTTGCACTGGTCAAGTGACGCTGTGCGACAAGTGCTGCAACATTGGTATTAACGGTGATCGCCACGAATAAAGAGTCCTAAAATTAAGGCTTTGAGTACTTATCGACCAAGTAACAGAAAAGTTTAGTGTTTTTTGAAAAGAGATTGGAATAGAAATCGAAAACAAAAGCCCTCCATTGGAGGGCTTAAGAAATAAAGTCTGACAACTTACTTGATGGCTAGCTCTGCGAGCATTTCTTGCGAAGGCGCGAAGAAGTACGCACCAGTTACCGCTGTTGTGAAACGAAGCATTTGGTCTGTTTTACCATCTGTCACGCCGTACATACTTTCTAGCATCACTTTAATGTTATGAAGTGTATTGCAGTAAGAAATAAACAGCAGGCCATGAGGCCCTGTCACCGTCCCGTATGGTAAGCTGTGGCGAACAATCTTCAAACCTTTACCTTCTTCTTTGATATCAACTCGACCAACGTGTGATGCAGCAGGAACGTCTTCTAGCTCGATAGAGTCTAGCTTGGTACGACCAATCACTTTTTCTTGCGCTTTGACATTCAATCGATTCCAAGCGGCAAGGTTATGTTCAAAGCGCTGAGCCATAACATAACTGCCTCCAGCAAATGGGCCCTCTTTTACTAGAGCCACATCAGCGCGAGCCTCCCCTTTCGGGTTTTCTGTGCCATCAATGAAGTCTGTCATATCACGAGCATCAAGGTAACGGTACCCATATGTTTCGTCCACAATGGTGACATCTTGTGCCGTCTCTTCTAGGAACTTACGCAACACGTAAAAATGCAAGTCGTGACGAGTCGAGTGACAGTGAATCAGTACATCTACGTCTGTTGCTGGAGCAACGATGTCACCTTCGCCAAGTTGAGTAAAATCAATAAGCTCTTCTGGCGCGTCTACATTAAGGTGTTCCCAAAACGATTTTGTGAATGCGATAGAAAGCGTCAGCGCTGCACCCGGCTGGGTAATGTTTAACTCTTCCACCAACTTTGGTAGTGCTTTCAGTTTTTCTAATACGTTTTCACGGTTTTGGTTCACTTTGAGTTGAGTGTACAGTGCAAATGGCCCGGCTTCTGGCACGATCGCCGTTTGAGCTTGTGACATTGAGGTTTCCTCTATTACTTTGCCCCAGAGTGGGAAGTTATTGTTTTTAATTCTTTGAATGCTGCTGTTCATCGTGCGCCAATTGTGGCACTTGAAAACAGTCTTTTACCCATCTTCCATTTAGAAGATAGATCATAAACCAAGCTAATAAGGTAATGGTAAGGGCGTTTGCCCAATTAAACACTCCATGTTCTAGGTACACATGATACATGGTCTGAGCAAGTTGAATACCGCACAAGATCAAAGTGATCTCGCGACCATAGCGAGTAATTCTGTTTACCCATCCTCTGTCGGGATGACGAAGCCCCATTAACCACATAAGAAGCAAACTTGGAATGCCCATCGCCAAACCTAAATACAACGTACTTGAATATGGGTAAACAATAGCGAGTAGCTTACTGCCACTATCACGACTTACACCAGCCATGGCAAACACCACCCATGAACGCACAAGAAACATCCATCCCACCCATAAAATGATCGGCGCCTTTAAAAATCCATGGGCGTCATATTGGTCAAACGAATAGCGCACAACATCTTCTTCTTTATGTGATAAAAACGTCACTTTAACCTATCGTTTCAGAGTTGCAAGCCAACAAAGATGAGAACTGAAGTTCATTTCAGCACCTTACACAGGTAAACTAAACAAAGATTTACAGCGACGTTGATGAGAAACATGAAAAAAAGAACTCCTGCCACCCCTGTGCCTTCTCAAGAAACTCAAGCCGAAGCGATGAGAATTGCCAAATCCACGCAGAAACCGGGGCAAACCAAAGAGCAAACCAAACTCATCGCTCAAGGTATCGAAAAAGGCATCGCGCAATATAAGAAACAACAAAAAGAGCGCAACCGCCAAGCCGATAAAGCGAAGAAAAAACAGCAACGTGAAAAACAACGTCAGCATGAAGAGATTATCGAACAAGACAATATCACCGACGATGCGCCAAACCATTCATCAAGCAAACTGCCTTGGACACTACTTGTTCTGAGCTGGATTGGCTTTGCTGCTTACATAGTATTGGGGAAATAGCTAATGAAACGCCTGTTACTTGGACTTTTTGTCGTGCTTCTAACGGGTTGCACGATGCCTTCTCACCTTACTCATGCTCAAAGTCAAGATGTTCATATTCGCATTGACGCGCAATTCGACCCTGAGCGATGCGAATACAAAGGCGAAGTCACCGGAAGTGAAGGCCATTGGTATAACTACATTTTCATGACTAATGACGCGATGATGCAAGGCGCGATGAACGATTTAAAAAACAATGCAGCGGCTATCGATGCGGACACCGTTTTTATGGTTTCCCCACAAGATTTTATCACTTCATTTAGCGTACTGGGTTCCGCCTACCGCTGCAATGGATGAGGCCTGAATATGAAAAAAGCCAGCAATTGCTGGCTTATGCACGAAATCCAAGACTGCTAGCGATATCGCTCTCCCGCTCTAGAACCCATTGGCTATCAAAAGGCCCCCAATCTGAAAGTTGATAATAGCCGTCATTATGACGTCGGCCATCTTGAACGAATATGAGTTCAATGCCGATCCCAGGTAACGCCTTGAGTACATCTTGAATAGTACGACGAGGCCACCCCGTTTTTTCGATCAACTTTGGCACATTCGGCCTTTCTAGGTTTTCCACCAACAAGGCCAAATATAGCCGCCTTGCAAAAACAGGACTCAATTCCATTGACACCTCCTAAAATTGTGCTGATTCATTATTTCGTTTTTGCTCAGCGAGGTGTTGCGTTTGATCAATAACTCGACTTTTCCATTTGATTTAGACGAATTTTTATTCGATTTATAGCGCATTCATCGTAAATAAGTTATGTGACATTAGTTATCTCAATCTATCTGAAAATATTTTCCACCGCATTTTGTCAGTTTGATTGCTTCTTGATAGGATGCTTTAACAGCCCAAATCACTTAAGTGCGTCTTAACCGCGCCAGTGAAAAATAGAACAAAGAAAAAGGAAACACTATGTCGATTACCATGTTTGGTATTCCCAACTGCGATACGATCAAAAAAGCCAAGAAATGGTTAGAAGCCGAGGATATTGCTTACGACTTCCATGACTACCGTAAGCAAGGCATTGATGCAGAAATGGTAAGTGAATTTTGTCGCGCTTTAGGTTGGGAACAGGTGCTCAATAAACGTGGCACAACCTACCGCCAATTAGCGCAAGAGCAGAAAGACACACTTAACGAGGAAAACGCCATCGCTCTTTTGGTAGAAAACCCTGCGATGATTAAACGCCCAATTTTAAAAGTGAATGATCAACTTCATATCGGTTTTAAAGCTGATCAATACGCTAGCATTTTCAACTCTTAAATAAAGGAATACTCAAGGATGACAGACAGTCCAGTATTGGCACTTGCTAAAGATCTGATCAGTAGACAGTCCGTAACGCCGGAAGACGCAGGTTGTCAGGATTTGATGATCGAGCGCTTAAAAGCACTCGGGTTTGAAATTGAAGTGATGGTATTTGAAGACACCACGAACTTCTGGGCTCGACGTGGTTCAGAAGCGCCGCTATTTGCGTTTGCTGGCCACACCGATGTGGTACCAGCTGGCAAATTGGAACACTGGAATACACATCCGTTTGAACCGACCATTATTGATGGTTACTTGCATGGCCGCGGCGCAGCTGACATGAAAGGGTCGCTAGCTGCTATGGTCGTTGCTGTCGAACGCTTCATTGAAGAAAACCCAGACCACAAAGGCTCAATTGGCTTTTTGATTACGTCAGATGAAGAAGGGCCATTTATCAATGGTACCGTTCGCGTTGTAGAAACGTTGATGGAACGTGGTGAGAACATCGATATGTGTATTGTTGGTGAACCATCCAGCACCGACGTGGTTGGCGATGTAGTGAAAAATGGACGCCGTGGATCCATCACTGGTGATTTAACGGTAAAAGGAACACAAGGTCACGTGGCCTACCCTCACCTAGCCAGCAATCCAGTGCACGAGTCTCTACTCGCGATTCATGAACTCGCGACGACAGAATGGGACAAAGGGAATGATTACTTCCCACCGACTAGTTTCCAGATCCCGAATGTATCGGCTGGCACTGGTGCGTCTAACGTTATTCCTGGCGAGTTCCATGTTCAGTTCAACCTACGTTTTAGTACTGAGCTTAACAATGACGCAATTGTTCAGCGTGTTACCGAAACATTGGACAAGCATGAGCTGGACTACGACCTAAAATGGACATTCAACGGAGACCCATTCCTGACCGATACGGGCGCACTGCTAGACGCGGTTGTAGCTGCTGTGGCCGAAGTCAATGATACGAAGCCAGCGCTACTTACAACTGGCGGTACGTCTGATGGTCGTTTTATTGCTCGAATGGGAGGTCAAGTCGTAGAGTTAGGCCCTGTTAACGCTACGATTCATAAAGTGAACGAGTGTGTGAAAGTCGACGATCTTGAAAAGTTGACGGACATGTACGAAAACACGTTGAAACACCTATTGGCGAAGTAATCAGCGAGAACACAATGACACCAGAGCAACTCACCGGAATCACTGATTCCCATCTTCAATCCACACTAGTGGGGCAAAAGGCATTTATGCTTCACCCTAAAGTAGTCAATGACTTATTGAAGATGATTAATGCCGCAACCGAAGCAGGTTTCAAAATGGAAATCGCCAGTGGTTTTCGTGACTTTAATCGCCAAAAAGCCATCTGGAACGGGAAGTTTTCTGGTGAGTTGCCAATTCTCGACATAAACTCCCGCCCTTTGAATAAAGCAGAGTTAAATGACGAAGAGAAATTGATGGCCATTTTGCGCTGGTCGGCATTGCCCGGAGGAAGTCGTCATCATTGGGGTTGTGATTTTGATGTCTATGCGCGCAATTTATTGCCTGCTGACACCAAACTCAAGTTGGAACCTTGGGAGTATCTTGAAGGCCACCAGCAAGCGTTCTACCAATGGTTAAAAGCCAACCTTGGTCGGTTCGGTTTCTTCTTCCCTTATCAGCATGATTTAGGTGGCGTTTCGATTGAGCCTTGGCACATTAGTCACCGCGCTGTCGGGCAGCAATGCCTCGAGCAGTTGACGCTTGATGTACTCAGAAGCCAGTTGATTAAACAAAATCAGACCGACAACATTGCAGGGATTGACGTCATACTGAATAATTTGGATAACGTCGTTGCCAAATTTATTCACAATATCACGCCGCCGGAGGCTCTATGATAGAAATACTAACCAATCCTTGGGTCATTATTATTGTAGTGTTGAGCGTGGTCATTGGTAATATTGCCGCACTCAAATATACCGCAAAAATGAAGTTTGGTCAGATGGATAAAAGCCGTAAGAACGATTTAGATAAGCTGAACACATTGGATAAACAGCGCTACGCTGAAGAAGATAAAAACAAAAACGAGCCTCGTTAGTTACTCACCAGCTTCATCTCGACACATTTAATCTAAACATCAAAAAAGGGACCACTAGGTCCCTTTTCTATCATTAAGTAAACACGCCGCGTTAAGCTCGCTTTGTTTACTGCTTCACTGTTGCAGCCAATACAGGCGCTAGTGATTTCAAAAACTCTTCTTCTACTGGCTTGCCAGAGGAGTCGGTGATATTGATAGACGTACGGTTGCCTAAATCACCAAGTAAGAATGTGTACTTACCAGCGGCTAACTCCACTGGTTTAACGCCGATATCGTTCCAGAATTCATCATCCGGAGATGCATATTTCGCAGTGATTGTGCCCTGAGACTGGCTACGCTCTTCAATCTTAAAGCCCATCTTAGGTAGAATATTAGGCAGACGTTGCCAAAGCATGTTGTATTGCGCACGCGCGATAATCACAGGAAGTCCGCTGCGGTCTTTACCCATTGTGATTGGGATCTGTTTAACCAACTCTTGCGCTTTACGCTGTGCTTCTTCACGCACTTCTTGATCGTAGCGAGCGGTGACCAAGTTCGTCATGAACACATTGTAGCGCTCACGGTTGGTCGCCGTTACTTCTTTCACTTGATTGCCTTCACGCCAGTCAATAAGGCTCACCTTAAAGCCGTGTCGACCATTTGCTTCAGCGCGTACGATTTCATATCGGCTGCCAATTTCTAGCTCTTCATCTGGCGAATCCCAAGTCACCCATCCTGTCTCGATGCGAGAGTCTGTTTGGCTTTCAACTGGAATCTCGTTAGCCGCGACCATGTTTTGCACCGTTTGCCAAACTTTATCTAGTTCATCTTTACGAAGTAGCCAAAGTGTCACTTCACCATCACTACTGCGGTCCAAACGTGCACCGGGAATAAGCTCTAGGACTTGTTGAGGTGGACGAATGTCGACATCTTTACCTACACCACCAGCGTAGTTACCCTGAGGGATCTCGTAGTTAGGGTAAAACTGAGGCTGTGCACCCTGTGGGACATTCCACTCACCCAAATTTGGGGAGTTCAAATACTCGAAGTCATCTTTTGCTTGACGACGTTGATTGGCACCACCTGAACAGGCAGTCAATACGAATACAGCTAATGAACTTAACACTAACTGGCTTGAAAGCTTCATCTATACTCCTAAAACACCGAGGGCGCTTTGGCCCCCAGTATGAACTTCAATCCTAGTAACTCAATCTTAATAGCTCAATCTTAATAAATATGGGCGTCTGTTAGCGCCTGCTCGACGATCGGCTGCGATTTTTCAGAAAGCGTAGTTAAAGGAAGACGCAAACCACCTTCTTCAATCAAACCAAGCTTTTGCGCTGCCCATTTTACTGGGATAGGGCTTGCTTCGATGAAAAGGTTTTTATGTAGAGTCATCAAGCGTTGGTTAATCGCTTCTGCTTCTTCGTACTTACCTTCACTTGCCAAATGGAACATGTCTGCCATGTCTTTAGCTGCAATATTGTTCGTTACCGAGATAACACCATTGCCGCCAAGTTTCACAAAATCCAGCCCTGTCGCATCATCGCCACTTAGTAAGATAAAATCTTCGCCACAAAGTTCACGATGAATTGCAATTCGTTCCAAATCGCCCGTTGCATCTTTTAGAGCTACGATATTATCAAGCTTTGACAAGCGTGCCACTGTTTCTGGCTGCATATCAACAGCAGTACGGCCTGGTACGTTGTACAAAATTAGAGGCACATCACTCGCTTCGGCAATTGCCTTGTAATGTAAAAACAAACCCTCTTGAGTTGGTTTGTTGTAATACGGTGTCACACTCAGGAAGCCAGCAATACCAGAATCAGCCAGTAATTTGCTAAATGTTACTGCCTCATGGGTTGCATTTGCACCCGTGCCAGCAATCACAGGGATGCGACCGTCGGCAAACTCAACAGTTTTATTAACGACCTTTACATGCTCTTCAATGGTCAGTGTCGCTGACTCACCTGTTGTGCCTACTGCCACAATACCGTCTGTACCCGCTTCAACGTGGTACTCTACTAGCTTTTGCAGACCATCAAAGTCTACTTCGCCATCTGCTTTGAATGGCGTAATCAGCGCTACGATACTTCCTGAAAACATGTTTATCTCCCTCATTTAACTCTTTCTGCATGGTACTGTAATGCGATTGAAAAACACAAGAGCGTAAACTCGCTTACAAAGTACAAATGAATGAATAATTACCAGTTGTTAGAGGTCTAGCAACTTAATTGCTCTATTTGGTTTGATTAACGGCAATATTGATAATCGTGTTGGGCTTTCGAGTGACTTTAGAATCTATCAGTGATTTGGAAAATACTGAAGAGCACAAGCAAGGAAAATATACTCTTTGGTCTTGTTAGCCAAGTCAGATCTAAGTGAATAAAACGGCCAGACAATAGGCAAGCACATCATGCAAACGTTTTGTTTATCCTGTAGCCTGCATTTACTGTTTATTTCCCACCGCTCCCCTCAACATCCTCCTGCTTTTTATAGACTAAAAAAGAACTGGCTCGATATTTCTTCGCAATATCTGTGCTAACATCTCTCTATTGAAGAAAGGACAAGAAGCTCATTTATGAAGCAACATCTGGTACTTACAGCAGTTGGAACGGACCGTCCAGGCATTTGTAACCAAGTCGTACAGCTCGTTACTCAAGCTGGTTGTAACATAGTCGATAGCCGTATCGCGATCTTTGGCAGCGAATTTACGCTGATCATGCTCCTGACTGGGAACGCCAGCAGCGTGACTCGAGTTGAAACGCAATTGCCCCTGCTTGGCCAAGAACATGACCTTATTACGATCATGAAACGCACAGCGGCGCACGAACTGCTCGATAACAGCTACACCATGGAAGTGTTTATTGAGTCTGAAGACCGCCCTGGGTTAACTGAAAAATTTACTAAGTTCTTCGCTGATCAGCAGATTGGTTTAGACTCTCTTAGCGCGCAAACCATCAGCAAGTCGAAAATTCAACTCGATTCTGACCAGTTTCACATTGCGATTACTGCATCTGTAAGCGCGGATTTTAATTTGATGCAGTTACAAGAAGACTTCGATGAACTTTGTAAGTCGCTCAACGTACAAGGTTCTCTGAATTTCATTAAAAACACACTATAAAGTAAAGGAAATCAAAATGAATACGCTGACAGCAGGCTCGCCAGCGCCAGCCTTCTCTTTGCTCGACCAAGACGGAAATACCGTTTCTCTTGAAGACTTTAAAGGCAAGAAAGTACTTTTCTACTTTTACCCTAAGGCGATGACGCCGGGTTGTACTACACAAGCAAAAGGCCTTCGTGACATCAAAGCTGAACTCGATGCACATAACGTGGTGGTACTCGGCGTAAGCATCGACCCTGTAAAGCGCCTAGGCAAGTTCATCGAGCGCGATGATTTAAACTTCACTCTGCTTTCTGATGAAGACCATGCCGTTGCTGACCAGTTCGGCGTTTGGGGCGAAAAGAAATTCATGGGCAAAGTATACGACGGTCTTCACCGCATTAGCTTTCTGATCAATGAAGAAGGCGTGATCGAACATGTGTTCAACAAGTTCAAAACCAAAGATCACCACGAAGTCGTATTAAACTACTTAAACGAAAACGCTTAAACGCTATTGTTTTTCTACAAACAAAAAGCCCAGCAAACTGCTGGGCTTTCTTTTAACCATCGTACCTTTGGTAACAACTACTCTTGTTCGACAGGTTCGTTTTCTTCCGTGCTTGGTAATGCATGCCATACGGCTTTGACTAATGTCGCTAAAGGAATGGCGAAGAACACCCCCCAAAAACCCCACAGCCCACCAAAGACTAATACAGCCACAATGATAGCAACTGGGTGTAAGTTTACTGCCTCGGAAAACAGAACAGGAACCAACACATTACCATCCAGCGCCTGGATAATACCGTAAGCAAGCAACAACCAATAAAACGGAGGCGTTAAACCCCATTGGAACAAACCAACGATAGCAACAGGTACAGTAACAGCCGCCGCACCGATATAAGGAATCAAAACCGACAGACCAACAGCTACGGCAAGCAACGCCGAGTAACGAAGATCTAAAAGGGCAAAAGTCACGTAGCTCACACCGCCCACGATTAAAATCTCTAACACTTTACCGCGAATGTAATTTGATATCTGCTCGTTCATTTCATGCCAAACTTTATTCGCCAATTTACGGTTTTTCGGCAGAATACCGCTTGCGATTCGCAGCATTTCTTCTTTGTCTTTAAGCAAAAAGAAGATAAGGAGTGGCACTAAGATCAAATATACCGCTAGCGTTGCAATGCTAACTAATGAAGCAAGCGACCCTTTGACGACACTTTCACCCAGCCCCAGTGCTTGGTTTTTGGCGTTCGTCACCACGGTTTCTACTATTTCTAAATTGGCTAGTTCAGGATGGCGCTCTGGCAATGTGACAATAAACTTTTGTAGCCCGTTGTACATGTTCGGAATATCGTTAATTAGATTACCGACCTGAGTCCAAATCGTCGGAACCAAGCCAAACAACGCAATTAACATTAACCCGACAAAGACCAAGATCACGATAATAACCGACAAAGTGCGCGGCACGCCCATACGACACATTTTGACAACTGGCCATTCAAGTAGATAAGCCAAAACGATCGCGACAAGTAATGGCGCAATCAAGTGTCCAAAGAAGTAAATGGTGATAAAGCCAAACAGCAAGATCGCGACGAGACTTACTGCGTGAGGGTCAGAGAAACGTCGTTTATACCAACGACTAACCATTTCAAACATCTTATGCGGATTCCTTATTGAAGACAGTCAATGTGTAGTGCTCTGATGTAGATTGGCAATCAACCGAGTACCCTTGGGCACTAAGATAGTTCACAATGTCTCGTTTAGAGCTGTTGTCCACCACTTGAATGACAAGTTGATGATACTGCTTTGCTTCTCCTTGAAAGACCTCAGCAGCATGACGCTTTGCAAGTAACAGTGCCATAGGACAACGTTGCTCACGCAAATCAAGTAACATGGATTCCATTGTATTGCTCTGCACTTATGATAGGGTTGTATTGTAACGGCTTTTTGAGCTGGTGCTAGCACTTCTGACATGATTTAACCACATGCTGAAATAGCTCGGATATAAAATAATTTACGAAACCAATTCATTTATTTCCGGTCTTACTGTTAGCTTATATCCTCACGGATAACCAAAACGTATGTGGCGCTGTTAATAGGCTCTCGACCTGTAACCACATGCTTATGTATTTTGGAGAACCTTGTAAACGTATGTTAAAACGCACTCGCTCGCTAGTTTGCTTATGTCTTGCTGCTGCCATCAGTTCGCCGACAACTTATGCCAATAGCATTGACTTGCCAGACATTGGCACAGCTGCTGGTGGCACGCTTTCAATAGACCAAGAGTTGATTTATGGCGACGCCTATATGCGTATGCTCAGAGCCAGTAAACCTATCGTTAATGACCCTGTCATCAATGAATATATTGACTCTCTTGGGCACAAATTAGTGGCCAATGCGAATGATGTAAAAACGCCGTTCCACTTCTTTATGATTCGCGACCGTAATATCAACGCATTCGCGTTTTTTGGTGGCTATGTAGCGCTGCATTCTGGGTTGTTTCTTCATGCTCGTTCAGAAAGTGAGCTGGCCTCTGTTGTCGCTCACGAGATAGCGCACGTCACACAACGTCACCTTGCTCGGAGTATGGAAGAACAAGCGCGTCGCTCTCCGGCCACATTAGCCGCACTTGCGGGGGCACTACTACTTTCAATTGCCTCACCCGAAGCGGGGATGGCTGCAATTACAGCAGCAACCGCGGGCAACATGCAAAGTCAAATCAACTACACTCGTGCAAACGAAAAAGAAGCGGATCGCTTTGGTATTTCGACACTAGCAAAAGCCGGCTTTGATGTTCAAGCAATGCCAAGGTTTTTTGGCCGTCTTGCTGATGAGTATCGTTATGCGAGTAAACCGCCACCAATGCTCCTGACTCACCCTTTGCCTGAAGATCGAATTACCGATAGCCGTGCGCGAGCAAGAACCTATCCTCCAATGCGTGTTGTGCCTTCAATAGACTATCATCTAGCTCGCGCGCGCATTGTGGCTCGTTACGCTGGCATTGATGGACAAGCCGCCCTGAGCTGGTTTGAGAGAACCCAAAAGAAAGCCTCTGCGGACATTACACCTGCTTTTGATTATGGTCGAGCTCTCGTGCATTTAGACAATAAACGCTTATCTCAAGCGGAACCAATTTTGAAAAAGTTACTGGAACAAGACCCAAGTAACCCGTTTTACTTGGACGCTATGACGGATTTATACATCGAGAAGAAGCAGCCAGAAAAAGCAACCGAGATGCTCCGCAAAGCGTTATCTCGTAACCCTCAAAATAAAGTATTGACCATTAACTACGCCAATGCGCTACTTGAGGACAATAAAAACGATCAAGCCACGCGAGTTCTTCAAAGATACACTCATGACTATCCTGAAGATACAAATGGCTGGCACCTAATATCGAAGAGCTACCACGCGCTGGGGCGTAGCGATGAAGAGTTGGCTGCTCGAGCAGAAATTTTGGCATTGCGAGCAAATTGGAATAAAGCGATTCAATATTATAGTGAAGCAAGTAAAATGGCCAAGTTGGGCAGCTTAGAGCAAGCACGATACGATGCCCGTATCGACCAACTCATGATCCAAAGAGATCGATTCATGGCATTACAATAACGAAATGGAGAAAACCATGTCAGTCGTGATTTATCACAACCCTCGTTGCTCAAAGAGCCGTCAAACACTTGAACTGCTTGAGCAAAATGGTGTTACACCGGAAGTCGTCAAATACCTAGACACACCACTTAACGTGGATGAACTAAAAGCGCTGTACGCCCAGCTTGGCTTTTCATCTGTACGTGAAATGATGCGCACTAAAGAAAGTGAATATAAAGAGCTTGGCTTAGGCGAAGACTCCGTCAGCGATGAGCAATTATTCGAAGCTATGGCGAAAAATCCAAAGTTGTTTGAGCGTCCGGTTGTCGTTGCTAACGGCAAAGCAAAAATTGGTCGCCCACCAGAGCAAGTGTTGGATATTTTATAAATGGATTGCCAGATCCTTATTTTGTATTTCAGCCGTCATGGCTCGACAAAACAACTGGCAAGACAAATAGCAAGAGGAGTCGAATCGACTCCTCAATGCCAAGCAATTTTGCGTACAGTTGAAGAATTGTCACCTCACTCACACTCCCCTTCTGATCCAATTGTTACTCTAGAGGAACTAAAAACGTGCGACGGTCTAGCGTTTGGCAGTCCCGTCTGGTTTGGCAACATGGCTGCGCCTTTAAAGCACTTCTGGGATCAGACTACATCTTTATGGGTCAGTGGTGACTTAATCGATAAGCCTGCTTGTGTCTTTACCTCTTCGTCCTCGATGCATGGTGGTCAAGAAACAACGTTACAAAGCATGATGACCCCTTTATTGCATCACGGGATGATGGTTTTGGGCATTCCTTATTCCGAGCCAGAGTTACACACTACGCAGTCCGGAGGCACTCCGTATGGCGCCAGCAGTGTAGGCCATGAGGCAACCCTAAGCAGTGAAGAGATTCGCCTGGCACAACAATTAGGCAAAAGGCTGGCAACTGCAGCGTTAAAACTAAAAGTCTGTTAGTAAAATCAAGGATAGTTAATCGATGTCTGACTCTTTAGACCAAACACCACTCGGTACACAGGCTAAAACCTATCGTTACCTGGCTTTATTTGGCAACTTAGCCTTATTAGTCTGGGTCGCTATTTGGCAGCTTGCGTTATCCCCTCATCCCCACCTCAGCAGCACAACACTTGCTATTGCTTGGTGTATTCCGCTACTACTTCCGTTGCCTGGTATTTTAGCTGGTAAGCCTTACACTCATGCTTGGGCTAACTTTGTTCTTATGCTGTATTTCTTGCATGCGCTGACCATCCTTTATGTGGATGGGGGTGAACGCTGGCTTGCGGCAGTGGAACTGATACTGACTTCACTCGGTTTCGCTGGCAATATTTTGTTTGCTAGAGCGAGAGGCAAAGAGCTAGGTCTTAAGTTGAAACGCCTCTCTCAAGTAGAAAAAGAAGAAAAAGCGAAATTCAATAAATAACGCCAATTGCAGTCAATCACTGATCATTGGTTCGAATACGAATTTAGAAAACAAAAAGAGTCGCTATTGCGACTCTTTTTTATGCTTACCACATTGGTGTTTGATCCTTGCGTTTCACGCCTGGAACGCTACCAAGGCGATTACGATGCCGAGCGCCACTCGTAGATCAAGTCATACTGTTCTCGGACAGGCTCCACAATCATCGGCTGAGTTGGTTGTGTTTCGTCACTTGCTTCTGCCACAATATCTACTGGTACTTCAGGCTGCGCTTCTTTTGGCGTCGCGGCGTCTTTTGCTTCATTACTCTGAACCAATGGCTCTTCTTCTTGAGTTGAAGCTGGGGCATCAACTTCACCTAAAGGATCTTCAAAAACCATTAATTGAGAAATAGAAGAAGCTTCTTTCTCAAAAGCTTGTTGTGATGCCAAAAGGTGGATGTTGAGCGTTAACTCGTCCCCTTGAACACGCTTAATCTCTGTACCCGCAACCGAATTAAGTTGTTTTAACGCATTCTCTAAACGGAAGAAGTCCGTGGCAGAGGTTACATTAAGGACTTTCACTGCTAGCGCTTTTGAAGACTTTCCTGAAACCACAACTGCACTCTTACTTGCATAGTAGTCTGCGATGCCATCCACCATTTCTGCAATAGCATTAGCACCTGATGCAGACCCGCTACGCGGAGAACGTTGCGCTTCTACAATTCTCGTTGGCGACTGGTCGTAGAGTGTCCAACGAATTTGTTCACCTTGAGCTCGTACAACCAAAACGGCGTCAGCTGGGTAGCGCTGGCTAGCTTGACCAATTGGCTCAATAAAGCCGCCCCAAAGATCAGAGACATTAACACCGGTTACATCATCAAAATCCCCAACCGGGATAGTGATTGGTAGGCCCCTTAGTTTCGCTGCGCTACGAAGTGCTGCAACATTTGAAGATTCAGAATGCTCCCACGCAATGTTACGATCGTAACCCTGTTCTTCAACCATCCAAACTAAAATATTGGCACGATTTGGCGACCAAGATGGCAATTGTGCTTGTGTTAAAAGAGAGCTGATTTGGTCGTTGTTAAACAACATTTTTAAGCTCGCTTTTCCATCAACCTGCCCATAGCTCAGTTGAGAAATGTAACGCGCACTTGAGCTAAGTGCCTTTTCAATCACTGGATTGCTTAAAGAGGATTGAGAACCGGTCGCTCGAACAATCACATCCTGCATACCTTGTTGACGAGCCAAAGACTCACCGTCGTTCTGCTCACTGTCGATAACCACTTCGGCACGATAGATATCCACCTGAGTTAATGCATATACTGGTAGGGACAACCAACCTATCAGTAAGAGAGCTAAATAGCGCATAGTTTTTATAATCCTCTGAACAAGAACCCGAATAATAAGCAACTATCAAATCTTGAGCAAGGTAAGTACTGAGTAAATTGTCTGTATTATGACCAGCTTTGTTAACTCGGGCCTCAACCAGCGCTTCAGTGCTATTTTTTATAATAAACTCATTGCTTATTAAGCTATCTCAACAAGTTAGGCTGTCCATTTTTCATCTTCACGTAAGACACGTAAAAGAGGACAATTTGCAAGCAAGCAACTCTCAAAAGTGCTATTTATGGGAAAAATTCAATCGAAAGTTTGATCTATGCAACATTGCAAACGATTGCAGGATGATAGTATTCGCCGGATTTGTCTGCGTATCTTGAAAATAGGGAATTATTATGAAAAACGCGTTACAAGGCGCTCAAATGCTCTTTGTCGCTTTTGGTGCTTTGGTGCTTGTGCCGCTCCTAACTGGCCTTGATCCAAACGTAGCCCTCTTTGGTGCCGGTGTCGGTACTCTCCTCTTCCAGTTAATGACTAAACGTTCTGTTCCCATCTTCCTTGCCTCTTCTTTTGCGTTTATTGCTCCTATTATGTTCGGTATCCAAACTTGGGGTATCGGTGCAACGATGGGCGGCTTGATGGCAGCGGGCTTAGTTTATGTGGCTCTAGGGGCGATGATCAAAGTGCGTGGTGTTGGATTTATCCATAAAATTCTCCCGCCCGTTGTCGTTGGCCCTGTGATCATGGTTATCGGCCTTGGCCTTGCCCCAACGGCAGTGAACATGGCGGTAGGTAAAACTGGTGATGGAGCTGCACAGCTAGTTAATGGTGATGCTGCGATCATTATCTCGGCGGTCTCACTGCTCACAACCATTGTACTCAGCGTTTTTGCAAAAGGCTTTTTGAAGCTCGTTCCTATTGTTGGTGGTATTCTTGCTGGTTACTCTGTTTCTCTATTCTACGGTGTGGTTGATTTCACTCCCGTAGAACAAGCGGCTTGGCTAGCCATGCCAAACTTCACCGCGCCAGAGTTCAATATCAACGCAATTTTGTTCATGATTCCTGTCGCTATCGCACCTGCGGTTGAGCACGTAGGTGACATGCTTGCTATCTCAAACGTTACAGGTAAAAACTACCTGAAAAAACCAGGCCTTCACCGCACAATCGCAGGTGACGGGGTGGCAACTATCGCAGCTTCGATGGTGGGTGCTCCACCAAACACCACTTACAGTGAAGTAACAGGAGCGGTAATGCTAACCAAAGCATTTAACCCTGTGATCATGACTTGGGCAGCAATCACCGCAATCGTACTTGCATTGGTAGGTAAGCTAGGTGCGGTTCTTCAAACGATTCCAGTTCCTGTTATGGGCGGCATCATGATTCTGCTGTTCGGCTCCATCGCAACGGTAGGCCTCAACACACTGATCAAGAATAACGTTGATTTACATAAGTCTCGTAACCTAGTGATTGTTGCCGTAACACTTGTGTTTGGCATTGGTGGTATGGCTTTCGGTATTGGTGAGTTCAGTCTACAAGGTGTGAGCCTATGCGGTATCGTGGCAATTATTCTTAACCTTGTGCTACCAAACGATTTAGGTGAAAACCACGTTGTGGATAACGCACAAATGGAAGAAGAAAGCGCGAAATAGTTCGTTTGCGCCGCTTTATTAGTTGGCGTGTCTTACTCTTCTCCTCTTGTAGATACAAAAAAGGCTTGGTTTTCACCAAGCCTTTTTCTGTTCAGTCATAGTAATACATCAAAGAATTACTTAGTACCGAAGATCTTATCACCTGCATCGCCTAGACCCGGAACGATGTAGCCTTTGTCATTAAGCTTCTCATCGATTGCCGCAGTGTATAGCTCAACATCTGGGTGTGCTTTTTCTAGCGCTTCAATACCTTCTGGTGCAGCAACAAGTACCAGCACTTTGATTTGGTTACAACCTTTCTCTTTTAGGAGATCGATCGTAGCAATCATAGAACCACCTGTTGCAAGCATTGGGTCAACAACAAGCGCAATACGCTCCTCGATGTTTGAAGCAAGCTTGTTGAAGTAAGGAACTGGCTCAAGCGTTTCTTCATCACGGTAAATACCCACAACACTGATACGTGCGCTTGGCATGTGCTCAAGAACTCCATCCATCATGCCTAGACCTGCACGTAGGATTGGCACTACGGTTACTTTTTTACCTTTAATCTGGTCTACTTCTACCGGACCGTTCCAACCATCAATGGTCACTTTTTCTGTTTCAAAGTCTGACGTTGCTTCGTAAGTAAGTAGGCTACCGACCTCAGTCGCTAACTCACGAAAACGTTTTGTGCTGATGTCACCTTCTCTCATTAGACCAATTTTATGTTTTACTAGAGGGTGCTTTACTTCAACAACTTTCATGTCCATCTCCGGCTATAGTTGGCAATATTTAAACAAACCTTCAGATTATACATGATTTTCACAGGGATATCAGGATAAATCACTAAAGAAAAAAACAGACGCAAACGTTTGCTATCTATGTTTAAGCACTGTTAGAATAGCGCCGTTTTCATATCCAACTTAATACCGAGGACTTCCCTGTGAGTGGTAACAACTCTTCTCTTAGCTATAAAGACGCTGGTGTAGATATTGATGCAGGCAACGCGCTTGTGGATCGTATTAAGGGTGCGGTAAAACGTACTCGTCGCCCTGAAGTTATGGGTGGTATCGGTGGTTTTGGCGCGCTATGCGAATTGCCAACTAAATACAAACAACCTGTACTGGTTTCTGGTACTGATGGCGTTGGCACAAAACTTCGCCTAGCACTGGATATGAACAAGCACGACACGATTGGCATCGACCTAGTGGCAATGTGTGTAAATGATCTTATCGTGCAAGGCGCAGAGCCACTGTTTTTCCTAGATTACTACGCAACAGGCAAACTAGACGTTGATACCGCAGCGGATGTTGTTTCAGGTATCGCAGAAGGGTGTGTTCAAGCAGGTTGTGCCCTAATTGGTGGCGAAACTGCGGAGATGCCGGGCATGTATGAAGGCGAAGACTACGACGTAGCTGGTTTCTGTGTTGGCGTAGTAGAAAAAGAAGACGTGATTGACGGCACGAAAGTCGCTGCTGGTGATGCACTTATCGCTGTTGGCTCAAGCGGCCCACACTCAAACGGTTACTCCCTTATCCGTAAGATCCTAGAAGTATCTGGTGCAGATAAGAGCGAAGAGCTAGCAGGCCGCACTATTGGTGAGCACCTACTAGAACCAACAAAAATTTACATCAAGTCAGCACTTAAGATGATTGAGAAACACGACATCCATGCGATTTCTCATATCACTGGTGGTGGTTTCTGGGAAAACATCCCACGCGTACTGCCTGAAGGCACGAAAGCAGTTATCGATGGTAACAGTTGGGAATGGCCAGTTATCTTCAAGTGGCTACAAGAGAAAGGCAACGTCGACACACACGAAATGTACCGCACATTCAACTGTGGTGTAGGTCTAATCGTCGCACTACCGAAAGACCAGGCAGACGCAGCAGTTGCTCTTCTTAAAGAAGAAGGCGAAAACGCGTGGGTGATTGGTCAAATCGCACAAGCAGACGCGAACGAAGAGCAAGTTGAAATCCAATAATTTGCAAATCGAGCTCAAAAGATAAGAAGAATGAGGACACTAGATGACTAGGTCCTCATTTTGCTATCTAGAACACTAAAAACCATTCTATTAGTAGGTAGTTTAGAAGCTACATAACTCCAACCTACAATACCAAGGCGCTCTCGACATCATGAAAAACCATACCCTAAAAAACTTTGTGGTCCTCATCTCGGGTAACGGAAGTAACCTGCAAGCTATCTTGGAAGCTTGCGAAGACAGCATGCCAAACGCACGAGTGGCAGCCGTGTTCTCTAACAAAGCAGATGCTTTTGGTTTAGAACGTGCAAAAAAGTTTGATGTAGACGGTCACTTTGTCGACCCTAAAGCATTCAGCTCGCGTGAAAGCTTTGATGCAGAGCTAATGAGTCAAATAGATGAATACCAACCAGACGTGATTATTCTTGCTGGTTACATGCGCATTCTGAGCAGCGCATTTGTTTCTCATTACATGGGTAAGATGATCAATATCCACCCTTCTCTTCTACCAAAATATCCTGGGCTACACACACACCAGAGAGCAATTGATGCTGGCGATAAAGAACATGGTACGAGTGTGCACTTTGTAACGGAAGAGCTTGATGGTGGCCCTGTCATACTGCAAGCAAAAGTTCCTGTGTTCGAAGACGATGATGCTAGTGTACTTGCGGCACGTGTTCAGGCGCAGGAGCACCGAATCTACCCTATGGTGGCTAAGTGGCTGGTAGACGAGCGGTTGATCATGAAGGATGGTAAAGCCTATTTAGATGGCGCAGAGCTTGGCGTACATGGGTACGCCTCAGATGAGTAGCCCTGAATAATAAACTCCAGGCACAAAAGAGCAGCCTGAGGGCTGCTCTTGGTTGTTTTAATACTTATAAACTTGATTCAAGAAAACCATGGTGAGACTAGAAACCTAAAACCCAACATTCTAAAAAATCCCATAACCACTTGAGTAACATAACACTCGGAAAGTAGATTCTGAATCTGGTTCGTTCTTCACCGTTCAGACTGACGAGGTGTTTTATGAGAAATTTCTATCAGTTACGTCTTTACAGCAAGCCTTAGCGAGACTAGGACTCTACTACCAGCACTCTAGAAAGTAAGAATGCTCATCCGTATCCGCCCTCGGTTTAAAACGCATAAAAATAAAGCTCGCGATTAAGCGAGCTTTATTTTTATATTCAGAGTAAGAGACCATCACTCTAACGGTTCGGTTGGCGCTTGATTGCCCGGCTTAGCCGCCGAAAACGGCACATTTACCAGTTCAGAGGCATTATTTTTGACTAGTTCACCTAGGTGAAACAAGCCGTATTCGCCAGGTTTCATACGCTGCCAAGCTTCGTTGCCCGTCAAAGGTTGAGTTGCGATCACAGAAACGATGTCATGTGGCGTGGTTTCTTCTTGGAAGTTAATTTCCACATCTTCATCAAGCAAAGCAGCCTTTCCAAACGGTGCGCGTCTTGTGATCCAATACAAATGATTGGTGCAATACGTCATTACATACTCACCATCACTCAGAAGCATGTTAAATACACCCTTCTCTCTTAGCTCATCACAACATTTAGCAACATATAAAAATACCGACTCCATATCCTTTGGTGGCTCAGGATATCGATCTTCCATTTGCTTCAATAACCAGCAAAATGCCAGTTCACTATCTGTTTCACCGACAGGTCGATGTCGACCTGTATGCAAGTCTTGATAGCCAGAGAGCTGACCGTTATGCGCAAACGTCCAATACCTACCCCACAGCTCACGTGTAAAGGGATGAGTATTTTCTAAATTAACACCACCACGATTCGCCTGTCGGATATGACTAACGACCGCACGACTTTTGATGGGATAATTTTGTACCAACTCTGCTATTTTAGACTCACAACTTGGCTTGGGATCTTTGAAGGTTCGAAAGCCCTTCCCTTCGTAGAAGGTGATCCCCCATCCGTCACGGTGTGGGCCGGTTCGACCTCCACGCTGCATGAGCCCAGTAAAACTGAAACAAATATCCGTTGGAACATTAGCGCTCATACCGAGCAATTCACACATGGTTTAAAAAAACTCCCTAACAACACAGCTCGAAACGGTGGCCGTAAACGATTATTCCATCTCTTTTTCGATCAACTGAATGATGATATGAATAATCTTAATATGAATTTCCTGAATGCGGTCTGCATAACCAAAGTGTGGCACGCGGATTTCAATATCTGCAAGGCCTGCCATTTTGCCGCCATCTTTACCTGTTAGCGCAATCGTCTTCATGCCTTTCGCTTGTGCTGCTTCAATCGCTTTCAGGATGTTACCTGAGTTACCTGAAGTCGACAGACCAAACAGTACGTCACCTTTTCGACCAACCGCTTCTACATAACGTGAAAACACGAAGTCATAACCAAAGTCATTACTCACACAAGAAAGGTGGCTTGGATCTGAAATAGCAATACCAGCATAGCCAGGACGATTTTCTCGGTAACGGCCTGTTAGCTCTTCGGCAAAGTGCATTGAATCACAGTGAGAACCACCGTTACCACATGACAATACTTTACCATCTTGCTTGAATGAGTCAGCAATCATTTTCGCCGCTGCTTCGATTTGCGCAATGTTATGGTCATCGCTTAAAAATTTGTTGAGCACTTCAGCAGCTTCGTTTAATTCACTTCTAATCAGATCATGGTACATAAGACGTTCTCTTTATTATTTCGGCTTCAGTCAGCTCTAGACTCACTGAGCAAATTGTTCTGATACCAATTTGGTATCGGACATTTCATAAACCTGAACTCGGGTTTGATTACTCTGAGTTTACCCACAAACGAGAATTAGTGTCGATAGTGAACCAACAGATTTAGATTAGTGATGGTAATAAACTTGTCAACTTGCTCATGAAACCATCACTCAAATCTCAACTTTAGAATTTTAACTCTACTTAGATCACTTTTTATCCAATCTTATGTTTTACATTTCCTTAATATTTTGATTACACTTAAACCAACTGGTTAGACCTCTTACCTAACATACAGACGTACAAAACTTATAAAGTCTGAAAAGGAAAATACATATGGACATCTTGCTCTCAATCATCACGATGGCGATCGTGCTAGGCATTACGCTCTACCACCGCATGTCTCTCGTGAAATCTATTAGCTTACTCACCGCAGCCATGCTGGCTCTTACAGTAGCTGGTACTGTCGGCGTTATTGGTTGGGCTATTTACGTTCTCGCCGCAGCTGTGCTCGCGGTTCCTGGCGTACGTCAGTCTTTAATTAGCCGCAAAGCGTTAGTGCTTTTCAAGAAAGTGCTGCCAGCTATGTCTCAAACCGAAAAAGAAGCGTTAGACGCAGGTACCGTCTGGTGGGAAGCCGAACTATTTAAAGGCAAACCAGAGTGGCAAAAGCTACACGCGATTCAAGCACCTAAGTTAAGTGCGGAAGAACAAGCCTTTTTAGACGGCCCTGTGAATGAAGTGTGCGCCATGGTGAGTGATTTCCAAGTGACCCATGAACTCGCGGACTTACCGCCAGAAGTTTGGCAATACCTGAAAGATCATAAGTTCTTCGCCATGATCATTAAGAAAAAGTACGGTGGTCTAGAATTCTCAGCATACGCGCAATCTTTGGTACTACAAAAATTAACGGGTGTTTCTGGCGTTCTATCGTCTACCGTTGGTGTTCCTAACTCTTTAGGCCCTGGTGAGTTACTGCAACACTACGGTACTGAAGATCAGAAAAATCATTACTTACCGCGCCTAGCTGAAGGTAAGGAAATCCCTTGTTTCGCCCTAACAAGTCCAGAAGCGGGTTCTGACGCTGGATCTATTCCAGATTACGGTGTGGTCTGTAAAGGCGAATGGGAAGGAAAAGAAGTACTGGGTATGCGCCTAACTTGGAACAAGCGCTACATCACCCTAGCGCCAGTCGCAACGGTACTAGGCTTAGCATTTAAACTTCGCGACCCTGAAGGTTTGCTAGGCGACAAAGAAGATCTTGGCATCACTTGTGCGCTTATCCCAACTGATGTCAAAGGTGTTGAGATTGGTAACCGACACTTCCCACTCAATGTGCCATTCCAAAATGGTCCAACGCGCGGTAAAGACATCTTTGTTCCTATCGATTTCATTATCGGTGGCGAAAAAATGGCGGGCCAAGGTTGGCGTATGCTGGTTGAGTGTCTGTCGGTTGGACGTGGTATCACGCTACCTTCAAACTCAACAGGTGGCATCAAAACTGCGGCAATGGCAACCGGTGCTTACTCACGTATTCGCCGTCAGTTCAAACAGCCGATCGGCCATATGGAAGGAGTTGAAGAACCATTAGCACGCTTGGGTGGTAATGCTTACGTGATGGATGCAGCAAGCAACTTAACCGTTGCGGGTATCGACTTAGGTGAAAAGCCATCAGTAATCTCAGCTATCGTGAAGTATCACTGTACGCACCGCGGCCAGCAAAGCATCATCGATGCAATGGACATCGTAGGCGGTAAAGGTATCTGTATGGGACCTTCTAACTTCCTAGCTCGTGGTTACCAAGGTGCGCCAATCGCGGTAACGGTTGAGGGTGCTAACATTCTAACACGCTCAATGATCATCTTTGGCCAAGGCGCAATCCGTTGCCATCCGTACGTTCTTGAAGAAATGAACGCGGCGTATTCTGAAGCAAGTAATGCTGTCGAGAAATTTGATAAAGCGCTTGCTGGTCACGTGAGCTTTACAATGAGTAACCTAGTGCGCAGTATCTGGTTTGGTTTGAGCGACGGTCTGGGCTCTTCATCACCAACCAAAGATGCAACCAAGCGTTACTACCAACAATTGAACCGTTACAGTGCAAACCTTGCTCTGCTATCGGATATCTCAATGGCAGTGCTAGGTGGCTCTTTGAAGCGTAAAGAGCGTCTATCAGCACGTCTTGGTGACATTCTAAGCCAGCTATATTTGAGCTCTGCGACGTTGAAACGTTTTGAGCAAGATGGCCGTCCAGTCGAAGATTTACCATTAGTACACTGGGGTCTACAAGACAGTTTGAAACAAGCGGAAGTGGCAGTAGATGAATTCTTAGCAAACTTCCCGAACAAAGTAATTGGCCGTGCGCTACGCGTATTAATCATGCCATTTGGTCGCGTACGCAAAGCACCAAGCGATAAACTAGACAGTAAAGTGGCGCGCATTCTACAAACGCCAAGTGCAACGCGCTCACGCATTGGTCGCGGTCAATACCTTGAACCAACCGAGCACAACGCAGCAGGTAAGATTGAACTTGCACTATCAGTCATTCTTCAAGCTGAGCCTGTGTTTGACAAAGTATGTAAAGCGCAGGGTAAGCGTCGCCCATTCTTACGTTTGGATATGATTGCTCAGGAAGGGCTAGAGCAAGGCTTTATCACGCAAGAAGAAGCCGATCTACTCAGAGAAGCGGAACAGCATCGTCTAGATACAATCAACGTTGACGATTTTGAGCCGGAACTGCTTGCCGCAAAGCCGCTATACCCTCAGATGGATAGTGTCGCGTAACTCTAGTATCTGAGACCACAAACGGGAGTATCAGCTCCCGTTTTTATTGCTTCCAGAATCGCATTCATAACACCTCACACCACGAAGCCCCTGCGCAATCGCAATAAAAGCCACGCACTCCAATCTTTCCCCCGATTTCCAGTGATAACTAACTCACAGACGTTCCAACTAAGCGGTGTATACTTTAAGTAACTCACTCACATATATGGTAAATCCGTTGGCTAAAATATTACTCGCACAGTGGTTCCCAGGGCTTGTTCAGCTTAAGCATTATCAAAAAGAATGGTTTGTTAACGACTTTAGAGCCGCCTTTTCTGTTGTCGCGGTTGCACTGCCAGTTGCCATAGCTTATGCACAGTTAACTGGTGTATCCGCAATTGTCGGTCTGTATTCGTGTGTACTGCCAATGTTGGTTTACGCCATGATGGGCACATCTCGACAACTCATTGTCGGACCCGATGCAGCAACCTGTGCAGTGATCGCTGCTGTTGTGACACCACTTGCCGCAGGTGACCCCACAAAACATTGGCAGTTGGTTATGACCATGACAGCGATGACGGGGATTTGGTGTGTACTGGCAAGTCGTTTCAAGCTAGGAGTGTTTGCAGATTTCCTTTCTCGTCCGATTCTTTTGGGTCTACTCAACGGTGTTGCTCTCACAATTATCGTTGGTCAGTTTGCGAAAGTAGTCGGTTTGAAATACGAGCAACGTTATTTACTGGAACGTTTATGGGAAGCTCCACAACGATTAACCGATCTTCATTGGCCTACTGTAACTCTGAGTATCGTGACGGTTGTCGTTTATTTGCTCACCAAACGCTACCGACCAACTTGGCCTGCTGCCATGCTGGCGATCCTCGTAACTACTGCGTCAGTTTGGTTTTTCCATTTACAAGAGATGGGCGTATCGGTTGTCGGACTCACTCAAGGTGGCTTCCCTCAGTTTCAAACACCAGAATTTGAGCTAGGTGAAGTTCGTGAACTAGTAGTCCCAGCGCTCAACCTTGCGATTGTCAGTTTTGTTAGCATGATGCTCACCGCCCGCAGTTTCGCGGCTAAAAACGGTTATGATATTGATGCAAATAAAGAGTTTCAGGCGTTGGGTTTTGCCAACATTGCCTCAGCGTTTTCACAAGGTTTCGCGATAAGCGGCGCTGACTCACGCACAGCCGTCAATGATGCAAATGGCGGTAAATCTCAATTAGTTTCGATTGTCGCCGCAATCACCATCGCCATTATTGCGGTATTTATTTACGAGCCTTTGCAGTTCATCCCTATCGCTTCACTTGGTGTTGTATTGATCATTGCGTCCCTATCGCTGCTCGATCTTAAAGCAATTTGGAAATTAAAATCTCGTGACAAAGATGCATTTTATCTGGCCATCATTACTTTTATTTCTGTGTTGATCGTGGGTGTAATACCGGGGATCACTTTGGCGGTATTGCTAGGGCTGTTTCAATTTTTACGGATCGTCATGCGACCGAGTGATCAGCTACTTGGCTTGGATGAAAAAGGTACCATTCGGACCATCGACGACTCAGGAAAAGCTTCGCCTATTCCTGGAATGGTGATTTACCGCTTTAACTCACCGCTAACTTACTTCAATGCTCCTTACTTTAAACGTAGAGTGTTAGAGCAGGCAGAGCATCACAAAGACGCAAGTTGCGTTGTCATCGACGCCGTATCGAGCTTTACTCACTTGGATCTCAGTGTGATGGCAACACTGGCAGATATTCACAATACTTTGAAAAAGAGAGGTGTACGCTTAATCCTCGCAGGAAGGAAACGACGTCTTCGTCAATGGTGTGAGCTTACTGGTATCAGCACCAGTGAAGGAGGCATTTTACTGCGAGCTGATATGTACCTTGCCATTAAACTTAGTGGCTGTTACATCAGTGCTGTGGGTGAGGGACAAATTCCTACTGTTCAAAAAGAGCCTGATTTAGAGCAGCCACCCAAACCAATTCCAGAAGTGGCTTAAATACAAATTTAATGTAGAAAACAGGAAATTAAACTCCTGTTTTCTAGTGCTTATCTTCACAGCTGAATACGTGTTACGCCTTTGGCTTAAACTTTTTTGTCATCCCTTGGCTTTTAGGAGCCACCAGCCTATAACCAAGCTTTTCGTAAAAGACCGGTTCATCAGCAATCATAGAAACGTAAGAGCCTTCAAGTGCAACAGATGAAAGATAACCGTCGATGTATTCCATGACTTTTCTACCTAAACCATTGCCTTGATAATCAGTATCAACGGCAACGTCGACAATTTCGAAGTTACACGCCCCGTCACCAACAACCCGACCCATTGCAATGAGCTTTCCTTCATCCCGAACAGATACGCCATATAACGAATTGGGTAGACCAATTTCAGCAGCTTTCAACGATTTGGGTGATAGCCCGGCTTTGACACGCATATCACAGTATTCTTTCGGGCTTGGCACATGCTCTTCATATCTTATTGTCATTATGTACTACTCCTTTGTATCACCTTGGAGCTTACATAACTAAACTGTATAAATAAACAGTTAGACGTTGGAAAGATGTTCCCATTAAGCACACAAAGTATCAGGTCTAGAAAAGAAGCCACCGACAACTCTGACGCCATAATAGATATAAGTTGCTCTGAAGCTAGACATTCCTTTTTCTAAACATGTTTCTCTCAACAACGTATCCGCATGCTTTCGAGCACTTTGTGGCAACACCTCTTCCCTCATGAGTTGGTAAAGAGCATCATGCACTAAAGAAGCTTTCATAATGTTTTTTGTGTCTAACGCTGGCCCACTCGCTCCATCCCATGCATAGCCCTTTTTAATCGTTAACACGCCTTGTTTGGACAAACTAAGAAAAGGGCTGTCATACGCGTTACTCACTGAAATGTGAGTCTCAATCTTTTCTTCAGAATGGAGAGTGTATTTATACTTCTGACGCTTTTTGTATTTCATAACCTAACCGCCTAGCTAACTTCAGTGGGAGGAACGGAGATGACTCTCAAATTAGAGTTTCTCAGAGAGTTTTTTCAAATAGGACTTAGCAAGCTCATGGTTATCTCTGCTCAACCACTTAATACAATCAAAGAGTTCCCAGATCAGTCCTTGATCACCACTGGTATAAACTGGGAAATCTTCATGCTTTGGCGCAGGTTCATCAGTAACCATGCCCCCAATCACATCAGCTTTATCAAATAAAGTCTTAAATGGCTTAGAAAGTTTGAAGGGCTCACAGAGATCTAAACAATGAATCTCTGCACTGGTTAGGTCATTAAAAATGTATTTTTTGAAACACGCATTTTCGTTGTGCTCTCCCTCAAGGCGATAAAAAATGTCTTTATTAGCTTCAAACTGGGTAAAGCAAGGCTCTGAGGCTTTATGGAAGTTGTTTTGAGTAAATACAACAACATCAGCGTCCGAAATACGGTCACCTTGTCCTGATGACAATGAACCAAGCAATACCGCGGCAACAACGTCTTTTTCAGAACAAAAGGCATCATAAGCTGACTCAACCAAGGCCTTTTGTCGTGGTAAATGTTCTAGTCCTAACTCTCCAATTGTCATAATTCACTCCGTCGATACGCACTAAAATCAAGTCGAAACGTAAACAGTATCATGCGAGCTTTATTATGATTAATCAACGTTAAATCATGGTGTTACTTTAAAATAAAATGATTAATGACCATGAGAAACATCAAATTCTGTCTCAAACTTAAACTGAAAAAACGGAGCCGATTGGCTCCGTTTCTCGCTTTATGTGTTACTACTATTTCTTTGGCACTTCTAACTGCATCTCTGGCATGGCATCGCGCTTCGCTTTAATTTTGCGCCAGACTATCCATGCAATGATCACAATCAGCAGCATTATCACGTTACCCACCGCGATAATAATCATGCTGCGCTTACGCTCAGCCTCCCGCTCAGCGATAATTTGCTTTTCCATTTCAATACGGCGCTGCTCGGCTAATTCAGCTTCTTTTGCAATTCGAGCAGCTTCTAGATCAACTTCATCAACAACACTGAAGGTTTGCTCTGGAATAGGAAACACCAACGGACGCTGGGTTGCAAAATCAGTGGTAAAGATCTCGCCGCGCCATGCGTACTTACCAAGCTCAGCATCGTTATTGAGGTTCAACGTAACTCTCATTCCATCTTTAGAGACCTGTCCTTGGCTGTAACTAATGAAACCATCGGGAGCGTCCTTTTTCACTGTGACTGCAATAGAGCCTGGTGCAATCATACCTTGCTCACCACTCACCACTAATTGATGTGGCTTATCGGGATTACGAGCCTGAATAAAAGTACGAGAGATTGGGTTCGGATAAACCAAGATGACTTGTTCTTGCGCTCGTAAGAATACGCCATTGCCAGACGTGATGCGCGCGCGGTACTTACCAGGCTCAACGTCTATTGGGAGCTGAACCGTGAACACTCCATCCCCTGCTTTTTCATCCAAGCCGCGGCCGTCATCAGCAAACTCACCCACAACCATCGGCACTGGACGAGCTTCTTTGATCAGCTCATCTTCATTTTCGACAAACTTGGTAAATGTCACGCGCAGATTCACGCGATCAAGGAAGTCGCGCAATACAAGAGGTTTGCCGTCGGAGGTCAGGCGAGCTGTAAACTTAAGCGCTTCCCCATTATATAATCGGTTTGGGAACAGGTCCGTACTGAGCTTTAGGTGAGAAATTAAGCGGATGTTATTTTTAGGCGTAACTTTCCCCACAGCCTGCCATGGACCTGGCATCGGGTTATCAACGGAAATAATATCGAGTGAGGCTTCTTGATACCAACGTACATTGTCGTAAGAGCCCCAAGCATAGTATTTTTTACCGTCAGGACGGACTAAAACAACTGGCTGAGAACTTTGCTCACGATAAACCAAAAACGTGATCTGCTCGATGGTTGGATCAACTCGAAAGCGATTGTCTAACAAAGACATTGTAGATTCACTCGCAGCACTCGAGAGACTACTCCATATCGCTAAAAACGCGACCAACAAAGCCCTCAACATAGCTTCTCCTATTGATGCCAAATACAGTCGTTCACCAACTCTAATCTTTTTTGGTGAGCTTCTAGTTCATCGGCACTTGCGCGCAAAACCTTTAGCGCTTTTCTTCCTTCAATACGACGAATGGTTTCTACCCCACCCTCTTGTTTATTCGCGTTAAATTCTAGACTCGTTTGACCACCCGTCATAAAGAGGTAAACGTCGGCTAGAATCTCCGCATCGAGCAAAGCTCCGTGGAGTGTACGGTGCGAGTTATCAATACCGTAACGTTCACATAAGATATCAAGGTTGTTTCGCTTACCAGGGAAGATTTTCTTCGCCATAGCAAGGGTATCGGTCACCTTGCAGTAGTCGTCCGTTTTGCCGATGTTAGGATCGAGCATGCCAAACTCGTAATCCATAAAGCCGGTATCGAAGGGCGCGTTGTGGGCAACAAGTTCTGCGCCTTTAATAAACTCAAGAAACTCTTGGTGCACGCTCGCGTATTCCGGTTTATCAACCAAGAATTCATCCGTAATACCGTGAACTTCAACCGCTTCTGGTTGGATTTCACGATCGGGTTTTAAATAAACGTGGAAGTGACGACCAGTCAGCTTACGGTTGATGATCTCCACGGCACCGATTTCAATAATGCGGTGTCCCATGTAGTGAGGACCACCCTCGCGGTTCATACCTGTGGTTTCGGTATCGAGAACGACAATGCGGTTATATTCAGAATTGCTGCTGGTATTCATAAGGTTATGTATGTCAGACTATGCTTTATTAAATGTTTCGGCTAATAGTACCAAAAAATATGACCAAACACGTTGAGATTTTCACTGACGGTTCTTGTTTAGGTAACCCAGGACCAGGTGGTTACGGCATAGTATTGCGTTACAAAGACGTAGAAAAGACACTTTCCAAAGGCTATACGTTAACTACCAACAACCGCATGGAAATGTTGGCGGCTGTCGTCGCGCTACAGACGTTAAAACAACCTTGTAAAGTCACTTTAACGACTGACAGCCAATATGTGCGCCAAGGTATTACTCAGTGGATCCATAACTGGAAGAAGCGTGGTTGGAAAACAGCGGATAAAAAACCCGTGAAGAATGCCGATTTATGGCAAGCTCTAGACAAAGAAACCGCACGCCATCAAGTTGAATGGCATTGGGTAAAAGGCCACGCGGGCCATCGTGAGAACGAAATGTGTGATGAGCTAGCCCGGACTGCTGCAGAAAACCCAACTGAGGAAGATACAGGTTACCAACCCTCTTAGCGAGATTCTTTCCTCATAGTGTTACCCTCTCGATTCATCACCCCAAGTGGTGTGAGCTTTTTCTTCAAGCGCCAATGCGGTTTGATAGGCTTGAGAGGGTATGTCCGTTTCCGCGCGACTATGTAATACAAACTCCCAGCGGGTGATGCCCAATCACCAAGACTATTTTCCAACCATGTCCACATCGTACGGTAACGTTTCATCGGAAACAGCGCATAACGATCACAATGAATCACTTGATAATTAAGTAACCCTAACCAATCTTTGATGCGGTTCGACGTAAACATTCGTCCACTCCAAGGCAAATTATGTTTACGCCATGGAAGCAAACTCGCTAATCCAGTCAAGCTTAATGGGTTGAATCCAGTAATAATTACATAGCCATCATCCATCATCACTCTATCGACTTCACGCAACAAACGGTGTGGATCGCTTGCATAGTCGAGCTGATGAGCGAGTATCACAACATCAAAGCTTTTTTCCAAAAAGGGTAATTCGTAACCATCTGCAATCACATTATGCAACGGGTTCTGGATATCTACGTTGACTTGGTGTTGAATGTTACAATTACAGCTGGTTAGCTCACAGCTCAACCCGCCCAGTTTGAGCATATGGTAGCCGAAGAGTTTCGGGCACCATTCATCAAGTCGGGTCTGGATTGACTCAAGCACCCACGGACCGTTGTTCATTGCTGACCAAGTCGACGGGTGTGGTATAGTTTTGTTGCTGAGTGCTGGTTTCATTAACCACCTGACTAAAATGGGTGACGGAGAACGAATCGTGTTAGAGATCAAAAGCATACCCGCATTTAATGATAATTACATCTGGCTGATACAAAATAGCGATAAGCGCTGCGCAGTCGTTGATCCGGGCGATGCGAAGCCAGTATTAGAATTTCTGCAGGCTAACGAATTAACTTTAGAAGCGATTTTAATTACGCACCACCACAACGATCACATTGGTGGCGTTCCAGACTTAGTGCGTGCATTTCCTGACGTCGCCGTTGTGGGCCCAAAATCAGAGCCAATTCCAACCCTAACGACACCAATGGAAGAAGGCGACAAGCTGGAGTTGTTTGGTGAGATTTTCTTAGTACTTGGGTTACCCGGCCATACTTTGGGCCATATCGGTTACGTTGGGGACGGAAAACTGTTTTGCGGTGATGTGCTCTTTTCTGCTGGCTGCGGTCGTATTTTTGAAGGTACGCCTGAGCAAATGTTTGAATCACTGAGCAAACTAACGTCTCTACCAGAAGAAACTCAAGTCTTCTGCGCGCATGAATACACCGCGAGTAACGTGGCGTTTGCTCTAGCGGTTGAACCTGACAATGAGCAACTTCGCCAATATCGCGACGATGTAAACCGACTGCGAGCACTCAACATTCCGACACTTCCAACAACAATACGCAAAGAAAAGTGGATTAATCCGTTCTTGCGAACCTCTAACCCTGACGTGGTTCAATCTGTTGCTAGTCGCATTAAAAATAGCGATCCATGCTCGGTTTTTACTGCTTTACGCGAGTGGAAGAACGAATTTTAACCATTTTCTGCTTGTAAGTTTGCAAGACCCCAGTATTATCAGGGACTGATTTTTCGAGAAGCGCCACTGGCGCTTCTCTTACGTTTGGGGTTGATATAAATCTATTTGAATTTCTCCCCATTGCATAATTAGAAGCTCTTTGCCTCTATAAATTAGTTAGTGTTTAAAAGATGTCTATTATCTTGCGACTGCCACGCACATTACGTTGCGCGACAGGCAGGTGAAGATAAACAGGCCCTAAATAGGCTGAATCCATGCGTTTGAAGTATACTTGGGCGTTGGCGTTGTTATTATCTGGCTGTCAATTGACTCAGTCAGATTCAACGTCTTCTACACCAGAAACCAATAAATCTGAGCAGACTGCAAAGCAAAATGCAGTAAAAGCTCAACCGGGCAATAAATCGTCACTAGCAAAAAAATCCGCTAACGACACGCCTAAAGTTCTCTCCCCCCAAGAACAAGAAGATGTGTGGCAACGTATCGCCATGCAGCTGGACATGGATATCCCAAACCACAAGAAAGTGGACTACTACCGTACGTGGTATTTAAAGCACCCAAATCACCTTTACACGGTATCTAAGCGTGCGACTCCTTTTCTATACATGATCACAAAACGTATCGAAGAGCGCGGACTCCCAATGGAGCTTGCATTACTTCCTGTAGTGGAAAGTTCATTCGATGCCTTTGCCTACTCACATGGTAGCGCGGCTGGGTTGTGGCAATTTGTCCCAGGCACCGGAAAAATGATGGGATTAGAGCAAAACTACTGGTATGACGGTCGCAGAGATGTGGCAGCAGCAACGGATGCAGCGCTGGACTACCTAGTACAACTAAACGAGCGTTTTGATGGTAACTGGGAACATGCAATCGCCGCTTATAACAGCGGTGGAGGCCGAGTTTCTAGCGCAATTCGTAAGAATAAAAAGCTCGGTAAACCTATCGATTTCTTCTCATTAGACTTACCAAAAGAGACCAGCAGTTACGTTCCTAAGCTATTGGCCTTGGCTGACGTTATCGCAAACCAAGACAAGTACGGACTTAATATTCCTGCAATTCCAAACAAGCCTGTTCTAACGCTTGTTGATCCAGAAGAGCAGTTAGATCTGGCTATTGCCGCAGATTATGCCGGCATTAGCGTAAAAGAGTTGCAGAGTTACAACCCAGCATACAACCAGTGGTCGACAGCGCCTGAGGGGCCGCACCAACTTTTGATTCCCGTAGAGAAAAAAGAGACTTTTCTCACCAAGGTGGAGAAAAATCGCGGTAAAGGGATGAAGGTCGCTCGCTACAAGGTGAAATCTGGCGACTCTTTAAGCGTGCTAGCTAATAAATACGGCACAACCACGAAAGTCATTCGACGTGCCAACGGCCTATCGAATAACAATATTCGTATTGGTCAATACCTGTTGATTCCGACATCAACAAAAGACGATGCAAAATACGCATTAACGGCACAAAACCGATTAAACAAGACTCAATCTCGTGCTCGTGGTCAACTCAAGCTCACCCATGTCGTTCAGTCTGGAGAAAGTTTGTGGTCAATCGCACGTAACAATAAAGTGTCGTATAAATCGTTAGCTAAATGGAATGGTATGAGCCCTAAAGATCCATTGCGTGTGGGTCAAAAGCTAGTGATATGGAAGGACTCAGACAAAGGTTCTGTGATCCGTACCGTTTTCTACAACGTTCGCTCTGGCGACACCATTAGCGGCATTGCAAGCAAGTTCAAAGTAAAAACAAACGACATCGTGAAATGGAACTCGCTACACAAGAAAAAATACTTACAACCAGGTCAAAAGCTTAAGTTGTACGTTGACGTAACGAAGGTAAGTGTATGAACCCATCAAGCAATCCACTTGTGATGCTGTTGGACATTTTTCGTTCTCCAACATCTTGTTTTCTCGCGCTTTATCAACGCGGTGGATGGGGATGGCAACCGTTCATCTTCCTGATGCTTAGTCCGTTTTTATTCTGGGGTGCTTACTTTTCGAATGTCGATTTCACGTGGCTCAGTGACCAACTTGCTGCGCAATTTCAGCAAATCGACCCGAAGCAGATTGAGCTATTAGAACCAAACACGCTAATGGCAAGCGCGATCATCAATGATGTATTCAACCGCTTTGCCACCTTAATATTGCTCGCGCTTTGGTTCTTTCTTGCAACAAAGGCAAGCAAACAACAATACGGTTACTGGAAATGGTTTGCCGCATCGTGTGCTATCTTATTCCCAGCAGTATTGGGCGATGTAGCAAGCTACGCGAGCTTGCTACTCAAGCATGGTCAGGTAATGACTTACGCTGCCGATTTAAATAGCCTCAATGGTCTATTAAAGCTGCCTCTTACTAACGAATGGTCTCATTTCGCTAGCTCGTTACCTTTGCTTCTGCCTTGGTACATTGTGCTCGGCTACGGCGTTGTACTGACGTGGACGGAGTTTGAACGTGGCCAAGCTTTGGTGATTGCAAGCCTGCCATGGGTATTCTTCTACGTTATTTGGGCACTTTATATTGTGGTAACCTAAGCTAGTCATTTAACGTAAATGACAATAACAATGGGTTATGATCGGAAGCGTCGCTCTGCGGCGCTTTTGCGTACTTAAGCGTCAGACCTCGGTAAAACACATGGTCCAGTGGTAACCCTGTTATAAATTGGACTCGATGATCCGGCAAGAACGTCACCTCTTGTAAGTCCGCAGCCTTTAAGGCCTGCCTCATCGCATTAACGCGAGATTCACTCCAGCTATTGAAGTCTCCAGCAAATAGAATTGGCCCCACATGATGCTTTAAAAGCATTTCAAGCGCCGTTAACTGAGATACATACTCTTTTGTACCCACGGTGAAGTTAATCGCATGTACATTCACCACTGCGAGTTTCTCGCCATTACTCAAGTGATACTGGCTATATAATGCAGACTTAGGTAAGCGCAGCCACGGCTCTTTAGAGGTGTAAGCGCAGGCTTTTTCTGGTTGCCCTTGAGCAATACTAATCACACCGGCACCGCTGCCCAATGCCTTAAAGGCACTCACTTGATTGCTGACCCAGTTGCCATCCACCAACCATTGCTTAAAAGATGGTGTCATGCTGGCTTCTTGCAATAACAGCAGCTGCTTATCAGCAGAGAATTCATTGAGTGCACTTTGCCAATTCGTTCGGTTCTGTTTGTAGATATTCCAGACAAGTACATTGATTTCACCGCCCTGATCCAGAGCTTTTGAGCCGCTAAATTCGATACACCTAATATCCTGCGTCAACTCTGAGCCTGTTTGAGTAATGATTTGCGGCTGATCTGGTACGGTGAAAATAACCTGGAAGCCGACCAATACCGCCATAATAAGAAAAGCTAACGCCAGAAAAAAACGCTTAAACATACGACAAACCTGAATGTAGGCACCCGAAATCTAGAACAACCAATCTCGGGTTAAATGATTTCACTAATAAGCAAACAACAAAAAAGGAGCCACTTGGCTCCCTTTTAGCATAATAAATACGAAACAGGTGACAAGAAACCTTAGATCGCGTCTTCGTCTTCTTCACCAGTACGAATACGAACCACACGCTCAATATCAGTGACGAATATTTTACCATCACCAATCTTACCAGTTTGCGCGGTTTCAATGATTGTCTCTACGCATTTATCAGCCACATCTTCCGTTACAACGATTTCGAGCTTCACTTTAGGTAGAAAGTCCACCATATACTCTGCACCACGGTAAAGCTCTGTGTGACCTTTTTGGCGACCAAAACCTTTCACTTCAGAGACGGTCATCCCTGTAATGCCAACTTCAGCTAGCGCTTCTCGAACATCATCCAGTTTAAATGGCTTGATAATCGCTTCAATTTTTTTCATGTTCATCCCTTAAGCTTCAATCGATTGCGCTTATTATCGTTTAGCGTTTCGCAACATTCAATGTTTGTCTCTGCTCCACCAGCGAAAATCCAGGCTGAGCAAATTAACATAGCGAATATCGTGAGTTGATAAAACCCAATGAGGACTGCTCAATGCCCAATCGTCCAAGCTTTACTTCAGGCTCACGTTTACTTCAAACTTGCGTAGTAAGCCGCTAGGTTAGCGATGTCTTCATCAGACAACAATGAAGCTTGAGCTTGCATCACAGCAGCAAGTCCACCTGTTCGCTCTTTATTTTTATAAGCTTTAATTGAACTGATAATATATTGCTCATTTTGCCCTTTCAGATTTGGGTAACCCGGAATGACAGCAATACCATCAGCGCCATGACACGCCGCGCATACTCCCGACTTTGCTTGACCTGCTGCAGTATCTCCCGCAGCTAGAGCTTGCCCACTGAACATGGTTAGCGCCACCATTGCGCCCATGATTGTTTTCTTCATTGCTTCACCTAATCAATTATTATTTAAGGATTTTTATATTTTATAATCGACATTGTGGCATGAATTTTCATTACCTGCGCCAAATAAGTTCACAATCTTGACCATTAAACGCCTGATCAACGAACAGATCTGCCACAGCAACGACTCGGTCTTGATACATCAAAATCGGAATTTGACGACGCAGCCAGCTGGGCACATTGTATTCTTGGAACAACTTCTTCAGTTTTCGACTGTGATTACGCGTGGTTGGATGCGCTGATAAGCCTTCCGGATTAAAGGTCACGCGAAGCAATTCTGGCTGACTCGGAAGCGCAATCGTTGCGTTGCTAGAACTCGTCGTTAAGGTCAGCTCCCCTAGCCGCTCTGGAAGCGATAAAACGGTATCGACTTGAATCGTACTTTGCCACTCAGTGATGTCAGCGATTTCCGTTACCCAATAGAGACGATTTCGAAAACGGCGCACTTCACCTTGTTTAAGTTGTAGTTTGGGGTTGGCATCTTGCTGAGCTAATGCGACTTCATTCCAGATAAGATTGAGTTGTACCTGAGTCGGCATACTAGTATTAAGCTTAGCCAGCCACATACGAATCAAGCGCGCACGCGCTAATCCACTGTGCTTAGCCAGTTCTTCAATACTCAAACTTAGATCCGTTTGTAAAGCGCGTTCAAACACCGCGCTCAATAGTTCATCCAATAGCGCTTCTTGTTGAGCACATAAACTTGCACTGCGCTGAACCGCTTGATGGATACTCGGCCAGCGACCAGACAATTCAGGAATAACACAATGACGAAGAAAGTTACGATCATAACGGGTATCTTGATTGCTTTCGTCTTCCACCCACTCCAAGCCTAATTTAGTAGCGGCTTCTTCGATGGTCTTCCGCTTGATAGTAAGCAATGGTCGAACTAGAGATCCGCAAGAAAACGGCATACTCTCCGCCATCGAAGATAACCCTTTAGGCCCGCTGCCGCGCTTAAGCGCAAGGAGAAAAGTCTCTATTTGATCGTCGGCATGTTGACCAGTCAACAGTATATCGCCTTCTTGAATGTACTTAGTTAAGGCTTGGTAGCGAGCTTCACGAGCAAGAAGTTCAATACTTTCACCATTGCTGATGTCTAAGCTCACTCGCTCGATCGAGCACGATATCCCCACTTGTTGTGCCCAAAGTAAGCATTTATCGGCCCAATTATCGGCATTCGAGCTTAAACCATGGTGCACATACACAGCGTGACACTCTACAGAGTGCGCCTGTTGGTAGCGACTGAGTAATTCGAGTAAAAGACGTGAATCCACTCCTCCGCTAAACGCCAAGACAACCTTAGTGCCTAATTGATAGTAGCGGCCGAGAACTTGAGCAAAATGCGGGTAAAGCGATTCCATAAGCGATCCGATAGGTACAAAAAAAGGGCTGGACTCTCATCCAACCCTTTCTATTTTAACTGTTATCACTTGAGATATCAGCTAACGCTTAATAGCAATCACCGAAATTAACAGTAACCGTAGCTCATTAGACGCTGGTAACGACGCTCACGTAGCGTCTCTTCATCCAATTGTTCTAGATCTTCTAGCTGACGAAGTAGTGTCGCTTTCATATTCGCTGCCATTTGAACATGATCGCGATGAGCGCCGCCTAGTGGCTCTTCAATGATTTCGTCGATCAGTTCAAGCTCTTTAAGACGCGGAGCAGTTAGACCCATTGCCTCTGCCGCTTGTGGCGCTTTGTCTGAATCACGCCATAAGATTGAAGCACAACCCTCAGGAGAAATTACTGAGTACGTAGAGTACTGAAGCATGTTCACGTAGTCGCCTACACCGATTGCTAGTGCACCACCAGAACCGCCTTCACCGACAACGTTACAGATTACTGGTACTTTAAGACCAGACATCACTTTTAGGTTTTTCGCGATAGCTTCAGATTGACCACGTTCTTCTGCGCCCACACCTGGGTATGCACCAGCCGTGTCAATAAATGTGATGATCGGCATGCTGAAACGCTCTGCCATTTCCATCAAACGTAGCGCTTTACGGTAACCTTCTGGTTTCGGCATACCAAAGTTACGTTTCACCTTTTCTTTGGTCTCACGACCTTTTTGATGACCGATGATCATCACTGGACGGCCTTCAAGTCGAGCCATGCCACCCACAATCGCTTTGTCGTCTGCAAACGCGCGGTCACCCGCTAATTCATCAAACTCCTCAAAAGCGTGTTGGATGTAATCCAGCGTGTAAGGACGTAGTGGGTGACGAGCCAGTTGAGCTGTTTCCCATGCGCCTAGGTCGCTGAAGGTTTTTTTCTTCAGCTCTAAGCTTTTCTTCTCAAGCTGTTCGATTTCTTTATCCAGGTCAATCGCAGAATCACCACCGTGACGAGAGACATCACGTAGTGCTTCAATTTTCGCTTCTAGTTCTGCAATTGGCTTTTCAAATTCAAGAAAGTTTAGGCTCATCTATGAATCCTTGTTTACTCAGCGTCTAACATATTGCGCTGAATTTTTAGTTAAATTCGAGTTCTACCTGGCTTTTGCCAAGTAACTGTTTTAAATCGTCGAGTAATGTATCACTTGGCGTTACTCGCCACTCGGTGCCCAATGTTAACCGCGCTCTGGCGTCGGCACGCTGGTAGTATACATTGACGGGTACGGTTCCGGCTTTGTGCGGTTCTAAAATACGGCTGAACTGCTCAAAAAACTGATCGTTGATCTGAGTTGCATCTATCGATACCGACAAACCACGAGCGTATTTCTCGCGCGCACTGCCGAGATCCATAACTTCACGCGCCGACATTTTAAGGCCACCGTTGAAGTCATCAAAGCTGACCTGTCCAGAAACGACCAAAATTCTGTCTTTTTCGAGAAGTTCAGCGTATCGATCCAGTGCATCTGAGAACAACATCACTTCCATGCGACCACTTCGGTCATCCAGTGTCATAATACCAATTCGTGTACCACGTTTGGTCGTCATTACACGAGCGGCAATAACCAGGCCGGCTACCGTGACAGATTGATCGCGGCGAGTGGGCGTTGCGTCTTTTAGTCGACAACTGGTGTATTTGTTTAGTTCCTTTACGTAGGCGTTAATTGGGTGCCCTGTCAAATATAGACCTAGGGTATCACGCTCGCCCTCTAACCACACTTTTTCTGGCCAAGGCGGAACCTGCGTATACTTATGCTCTACTTCTTCAGGTGCATCCGTTAGCACACCAAACATATCCGTTTGACCAAACGCCTCAGCTTGGTGATGTTGACTTGCTGCTTTTACCGCATCATTGAGTGACGCCATCATCGCCGCGCGGTGTGGGCCTAGTCGATCCAACGCACCCGCGTAAATCAGCTTCTCTATCACTCGTTTATTGACGCGTTTTAGATCAACTCGAGCACAGAAATCAAATAGGTCTTTAAAGTGACCACCTTTATTTCTCGCCTCAAGAATCGCATCGATAGGGCCCTCACCAACCCCTTTTATCGCACCAATACCGTAAACAATTGCGCCATTTTCATCAACATTAAAGCGATATAGGCCAGAGTTGATGTCTGGTGGCAGCACGGTAAGCTTCATACGGAAACACTCATCGACCAAGCCAACGACTTTTTCCGTGTTATCCATATCGGCTGTCATTACCGCAGCCATAAATTCAGCAGGATAATGTGTTTTCAGCCAAAGAGTTTGATAAGAAACCAATGCATAAGCAGCAGAGTGCGATTTGTTAAAACCATAACCGGCGAACTTCTCTACCAAGTCGAAGATTTTCATCGCCAACTCGCCATCGATACCGTTCTTTATCGCACCTTCTTCAAAGATAGCACGTTGTTTTGCCATCTCTTCTGGCTTTTTCTTACCCATTGCACGACGGAGCATGTCCGCACCACCTAGCGTGTAACCCGCTAAGATCTGCGCAATCTGCATTACCTGCTCTTGGTACAGGATGATGCCGTAGGTTGGATCAAGCGTCTCTTTTAGAGACTCGTGTTGCCACTTTTCATCTGGATAAGAGATCGCTTCTCGACCATGTTTACGGTCGATAAAGTTATCTACCATGCCCGATTGCAAAGGACCCGGACGGAAGAGTGCTACCAATGCGATGATGTCTTCGAAACAGTCTGGCTGAAGTCGTTTGATCAGCTCTTTCATGCCTCGAGATTCAAGCTGGAATACTGCTGTCGTTTCAGAGTTTTGCAACAAACGGAAAGAGGCAGGGTCTTCTAACGGTATGGATTCAATTTGAACCGGTTCTTTACCTTCTCGCTCTAGACGTGGGTTAATCAGCCCTAACGCCCAGTCAATAATGGTTAAGGTACGTAAACCCAAGAAGTCAAACTTAACTAGGCCAGCGGTCTCAACATCGTTTTTATCAAATTGAGTAACCGGGAAGTGACCTTCAGCGTCTGCATAAATTGGCGCAAAATCGGTAATTGTTGTAGGTGAAATTACAACACCACCAGCGTGTTTACCGGCGTTTCGCGTACAGCCTTCCAAAATATGACACATGTCGATGAGTTCTTTAACTTCCTCATCGGCCTCATACAATTCAGGTAGTGCAGGTTCAGCTTTAAACGCTTTATCTAGTGTCATGCCTGGATCGGGCGGGATCAGCTTTGAAATACGATCAACAAAACCAAATGGGTGGCCCAATACGCGGCCAACGTCACGGATTACCGCTTTTGCCGCCATGGTACCAAACGTGATGATCTGAGACACCGCGTCACGACCGTACATTTCCGCAACGTGGTCAATAACCTGGTCACGTTTATCCATACAGAAATCGACGTCGAAATCGGGCATCGAAACACGTTCTGGGTTCAAGAAACGTTCGAACAGCAAGTCGTATTCTAGTGGATCCAGATCGGTGATTTTTAGTGCGTAAGCCACCAAAGAACCAGCACCGGAACCACGTCCAGGACCGACAGGAATTCCATTATCTTTTGACCACTGGATGAACTCCATTACGATCAAGAAGTAACCAGGAAATCCCATTTGGTTGATAACATCTAGCTCTATCTGAAGACGTTCATCATATTCAGGGCGGCGACGTTTTCTCTCTTCCTCATCTGGAAATAGGAACTCTAAACGCTCTTCCAACCCCTCTCGGGATTTCATGACTAGGAACTCAGTCTCTTTCATCCCTTCGGTTGGGAAAGCTGGTAGGAAGTACTCCCCTAAGCGCACAGTCACGTTACAACGCTTCGCTATCTCGACACTGTTTTCTAACGCTTCAGGAATATCAGCAAACAGCTCGCACATTTCTTCTTCTGTACGAAGATATTGCTGCGGACTGTAGTTTTTTGGCCTACGCGGATCTTCTAATGTGTAACCATCGTGAATCGCTACGCGTATTTCATGAGCATCAAATAGGTCTGGACTCAGGAATACAACTTCATTGGTCGCCACTACTGGCAAGTCTTGCTGCTCTGCCAATTCAACCGCAAAGTGAAGATAAGTTTCTTCATCTGGACGACCGGTACGAAGTAGCTCAAGATAAAAGCGATCTGGAAAATGCTGTTTATAGAAATCAACACACCCTTGCACTATTTGACGGTTGCCTTTCAAAAGGCCGCGACCAATTTCTCCGCTTTTACCGCCGGATAATACAATCAGGCCTTCAGACATTTCAGCCAACCAGGCTTTGTCAATCACTGGGTGGTGTTGAACATGTCCACGTAAGTACGCTTTTGATATCAATAACGTCAGGTTCTTATAACCTACATTATCCGCCGCAAGCAAAGTCACTTGTGTCAGCTCTTCACCAAACTCGTCCGACTGCATTTTAAAGTCAGCACCAATGATCGGTTTAACACCACTGCCATGCGCCGTACCGTAAAACTTCACCAAACCACATAGGTTGGTAAAGTCGGTCAACGCCATTGCGGGCATACCGAGCTCAGCAACTTTCTTTACGATTGGCGGAACTTTGTTGAGGCCATCCACCATCGAGAAGTCACTATGAACACGCAGGTGGATGAATTTGGGATCTGACATTAACAGGTACCGTGTAACTCTATTTTGTTGGGGATTCTAACCTAAAGAGGTTGGGTTTATAACACCAATTAGATCGTTTGATTATTCTATGCTTAACGCTTTTTTTACTGGCTTGAAACTCTTGCGGTGTTCACTGATCACTCCGTGTTGCTCAATCGCTTCAAAGTGCGCTTTAGTTGGGTAACCTTTGTGCTTCGCGAAGCCAAATTGTGGATGAAGTTTATCCAACTCTTCCATCTCTTGGTCACGCACGACTTTGGCAATAATGGAAGCCGCACTGATTTCGGCAACATGTAGATCGCCTTTTACTACAGCTTGAGCATCCATTGGCAGCTCCGGACAACGGTTACCATCAATCAACACCAAATCAGGTTGAACCTGTAACCCCGCCACTGCACGCTGCATCGCAACCATAGTCGCCTGTAAAATATTCAGTTGATCAATTTCTTCAGGAGAACAACGCCCGACCGCCCACGCCAATGCTTTTTCTTTGATTTCAGGAAGCAACGCCATGCGTTTCTTTTCGGTCAATTTTTTCGAATCGTTCAACCCTTCAATAGGATTGTGAGGATCAAGGATAACCGCAGCGGTGACGACGTCTCCCACCAAAGGGCCACGTCCTACCTCGTCGACTCCGGCCACAAGCTGGTAACCTTGCGGATATTCAAACGGAGGGAGTTCAACTTTGGTTTTGGTCGCTTTTGGTTTAACAGCCATGATAAATCTCTATTTTTCAATCAGTTTTAGAACCGCGTTTGCGGCTTGTTGATCCGCATCTTTACGGATCCAATGATGCATTTCCGTAAACTTATCTAACATCGGTTTATTGTCGCTTTCCAATAAGCGAGAAACCTCAGTAAACAAATTGTCTGGTGTGCACTCATCTTGTAGATATTCTTTGACGAGCTCATCATCCGCCAAGATATTCGGCAATGACACATACTTCGTTTTCAATAGACGTTTAGCTAAGAAAGCAGTAAATGCATTCACACGATAACCCACCACCATTGGACGCTTGAGAAGCATACACTCCAACGCTACGGTACCGGAGGCCAACATCACGGAATCGGATGCGGTGATGACGTTGCGTGCGGTGTCATCAACTAACTTGAAGTCCAACTCTGGCGCTAGCTCTTTCCATGCTTGTTCAAACTGCTCACGGCGTTTTTGATTAACAAGCGCGACAACAAACCCCAGTTCTGGAAATTTTTTATGGAGTAACTTGCAGGTTTCAATAAATGGCTCTGAGAGCATTTTTAACTCGCTACCACGACTGCCTGGCAGGACAGCAAGCCACTTTTTATCTTGTTCTAAACCAAGCAACTCACGTGCAGGCGCTTGTTCTGATTCTAGTGGGATGGCATCAGCCAAGGTATGACCAATGAACTCGCAAGGTACATTAAATTTGTCGTAGAACGCTTTCTCAAACGGAAGAAATGCTAGCACCAAGTTCGTTGCCGCTTCTATTTTAAAGATGCGCTTCTGACGCCAAGCCCAAACAGACGGACTCACGTAATGAACGGTTTTAATGCCCGCTTGCTTGAGGTCAAGCTCCAGGCGTAAGTTGAAGTCAGGAGCATCGATCCCGATGAAAACATCAGGCGGATTCTGAGTAAAATACTGAACGAGCTCAGCTTTCACTTTAAGAAGTCTCGGTAAGCGGCCTAAAACCTCGACTAATCCCATCACCGCAAGCTCTTCCATATCAAACAGAGACTCGCAACCTTGGGCTATCATTTTCGGACCACCAATGCCTACGAACTCTGCGTCTGGATATTGTTGCTTTACTGCTTTGATAAAGCCTTCACCTAGCGTATCGCCAGACAATTCTCCGGCAATGATGCCAATACGTAATGGTCTTTCCATATCTACTTCGCTATTTTTCCTGTGCGCTATGGATAACGGTTTGCCTTATCCATAAAACACAAAAAGATCGTAACCTCAAATTTGGTCACGATCTTTTTATTTATTGGTTCATTCGCCAATTAACGAATAATGCCACGTTCCGTCGTTTCCAGAATATCTGAGAAACGCTTCACAGCCGGCCACTCTTGAGCCATTTCAGCCAGAATAGGCTTCACTTCTTCTAGCGTCTTACCTGAACGGTAGATTTCTTTATACGCTTTTTGTAGCGCACGAATCTCTGGTTTCTCAAAGCCATTACGCTTCAAGCCAACAAGGTTCAAGCCGAATGGAGTAGCGTGGTTACCTTGCGCGAGTACATAAGCTGGGACATCTTGCACCACAGCTGAACAGCCGCCAATGTATGCGTAAGCGCCCACTGTACAAAACGGATGAATCGCAGACAGTGCCATCACACCGGCATAGTCATCAACAGTAACGTGACCACCAAGAATCGAGTTATTACCGATATGAGTGTGGTTACCAATAACAACATCATGCGCAACGTGTGCATTCACACACAATAAGTTGTCATCACCAATGATCGTGGTTGCTTTGTCTTGCACTGTGCCGCGGTGAACTTGGACCGCTTCACGAATGACGTTACGGTCACCGATAACCACAGTTGTGTCTTCACCACCGTATTTTTTGTCTTGGTTTTCTTCACCAATGACAGCATGTGGGAAAATACGGTTATCTTTGCCAATAGTTGTGTGACCTTTGATCACAACGTGAGACATCACTTCTGTGCCTTCACCAATTTCAACCGTAGAGGTGATGTACGTAAAAGGACCTACTGTTACGTTAGCACCAATTTTGGCGCCCTCTTCTACCACCGCTGCCGGGTGGATTTTAGCGGTTTCATGAATCATATTAAAACTCTCGACGAGCACACTTCAGTTCTGCAGAACATACCACTTCGCCGTCAACTTTTGCTACACCGCTAAATGCAGCAATGCCGCGACGTTCTTTCAGAAATTCTACCTCAATAACCAATTGGTCGCCCGGAACCACTGGTTTACGGAATTTCGCGCCGTCTACGCTTGCAAAGTAGTACAGTTCATTTTCTGTTGGTGCACCAAATGATTTAAATGCAAGTAAGCCTGTTGCCTGAGCCATTGCTTCTAAAATCAAAACACCTGGGAATACTGGTAGTTGAGGAAAGTGACCTGTGAACTGAGGTTCGTTAACCGACACGTTTTTAATCGCGTGAAGGTACTTCTCTTCTTGGAAGTCTATCACTCGGTCGATCAATAAGAATGGGTAGCGATGAGGTAGTAGCTCTTGAATTTCAGAGATGTTCATCGTTTTCTTTTCAGTAGTCAAAGTCGTCTTCCTATATCAATTTTTTGCCGCCAAGATGGCAAACGTGGCAACAGGTCGTAAAGCCGAATCGCTTTGCAATATACTAGCAAAATACGCACCATCTTGGAGTTAAATCTACTTAGAGCGCGTCATTATAGAAGAAAAAGACCCGCATTTCGCGAGTCTTCGTACAGAATATGGAACTAGAGCCTGTTAGCTTTCACGTTAAATACAGAGCGAAAGATAACTTGTTCTAAATTTCTTCTTTCTGTTCCAGCTGTTTTTCAACCGCTTTCAGGCGCTTATTCATCTCATCAATACGGTGAACTCGAGTTGCAGTTTTACGCCACTCTCTGTTCGTTTGTAGTGGAATACCTGATGAGTAAAGGCCTTTTTCTTCGATACTGCGCATTACCATGCCCATACCTGTAATCGCCACACCATCTGCGATAGTGATATGGCCATTCAGAACAGACGCGCCGCCAATCTGGCAGTACTTACCAATTTTTGTACTGCCCGCGACAATAGTACCACCAGGCATCACGGTACCATATCCGATCTGCACGTTGTGCGCGATTTGAAGTTGGTTATCCAGAATGACATTGTCTTCAATGATAGTATCTTCGAGTGCACCGCGGTCAATCGTAGTACAAGCACCAATCTCAACGCGGTTACCGATACGCACTGAACCAAGCTGAGGGATTTTGATCCACTCGCCTTTGTCATTCGCATAACCGAAGCCATCAGAGCCAATGACGGTACCCGATTGAACAAGACAGTCATCACCTAATGACACTTCATGGTAGATAGTGACATTAGCCCAAAGCTTGGTGTTATTCCCTAGCTTGGCGTTCTTACCGATAAAACAACCAGCGCCAACGCTTACGTTATCGCCGAGTTCTACGCCCGTTTCAATCACAGCGTTAGCGCCGATTGTAACGTTCTCACCCATCTTAACGTCAGCGGCAATCACAGCACTTGGTGCAATATCGTCTGCCGGTTTTGGTGTGGTATCCATCGCTTGAACCACACGAGCAAATGCGACATAAGGGTCTGAAACCACTAGCGCATTTCCAACGCATTGATCTTTATGCTCAGCCTTTACCATAACAACGGTAGCTTGGCACTCAGAAAGGTGTTTTGCGTATTTTGGGTTAGACAAGAAGGTTACGTCACCTTCTTGTGCTTTATCCATTGGGGCAACACGGCTTACAACGAGAGACTCGTCACCAAACAGCTCACCCCCGGTAATTGTCGCCAATTCGGCTAATGTCAATGTCTTCATAACTTCTTATTTTAGAGCTTTAATTACGTCTTCAGAGATATTGTATTCTGGCTTGCCGTACTGCAAAGCAGAGATATCAATCACAAGATCGTAACCATTTTTGTCTGCGACTTTCTTAACTGCATCTTGAATCGTTTTGAAAAGCTTCGCTTTTTCTTCAGCTTCACGACGCGCACTTGCTTTTTCAAGTGCTTGTGCTTTCACTTTGTACTCGCTGTCTAGCTTCGCGATATCGATACGTAGCTTTTCAACTTCGTCTTGACCCAAAAGCTCGCCGTCACGTTGTAGCTTCTCAATCTTTGTTTTAGCTTGTGCTTGGATTGACTTCAGTTCATCAGCTTTGCTTTTGAAGTCTTTCTGCATTTTTTGTAGTACAACTTCACGTTGAGGAAGAGCTTGAAAGACTTGAGCTGTATTTACGTAAGCAATTTTCTGTGCAGCTTCTGCCGCATTTGCAAACATTGAAGAGCTCAGTACAAGAAGGCCAATCCCAGCCGCTTTGATCATTTTATTCAAAATATTTTCCTCTTTAGAAAGTTCTACCGATAGTGAATGTGAAGAACTCTTCATCATCGCCATCAAATTTCTTAATTGGTTTCGCTAGTGAGAAGACTAGTGGCCCCATTGGAGACATCCACTGCAACGCCGCACCGTAAGAAGAGCGGTAGTTGGTTGGATCTGAGTAATCGTAGTAGTAACGGTCACCATATTCCGCACCTGAATCGCGGTAGTCAAACTCCGTATCCCAAACACTTGCCATATCAAAGAAGATACTGGTACGAATTTGGTTTTGTACTTCTTCTGATGCAAATGGTGTTGGGACAATCAACTCAACACTTGCTAGCGCTACGGCGTTACCACCAACAGAGTCATCTGTTGCTGTATCTGCGCCATTGTTTGAACCAGATGTATCACGGTAAACCGCTTTAGGACCAACAGAGTTTGAGCCAAAGCCACGAAGCGATGTAAAGCCACCTGCGTAGTAGTTTTCGTAGAATGGGAACAAGTTATCGTTGCCATCCGTTTGACCGTAACCATTACCGTAACCTAAGCGGCCACGGAACAAGAGGGTAAACTCGTGCTTTTTAGTCAATGGCACATACTGACGAACATCGTACTGCATTTTGAAGTATTGAACGTCAGAGCCAGGTACGGTCATTTTATAGAATGCACGCTGATGGTTACCTGCCGTAGGGAAGTAGCCACGGTTTAAGTTATTACGTGTCCAAGAGATATTGAAGTCGAAATCGTTTGTGTTCAACGCTCCACTAGAATCAATGTTGTCTGCTTGTGCTCGTAAGAACTGCTCTACCTGTAAGTAAGGCGATAAGTTACCGATCTTGTTGTGCGTATAACCGACACCGAATTCAAAACGGTTCAACTCATCGAATGGGAAACCCCACGTTAAGCTCGCGCCATAGCTTTCGTTGGTATAGTCAACGATATTGGCTTCTTTCGCTTCAAATTCGTTATAGAAAACCTTACCACCTAAGCTTACACCGTCTAAGTTCCAGTACGGATCACGGTAATCTAGACTGATGTTTTTCTGGTAGTCATTCATCATCGCGTTGATACCAACACGGTTACCACTACCAATGAAGTTATCTTGTTGCAGGCCAACCTGGAAGCTCACACCCGATTCTGTGCCGTAGCCAACACCGAAGTTAACGCTACCAGAGTTCGCTTCTTTGACAGAGTAAACTAGGTCAACTTGATCATCACTACCAGGAACTCGAACCGTCTGTACTTCAACATTTTCAAAGTAGCCCAAACGATTTAGACGAGTTTTACCCGTTTCAATCGATTTCGAGTTCAACCAACTGCCTTCCATCTGACGCATTTCACGACGAAGGACTTCATCTTTGGTTGAGTTATTACCCGTGAAGCGAATGTCACGAACATAAATTCGGTTACCCGGATCTACGTTAACGACCAAAGAAACTTCTTGATTCTCGTCGTCAAACTCAGGAATGGTATTCACTTGAGGATAAGCATAACCGGACTCACCAAGCACACGCTTAATCCCTTCTTCCATTGAAGTAACCAACGAGCCGTTGTATGTCTCATTGTCTTCAAATGGCACAAGTCTTTCGAACGTCGCTTCCTCGCCAATCAAATCACCACGGAACTTCACGTCCTTAACGGTGTAAACCTCGCCCTCTTCTAGACCAAGAGTAATGTATACCCCTTTCTTGTCAGGAGAGATTGCAACTTGTGTCGAATCAACGTTAAATTTTAAGTAACCACGATCCAGGTAGAATGATTTGAGTGCTTCAATATCACCTGCAAGAACTTGCTTTTGATACTTTTCATCAGAAAGGAAATTCCACCACGGCACATCAACATTTAAGTTAAAGCGCGAAAGCAGTTCTTCATCACTGAACACTTCATTACCGATAAAGTTGATTTGCTGAATTTTTGCCGACACACCTTCAGTAAAGACAAACTTAAGATCAGAACGATTACGTGGTAGTGGAGTCACCACCGCTTTTACTGTTGCGTTGTATTTACCTACGCTGTAGTAAAAGTCTTCTAAGCCTTTTTCAATGTTGCTTAGCGTGGTGCGGTCAAGCGCTTCACCTTCACGAACGCCAGACGCGTTCAGGTTTTCTTGTAGCTGCTCGTCCTTGATTGCTTTGTTACCTGAAAAAGAGATGCTTGCAATGGTAGGACGTTCTTTGACTTGAACCATCAGAACACCACCGTCACGCAACACTTTCACATCTTCAAAGTTACCAGATGCATACAGGGCGCGGATAATTTCTGCAACATCGCCTTGGCCAATGGTATCACCGACACGTACAGGCATTTTCAACAATGCAGCACCCAGTGCTACACGCTGCAATCCATCGATTTCAATATCTTGAACTACGAAGTTCTCTGCTCCATTTGCAGATACACTGGTCGCCAGTAAACTTGCAAATAGAATTCGCTTAATCGCCATACTTGTTCTAATTATTCCTTGCTACTGCTTTTGTCTCTGAACTATCACAGACGAGTAAAATCATTAAATAGCGCTAACGCCATGAGCGAGAAGATGATCGCACCACCAATTCTAAAGCCCATTTCCTGCACTTTCTCAGGAACAGGACGTCGAATGACTGCTTCAATTGCAAAAAACAACAAATGACCGCCATCCAACATTGGTAAAGGAACGAGATTAATAATACCTAGGTTAACACTAATTAGAGCGAGAAAACCTAAAAAGTAGACCAAACCATAATCTGCTGTCGCGCCTGCGCCTTTGGCTATTGATATTGGTCCACTCAGATTATTCAGACCAACGTCTCCAACAATCAGCTTCTTAAGCATGCTGATTGTCAAACCAATGACTTGGCCAGTTTTGTCTACTGCTTTACCTATTGACTCGAATACACCAAACTGAAGATCGAAGCGATAACTTTCTGGCCATTCTGCGACTTTAGGTGCAATACCTGCAAAACCAACGACTTCTTTGTTAGCTAGCTCACGGCTACCGGGCGTCAGCGTCAATGTTTGCTCATAACCCTGACGTAACACCGTCAATTCAAGCGGTGTATCAGGATTAGAACGAACCGCTTCAACCACTTGCTTCCATTCGGTTACGCGTTGTTGACCAATTGCGACAACCTCATCACCTGGAAGCACACCAGCTTTTTCCGCCGCTCCACCTTGCGAGACCTGCTCGATAACTCGATACACCTCCGGTGTATACGGAGTAAAACCTAACGACTGCATCGCTGACTGAGTTTCTGGGTCGAACTTCCACTCACGTAAATCGAGCGTTTTCGTTACTTCTGAACCAACTTCATTCGCTGACGTTAGTGTTACCGTCATCAAATCATCGCCAATATGAGAAATCAATCCCATATTTACTGATTCCCAATCCGGAGTTTTGATACCAGATATCGATTTAAGTTCCATTCCAGATTCAATTCCAGCTTCCGCAACAATCGAATTGGGCGTAACTTCACCAATTACAGGCTTAACAGCCGGGATACCAATTAGAAATACCAGCCAATAGGCAAAAATTGCGAAAAGAAAATTAAAGATGGGGCCAGCCGCAACAATAGAGGTTCGCTTCCATAACGGCTTCTTATCAAACGCTAGGTGCTTCTCATGTTCTGGCACCTCATCGACACGGCTATCAACCATTTTCACATAGCCGCCGAGAGGGATCATTGAGATGCTGTACTCCGTTCCGTCTTTGCCTACTTTACTCCAAATAGACTTGCCGAAACCGATTGAAAACTTTTCAACTTTAACGCCGCAACGGCGAGCAACCCAAAAATGCCCAAATTCGTGCACGGCAACAAGAATGCCCAGTGCGACGATAAAAGAAATGAGATTCCACAATATACCAGTCATCAGCTACGCTCGCGTATGGTTTCTAGGGCAATAGTTCGTGCCATTCTATCTAGCTCGAGCAAGCTTTCCAAGCTATTCGCATTCTCAGCTTTGCAGCTTGCGTTGATTTTATTCAACACAGACTCATTGATGCGAGCAATATCGGTAAAACCTAGTCTGTTATTTAAAAATGCATCAACAGCGACTTCATTAGCTGCGTTCAATGCTGTTGTTGCGTGTTGACCTTCATAACAGGCATCAATTGCGAGTTTTAAACATGGGTAACGAGCAAAATCAGGCTGCAAAAACGTCAGCTCACCAACTTTCGTGAAGTCTAGCGGCTTAACCCCAGCTTCCACTCTTGACGGGTATGACATGGTGAGCGCAATTGGCGTCGCCATATCCGCTTCTCCCATTTGTGCCAAGACCGAACCATCACGATACTGAACCATAGAATGAATTACCGATTGAGGGTGAATAACCACCTTCAGTTGTTCGCGAGCAGCATTAAATAGCCACTTAGCTTCGATATACTCAAGGCCTTTATTCATCATCGTGGCAGAGTCAACAGAAATTTTTGGCCCCATCGACCAGTTTGGATGAGCAATCGCCTGAGCGGGTGTCACCTGCTCCAGTTCTGCGATGTCAGTGTAACGGAAAGGACCACCAGATCCAGTCAACAAAATATGAGAAATGCCATGTTCTTGTAAATTGCAACGACCTAGATTGGTTTGTACCTGCTGTGGTAAACATTGGAAAATGGCGTTGTGTTCACTGTCGACGGGAAGTAGCTCTGCGCCAAATTCTTCTACAGCATCAATAAATAGCTGGCCTGACATTACAAGTGCTTCTTTATTTGCCAACAAGACTCGCTTACCTGCTTTCACGGCAGCCATGGTTGGCAATAAGCCAGCGGCTCCTACAATAGCAGCCATTACACTGTCGACCTCGTCCAGCGAAGCTATATGACATAGCGCATCAGTACCACCTAGCACTTCGGTACCTGGCGAAACCAAGTGTAGCTCAGCTTGAAGTTGAGACGCCGCAGCCTTATCTGCCATGACCGCATATTTAGGTTGCCACTGACAACATAGACCGATCATCTTTTCAACGTTAGTGCTTGCCGCTAAGGCAACGACAGAAAACAGATCTGGGTTTTGTTCGACCACTTTAAGCGTGCTTGCACCAATTGATCCAGTAGCACCAAGAATCGTTAACTTTTGCATGTTGTAAGACCGTTAGAAAGCTCAGGAGCGACGACGCCGCTCCTGATAAATTAGAATACGTAGTAAAGAAGAGCAAAAACTGGGAATGCTGCGGTTAGGCTGTCGATACGATCTAGCACACCACCGTGCCCTGGGATAATGTTACTGCTGTCTTTAATGCCTGAGACACGTTTGAACATACTTTCAACCAGATCACCAAGCACTGAAATAACGACAGTAACCAGCGTAATCAGCACCATATGAACAGGGCTAGTGAACTGGATGTCGAACCAATCAGCAAATGCCCACGCTACGATTAATGCCGTGATAATGCCACCAATTAGCCCTTCAATAGTTTTATTGGGGCTTACATGAGGAGCCATCTTACGTTTGCCTAAGCTTTTGCCTGCAAAGTAGGCGCCGCTATCTGCAGCCCATACCAAGAAACAAACGTACAACACAAGCTTTGCGCCGTGGTATGGATCTACAGTGATGTCATACGCTCTGAGAATAATCACACTCCAAAGGAATGGGATTAATGTCAGAAAACCAAATACATGACGTAAAACAAAATTACTTTGCCAAGATTTCGTCGTTTTGGGGTAAGTAATCGCCATTAAGCTAGCAATAATCCACCAAACAAAACCAATACCCAAGACGACATAATGAGGTGTCGTTAAGTGATTGAGGCTATATGCATCAGGCGAGATGTATAGAAAACTAAGTCCGGTAATAATGATTGCCGGCACAAGGGCAGCAATGCGAGAGTTGCTTCCTGTAAACTGAGTCCACTCCCAAAAACCTAATAGCGTTATTGCAGTTAAAGCGGCAATAAAGCCCATTAGCGGTAATTTAAAAATGCCTAAAATAACCAGGGGAGCTAAAATTAGTGCTGTTATTATTCTCTGTTTCAAACTAACTAGTCCTTATTGAGCTGCCATCAATGCCTTTATTTGTTCACCTGTACAGCCAAAACGACGTTCTCGGTTGATAAACCAAGTCACAGCTTCTACCAAACTGTCTTCATCGAATTCTGGCCAGTACTCTGGTGTAAAGTACATTTCTGCATAAGCCATTTGCCACAACATAAAGTTGCTGATGCGGCACTCTCCACTGGTGCGAATTAAAAGATCCACTTCCGGTAGGTCTGCCATGGTCAAATGCTCAGTGATTAGCTGCTCATTGATATCCTCTACACGAATTTCACCGTTACGTGCTTTTAGCGCTAACGTTTTAGCAGCTTCTGTGATGTCCCATTTACCGCCATAGTTGGCTGCAATGTTGATCACCATACCCGTGTTATCTGCCGTTAGGTTTTCTGCTTCTACAATTTTCTTTTGTAGACGCTCACTAAATCGACTGGTATCACCGATCACGCGCAACCGTAAGTTATTTTTGTGTAGTTTTTTTACTTCACTAGACAGGACCGTGATAAACAGTTCCATCAAAAGACCCACTTCTTCCTCCGGACGACGCCAGTTTTCACTACTAAAAGCAAACAGCGTCATGGCTCTAATGCCTAGTTTTGAAGCAGCAGCCACGGTCTTACGAACGGCACTAACGCCTTTTTTATGACCAAATACGCGAGGTTTTCCTTTGGACTTAGCCCAACGGCCATTACCGTCCATAATGATGGCAATATGCTTAGGAAGGGAATCAGAGAAGGCTTGAGAATTTTGCATAGGGAGTTAATTGAGTTCCATCAGTTGGATAGACTAACATAAAAAAACGCTGAGCTGTGAGCACAGCGTTTTCCAACAGTGATGTGTGTGGGAGTATTAAACTTCCATCAACTCTTTTTCTTTTGCAGCAAGAACTTCATCGATCTTCTTAACTGCAACGTCAGTTAGCTTTTGAATTTCGTCTTGTGCTTTACGATCTTCATCTTCAGAGATTTCTTTATCTTTTAGAAGCGCTTTAAGATCGTTGTTTGCGTCACGACGGATGTTACGAACAGCAACACGACCACCTTCAGCTTCACCACGAACGATCTTAACTAGGTCTTTACGACGTTCTTCCGTTAACGGTGGAAGTGGAACGCGGATGATAGTGCCAGCTGACATAGGGTTTAGACCAAGGTCAGACGTCATGATCGCTTTTTCTACTTTCGGCGTCAGCTCTTTATCAAAAACCGTGATTGCAAGTGTACGTGCATCTTCAGCAATAACGTTTGCTACTTGGTTTAGAGGTGTTGCTGCACCGTAGTATTCTACAGAAATACCAGATAGTAGGCTTGGGTGTGCACGACCTGTACGAATTTTAGAAAGGTTGTTCTTAAGCGCTTCAACGCTTTTATCCATGCGCTCTTGCGCGTCTTTTTTGATTTCGTTAATCACAGTTTCACCTTAAAAATGTCATCTTTCCTGAAGAAAGCCTAAAACGGTTGAGCAAAGCAAGCACCACCCTAACGCTTTGGAGTGGCACCTTAAGCCAAGCTTATTCGTTGATGAGCGTGCCTTCTGCTTCGCCCATTACCACGCGACGTAGTGCGCCTGGCTTGTTCATATTAAATACGCGGATTGGCATTTTGTGGTCACGAGCTAGCGTAAACGCCGCCAAGTCCATAACTTTCAGCTCTTTATCCAGAACTTCTGCATAAGATAGCTTATCATACAGCTCTGCGTCTGGGTTTGCTACAGGGTCAGCAGTAAATACACCATCAACTTTCGTCGCTTTTAGTACAACATCCGCTTCAATTTCGATACCACGTAAACAAGCAGCAGAATCCGTTGTAAAGAACGGGTTACCAGTACCAGCAGAGAAGATGACAACTCGGCCTTGGCGAAGCTCACGGATCGCATCAGCCCAATTATAGTCGTCACATACGCCTTTTAGAGGGATTGCAGACATAACGCGCGCATTTACGTATGCACGGTGAAGAGCATCACGCATCGCTAGGCCATTCATTACTGTAGCAAGCATACCCATGTGGTCACCAACTACGCGGTTCATACCAGCTTCAGCTAGGCCTGCACCACGGAACAAGTTACCGCCACCGATAACTACACCAACCTGAACACCCAGTTCAACCAGTTCTTTAACTTCTTGTGCCATACGATCAAGGACCGCAGGATCAATACCAAAACCGTCTTCACCTTGAAGAGCTTCACCACTCAGTTTTAATAGAATACGTTGATACGCTGGTTTAGGGTTCGTAGTCATGGAGTTTACCTTCCAAAGAGAGTTGTTGATTAACAGTCATGAATAGACACAACTTCAGTTATGGCTATTCATCACGGCTAATCGTTCACTGCTCATAAAAAGACCGCAGCCTTGGCTACGGTCTAATCTTTATACAGTCTCTAAGGATTAACCTTTTTGAGCTGCTGCAACTTCTTCAGCGAAGCTCATTTCTTCTTTCTTCTCGATACCTTCACCTACTTCTAGGCGAACGAACGTAGAAACTGAAGCGCCTTTTTCTTTCAGCATTTCGCCTACAGTTTTCTTAGGCTCCATGATGAAAGCTTGACCTGTTAGAGAGATCTCGCCAGTGAATTTCTTCATGCGGCCAACAACCATCTTCTCAGCGATTTCAGCAGGCTTGCCTTCGTTCATTGCGATTTCAACTTGAACAGCTTTCTCTTTTTCTACTACGTCAGCTGGTACGTCTTCTGGGTTAACGAACTCAGGCTTAGAAGCAGCAACGTGCATTGCAACGTGCTTAAGAGTTTCTGCGTCGCCTTCACCAGCAACAACAACACCGATTTTCTCACCGTGACGGTAAGAAGCGATTGCAGTGCCTTGAACGTATTCTACGCGACGGATAGTGATGTTTTCACCGATTTTAGCTACTAGAGCTACACGTGCGTCTTCGAATTGTGCTTGTAGTTCTTCAACAGAAGCTTTTGAAGCTAGAGCTGCAGCTGCAACTTCTTCTGCGAATGCAGTGAAGTTACCGTCTTTAGCAACGAAGTCAGTTTGGCAGTTAACTTCAAGAAGAACAGCAACGCCGTTTTCTTCTTTGATGATGATTGCGCCTTCAGCTGCAACGTTACCAGCTTTCTTAGCTGCTTTCGCTGCGCCAGATTTACGCATGTTTTCAATTGCTAGTTCGATGTCAGCGTTTGCTTCTACAAGCGCTTTCTTACATTCCATCATGCCAGCGCCAGTACGCTCGCGAAGTTCTTTAACTAGAGCAGCAGTTACAGTTGCCATTCTGTCTTCCTCGTTTGATTCGAAATAAGGTAAAAAACAGGGGCCTAACATTGTCGGCCCCCATTGCTAACTATAACTTAGTTTATGCTACACAAAGGTTTCACATAGACCAAGTGTGACACAGAGCCGCTATTATTCAGCTTCTACGAAACCGTCTTTTTCAGCAACTGCAGCTACGTCTTTGTTACGACCTTCAGATACTGCTGAAGCAGCAGCGTTCAGGTATAGCTGTACAGCGCGGATCGCGTCGTCGTTACCTGGGATTACGTAGTCAACGCCGTCTGGGTTAGAGTTAGTATCTACCACAGCGTATACTGGAATACCTAGGTTGTTAGCTTCTTTAATTGCAATGTGTTCGTGATCAGCGTCGATTACGAATAGAGCGTCTGGTAGGCCGCCCATGTCTTTGATACCACCAAGAGATTTCTCTAGCTTCTCCATTTCGCGAGTACGCATTAGAGCTTCTTTCTTAGTTAGTTTGTCAAAAGTACCGTCTTGAGATTGAGTCTCTAGTTCTTTTAGACGCTTGATAGACTGACGAACTGTTTTGTAGTTTGTAAGCATACCGCCTAACCAGCGGTTGTTTACGTAAAACTGGTTGCTTGCGATTGCAGCTTCTTTAACAGCTTCAGATGCAGCGCGCTTAGTACCTACGAATAGAACCTTACCTTTCTTCTCGCCAACTTTAGCTAGTTCAGCTAGAGCGTCGTTGAACATTGGTACAGTTTTTTCTAGGTTGATGATATGAACTTTGTTACGAGCGCCAAAGATGAATGGCTTCATTTTTGGGTTCCAGTAACGAGTCTGGTGACCGAAGTGAACACCAGCTTTTAGCATATCGCGCATTGATACAGTTGCCATTTTAAAATCCTCTATGGGGTTAGGCCTCCACATTCCCCATAACTCCGACCAAGCTTCTGCTCAGCACCCCGGAATATGTGACGGAATGTGTGTGATTTAAAGATAAAAGGTTATTCGGATGAAGCTTGCTTCGCCGCTTAACTTTGCTAAACGAAGAGAACAGTCCTCTATTCCGGCGCGCTTTATACCATATTTTAGCTCACTGTGGCTAGTAAAAATTATTTCTTCACCGAGCCACTTTCTCCTATTTATAAGCAAAACTTTAAACATATGATCGAATTAAGAATGATGCATATTCCTATCTAACTTGGGTTAACGCCCCGATGTCTGATAGAATGCGGCCATTCGCACGTTTACGTGCTTAGGAATAAGTAGAGAAAGCCAATGTCAATCAAGATTAAAACTGCTGAAGAAATAGAACGCATGCGCATTGCGGGCAAGCTAGCCGCAGAGATTCTAGAAATGATCGAACCACACATCAAAGTTGGTGTGACGACAGAAGAGTTAAACAAAATCTGTCATGAGTACGCTCTAGAAAAAGGTGCATACTCTGCTCCGCTTGATTACCATGGTTTCCCTAAGTCGATCTGTACTTCAATCAACCATATCGTATGCCACGGTATTCCAGCGGAAAAAGACGAAATCGGTAGCAACGGCCAAATGAAGCCGGCGGTACTAAAAGATGGTGACATCTTAAACGTTGATATTACCGTAATCGTTCCAAATGATGAGAATGCCGATCTGAGCGTGCGTCCTCAGGGTTACCATGGTGACACTTCTAAGATGTTCCTAGTCGGTGATGTTTCGCCTGCAAACAAACGTCTGTGCATGGTAGCTCAAGAAGCACTGTACGTTGGTATGCGTACCGTTAAGCCAGGTTCAACGGTTGGTGACATCGGTACAGCTATCGAGAAGTACATCAAAGAGAATAACAAGAACAATCCTCGCAACAAGTTTTCTATTGTGAAAGACTTCTGTGGCCACGGTATCGGCGATGAGTTCCATGAAGAACCACAAGTGGTTCATTACAAGAACAAAGACCGCCGCGTATTAAAAGAAGGCATGTGCTTTACTATTGAGCCGATGATTAACGCAGGTAAATTTGGTTGCTCTGTTGATGCACAAGATGACTGGACTGTTTACACGGGCGACGGCAAGAACTCTGCGCAATGGGAACATACCATTGTTGTAACAAAAGAAGGTTGTGAAGTACTGACGCTTCGTAGCGACGATACGATTCCTCGCCTAATGAAAAACGTGTAAAGCTGACGACCACTCGTTGTTTACTATATCCCTGCTTCGGCGGGGATATTTTTTATCTGCCGCAAATTTGTTAGATTGTTATTAGATTAGCTTGCACGGATGGCAAATATGACACTTCAGTCCCCTCTTACCTTTTCCGATGAACAAATCAATATCGGTGAACTCAAACAAGAATTAGAGAAGTTTAGCTCTAATCAAAACCAAGAGTTTCTCAATCATCATCCGGTAACAAGCTTGGTTTTAGCCAGAGCTGAATATATGGATCTGCTTCTCAATCGTTTGTGGCAACATTTTGGTTTCAAGGATATTTACAACATTTCCCTAGTTGCCGTTGGTGGCTACGGACGAGGCGAGCTGCATCCGCTCTCCGATATCGATATTTTGATTCTGTCGAACAATAAACTGCCAACCGCGTTAGAAGCAAAAATCAGCGAATTCATTACGCTGTTGTGGGATTTAAAACTCGAGGTCGGACACGCTGTTCGCACCGTTACTGAATGTGCTGAAATTGGTAAAGCCGATCTAACGGTCGCGACAAACCTGCAAGAAGCGCGACTGCTGTGTGGAAGCGAGGACACCTTTCAGGCACTGAAGAAAGTCGTGTTATCAGACTCCTTCTGGCCAAGTGAGACGTTTTACCGCGCTAAAATTCAAGAGCAGCGCGAACGCCATGCACGTTACCACGACACGACCTACAACTTAGAACCGGACATTAAATCAACCCCTGGCGGGCTGCGCGATATTCATACATTAAGCTGGGTCGCTCGACGTCACTTTGGTGCGACTTCATTGTTAGAAATGAGCCGATACGGATTTTTAACTGACGCAGAATACCGAGAATTGGTTGAATGTCAGGACTTCCTTTGGCGAGTACGTTTCGCTCTGCACATGGAGCTTCGCCGCTATGACAACCGCTTGACCTTTGCCCATCAAGCTCAAGTTGCGGAAAATCTAGGCTACGTCGGAGAAGGCAATCGAGGCGTAGAAATGATGATGAAAGAGTTCTACCGCACGCTTCGTCGTGTGGCAGAGCTCAATAAAATGCTACTCAAACTCTTTGACCAAGCGATCATTAATGGTGGGGCAACAGAAAGTGCCGAGATTCTCGATACGGACTTTCAACGTCGCGGTTCTTTAATTGAAGCGCGGAAACCCGCATTGTTCCAAGCTCGCCCAGAAACTATTCTGGATATGTTCTTACATATTGCTAACGACTCAACTATTGAAGGGGTGAGCCCACCAACGCTGCGTCAACTGCGCACCGCTCGCCGTCGGCTCAACAAGTTTTTGCACACCATTCCTGCTGCACGTGAAAAGTTCATGGCGTTATGTCGTCACCCTAATGCTCTGCACAAAGCATTCAGCCTCATGCACCGATTAGGGGTTATGGCGGCCTATTTACCGCAATGGAGTCAGATTGTTGGTCAAATGCAGTTTGACTTATTCCACGCCTACACGGTTGATGAGCACAGTATTCGCTTACTTAAACACATCAACACTTTTAGTGACCCAGAAAATCATGCGAAGCACCCTATTTGCTGTGACGTCTACCCTCGGATGCAAAAGAAAGAACTGCTGATTATTGCCGCTATTTTCCATGACATCGGGAAAGGTCGTGGCGGCGATCACTCGATTATCGGTGAAGGAGAAGCGTACGACTTCTGCATTGAGCATGGCTTATCGAAGCCCGAGGCCAAACTTGTCGCTTGGTTGGTAAGACATCATCTATTAATGTCTGTCACCGCACAGCGCCGAGACATTTATGATCCCGATGTCATTACCGAATTCGCCAAAAAAGTCAGAGACGAAGAATCTCTCGATTATCTTGTATGCCTGACAGTTGCAGATATTTGTGCAACGAACCCAGAACTTTGGAATGCTTGGAAACGAACTTTACTTGCGGAGCTGTATTACTCCACACAACGTGCTTTACGTAGAGGCCTAGAGAACCCTGTCGATGTGCGTGAGCGAATTCGCCACAATCAACAAATGGCCTCCGCAATGCTGCGCAAAGAGGGGTTTGCCGCGCGCGAAATTGAAGTATTGTGGCAACGCTTCAAAGCTGACTACTTCCTTCGTCATACCCATACGCAAATCGCGTGGCACTGCGAACACTTACTTCGCATGGAAGATCCGACTAAGCCTTTGGTGTTGATCAGTAAAAAAGCCACTCGTGGCGGCACTGAGGTGTTTGTATATACGAAAGACCAGCCTGCTTTATTTGCGACAGTCGTGGCGGAGTTAGATAGGCGTAATTTTAATGTACACGACGCGCAAATCATGACCAGCAAAGATGGGCACGTGATTGATACCTTTATGGTACTCGATCAACATGGCGAAGCGATCGATGAGTCTCGTCACGCCGCGGTGATTAAACACCTCACTCATGTACTGGAGGCAGGCCGACCAACCAAGATTAAAACGCGCCGTACTCCGAACAAACTTCAGCACTTTAACGTGAAAACCAAAGTCGACTTCTTACCAACCAAAGGTAAAAAACACACTTTAATGGAGTTTGTCGCGCTAGACACACCAGGGCTGTTGGCCAAAGTAGGCCGTACGTTTGCTGATTTAAATATCAACCTTCATGGTGCAAAAATCACCACCATTGGTGAGCGAGCAGAAGACTTGTTTATTTTAACCAGTGATGCAGGGGGAAGATTAAGTGAAGAACAACAGGATGAGCTAAGAGAGAGATTGATCGAAAAGTTATCTGATGAGGTCGCAGCTTAGATCAAACCTGCCAATCTTTTCGGTTCAGGGCGAGAGCGATCTTGCCCACAAGTTAAGCATTTTGGCTAAATATCAGCTATCTAGCTCATACATAGGCTGCTACAGTTATATCAATATCAATTCGATGTAATAGAGGTAGCCTATGTATCCCCACCTCACTGGTTTGGGTATTCACGACCCTAAGCAGATTGAACGTTATTCCCTACGCCAAGAAGCACACAAAGACGTACTCAAGATCTATTTCCACAAGCAAAAAGGCGAACTGTTCGCTAAAAGCGTTAAATTCAAATACCCGCGCCAAATCAAAAATGTTCTTGTGGACAGTGGCAGTCACAAATATAAAGAAGTAACGGAAATCAACCGTAACCTCACATTAGTCATTGATGAACTGAATAAAATCACTAAGCCAACGAAACAACCTGAGGTTGATGTAAAAGAGAAAATTCTTTCAGACCTTCGTCATTTAGAAAAAGTCGTTTCGAGCAAGATCGCAGAGATCGAAGCGGATCTTGAAAAACTAAAGTAAAACGTTAAGTCTTAAATATTAAAAAGGGTTAGCATTGATGCTAACCCTTTTTATTTGTACTCAATCATTATCTAGATCTAACTGCGCCGATTATCGGTTCATCCCACTCAAATCGAGTAAACAATTGCTGCCAAGTTTCATCAAGATTGGCCGTCATGACAATCTCTTGATCGGTAAATGGATGGACAAACCGTAACTCTGAAGCATGCAGTAGCAAACGATGAGAATCAAACTCTGTGCGATACAGCTTGTTGTGCTTTCCATCCCCGTGCGTTGTATCACCCACGATCGGATGGCGTAGATGTGCCATATGACGACGAAGTTGGTGCTTACGCCCCGTTTTAGGTTTCATCTCAACTAAGCAATAACGCGTTGTAGGAAATTTACCCGTCGAATAGGGAACCTCCACTTTAGCCAACGGCTTATATTCCGTCACCGCTTCTTGCGCTTCTTTTTCTTGTGAAGCGAACTTATCCGCAATCTTGTCTAACTCCACTTTGAGTGCGTAATCCAAGATGCCCTCTTCCTCAATCCAACCGCGTACTACTGCGTGGTATGTCTTTTCCATTTTATGTTCAGCAAACATCGGCATGACTTGTGATGCGACTTCACTCGACAACGCAAACACGAGCACACCAGATGTTGGACGATCCAGACGATGCAATGGGAACACATGCTGACCAATTTGGTCGCGCAAAGTTTGCATGACAAACTGAGTTTCGTGTTTATCTAACCAACTGCGATGCACTAACATGCCTGCAGGCTTGTTGACCGCTACAAAATATTCATCCTGATAAACGATCTCCAGCTCAACTGGTTCTGAAGATCGCGCTATTTCTTGTTCTAGCATTCGTTTACTTACACAGTTCGTCAATGGTTCGGATTGTAACAAGCAGCTCTGCGAACTGCGGTTCCTGCTTCCACGCTTCTGAAAAATAGGGCTCGAGAGAAAACCCTCTTGGCAATGGTTGGTTGTTTTCCACTAGCACGTGCATTCTGTCTATAAAGATCCACTGCAACCACTCATGAGGATGCAATGTATCAATCGCAAATGGCTCCACGCTTTGTAAGGCTTGCTCTGAAGGCCTAGTGTGTTGCCACAACTTATGTTCTTTAAGCTGCGTTTCAAGTTGGTGAAGTAAGTCGACCAATTGAGTATTTGTTACCATTAATTCTATCTCGAACCTTGAATTAGCCGAGAATGATACCATTTCTTGTGAAAAGAACGTTAGGACGTCGTATTTAATGGAAAACATTCAAACCCTCACTCAACTGTTGAACAACAGCCGCTGTGATTATCAAATCTTCGATCTTGGTCGTCGTATCAAAACCATCGCTAAGAAAGAGTTTGCCGATGTAGAAAAAGGTCAAGCACCGTACCCATTCCCAATGCAGCGTAAAGCACACCTTGCCATCGCTTATTGGAATGAACAAAAGCAACCTTGGATTTGGTTTCTAAAGTTTGAATTGGACGAGCGCGGTTTGTTAAAGCAATCAGATATCGGCAATTTCATTAAATACGTAGTGGAAGCCATGGGAACACGCCTCAATGGTGATATCTCTGAAGAGCAACAGCAAAAGCTGTCTAATAACCCATATACGTTCAAACCTTCCGAAGACAAAATGGCCGTGTTTCATAGCCAGGTCCGCGCGAACCTCGATCTTCCTACCAGCCAATATTATGAGCACACTCAGCATTACTTTTCAGGTGGTTTAGGCTGGGATAATTGGCAAACCGTAGGTCTGCAAGGGATCACCGACATGGCCGCTCGTTTGGACAAAGAGCAAAACGGGGTAATGATACGCAAAGCGTTGAACCACCTACCAAATGAGCCACTTTATGCCCTATTAGGTGCGCTTGAGCATGTAGAGCTTCAAGAGCGTTTAGCAGAACGTATCGCGGAAAAGGCACAGCAAGAAATCGCAAGTAGCGAACCTGATCTCTTCCTACTTTCAGCACTTATCCGAGCCCTTGCTGGTGCGCCAACAGAAGTCGCCTCTCCAGTATTAGATGCGATATTGCATAGCCCTCGTTTAAGCCATCAGGAGGTATTGATTGGTGTGGCGGGTCGCGCTTGGCACTTACTCGCCAATGAAAAGGTAGCAGAACAGTTTTTGCTGCGTTTAGCTCAAACCGGTAATCAAGCCCTATTTAATCAGTTATTTGCCGATTTAGTGATGCTGCCAGAGTTAAGAATGGTGTTATTGCCTTTGCTGCATTCAAACCCATCAGAGGAACTAGCAAATGCGCTAGTAAGCTTACAACAAGCAACAAAAAGCTAAGAAAGGTTCAGGAATGATTGGTGATCTTTTAGCAATTTTAGGGCTCTGCTTTTTCTGTTACCTGTTTTGGCAACAGCGTCGCCAAGCCGAACTCGCAAAAGCGGCCATCACGCGTAAATGTGAGCAATTGGATCTCCAATTAATCAGCATCGCCTTTGGTGCCCATAAACTAAAAACGCCAGACGGAGTCTGGCGTTGGCATACGGTGTATCAATTTGAGTTTTCATCTCTTGGTGACGATTGCTACCAAGGAGAGTTAACCATGGTCGGTTTCAGGCCGCAGAACTTTCACCTACCACCGCATCGCTTGTAAATTCCATTTCAAAGTAAGGACCATATACATCCTTACTTTCTTTTGTTTTAACAAATCCCAGCTTTTTCAGTACCGCCATAGAAGCCTGATGATTGCTATTCACGTTAGCTTTCACCTTATTCAAGCCCAACTCACGGCACGCTTTGGGGAAAAATGCTTTTAGTGCTTCTGTTGCTAACCCTTTACCCCAATATGATTTATCAAAAATAAACCCTAATTCAGGTTCGGAATCGAGATTAGCAATAAACACGTGCCCCATATAGTCACGACTGGTGCTCTCTAGCACTGCCATACTATAAATGTTCTCATCATCCAGTATTTTCTCAAACATCTGTTTGGCAGACGCAACTGTATACGGACCATTCAATTCAGCACGGTTTTTCGCACAGCAATTCAGCATGACGAATTCTAGTTGCAACGACTCATTGTAGGGTAGAAGAAGCATTCTTCTGGTTACTATGGCCACATCTGTTCCTTGATTACAACAAACTTAATCTATCCGCAGATCACAAACTCGATGAGCTGAACATGCTCAATGATTGCGGGCATAACACCTTGTAGAGAAGCCGAAAGTTAAACCAACTGGTTGGAAAGGATATTGATCTGAGTTGTTTTTTATTAAGTGTTATTAGGAATTTATATATTTTGTGATATTGATATCCCCAAGTAACATCGAGATGCTTAATTCAATGAGAACGCTGGATATCGTTTTTATATAAGAAAGACCCCGACACATAAGTATCGGGGTCATGGTCTTACTCGCAGCAGTCCGGCTACTAAAAGTGCTCCATGCATCATCCATAATAGTGGCTGATTCCGTCAGCTTATTCCTTACGTCGCCGTCCTAGCGGTGTCCTTATCATCCTGACTGCTAACATTCCTCGTTAGCACACGTCACTTGTTCCTTGAGCGGTGTCCCTTGCATCTTCCTGATGCTGTCCATAACCTCAATCCTAGAGGGGTCCATTGTCTATCCTTAGTCATCAACATCCTATTGATGATCGTATCCTTACAATGTCCTACGCTCCATGCTTGATTAATCATCCTGACCAACCAAATCGTCTTCCTGACGATAACCAAATCCTTGGTGCTTTCCTGTTCCATGTCTGCTTCCTGCTGACAACTCTCAATTTACGCCTTTTCCAAAAATAGACAATCTATCCAAGATAAATATTTGGTCCTCACATTGGTTAACAAGTTGTTAAATCATTATTTATCATAAACTTAAGCTCTTTATCTTCTCTTTTTCCGCTTACGAAATCGTTTTCTCTCACAACCTATGTAAGAGATCTCTCACACTACACTCTCCAAAATGCCATTCGCCAAATCAGCGCACTCAACGTATGATGATAGATATATCGTTGTTAAGGATTAAAAATGTTAACTCAAGACGTTACTAAAGAATTAGAAGCGGCAATGGAACAGTTGCAACAACAAGGAAAAGAGCCAACCGTAGCGTTAGTGAAAGCACGATTGAAAACGCCAGTTCCAATGCCAGCGTTAATCACCGCAATAAAAAGTTGGAAGAGTGCTCAACGCGTACCCAAGGTTGAAATCGCAGCACAGCACCACACCGATAATGATCGTCTTGAAGCCCTAGAACGCACCGTAAAAATGCTAGCCATTCGTATTGAAGAGTTAGAAGCGAAACTCAGTGAGAAATCATCATGAAGTTATGGGTAGATGCAGACGCGTGTCCGAAAGTTATTCGCGAAACCATTGTGCGTGCCGCCGAGCGTACGGGGATTGAATGTACGTTTGTCGCTAACCACGTTGTCCCTGTGCCGAAAAGAGACAACATCCACTCGCTGCAAGTCCCTGCGGGATTTGACATCGCAGACAACGAAATCGTCAAGCGTGTAGAAGCCAACGATTTGGTGATCACGTCAGATATTCCGCTTGCAGATGAGGTCATCTCTAAAGGCGCTCAAGCCCTCAGTTCTCGTGGCGAGCTCTATACAAAAGACACCATCAAAGCTCGCCTAAATATCCGCGACTTTATGGAAACCATGCGTTCAAGCGGAATTCAGACAGGTGGGCCCGCCGCGCTTTCTCAAACCGATCGACGCGAATTTGCAAACCATTTGGATCGTATTTTGGCGAAATTCAAGAAGTAACCCTCACTCTATTCATATTGAGCCAGCAAATCAAAGCCTGGCTCATTCCTGAAAATTCATTCTCAGCATTGCACCCAAAGCGTGCTCTTACTCCCATTTGTTTTGTTCTGTTTATTTTTCATCTCGCTCGCCATAGCTTCAATATGCAACGTGGTTTATTTTGAACGACGTTTTTAATAAGTGTATAGAGAATAATGGGCTTTAACATCGTTTCCAGTGGAAGCTACCTGCCAACGAATCAATGGTCTGATCGAGAGATGGATCGCTTCCTAAAATTAGCGCCAGGGACCTGCCGAAATAAATTCGACGTTGAATATCGTCATGTAGCCAATACAAAAGAGACCGCTATTTACATGGCGGTGCAGGCAATAGAGCAGTGTTTAGGAAACACACATACCTTAAGCTCCGTTGATCTTCTTATCTACGCTAGCGGCACACACCACCAGTCTCTACCCTACGACGCCTCAGCGGTTCTCGCCGCGTTAGACGCTCCAACATGGCTAGAAAGCTTTGATTTGAACAGCACCTGTTTATCCTTTCTCTCTGCGCTTGATCTTGCCCAAAGTCTATTATTAGCAAAACGATACCGTCGGATTCTTATTGTCACCAGCGAACTCGCCACTGGCATCACACTGAATCGAAATTTTACGCTCAAACCAGAAGTTGCAACGCTATTCGCAGACGGTGCCGCCGCATTTTTGCTCGAAGAACGCAACGATGATGGATTGCTCACCAGTCACTTTGAAACGCATCATACGGGGTATTCATTTTGTCAAATTAAGGGCGGAGGTAGTCATATCAATCCGCATACCTCCGAGCATCAAGCCTATTTAAAAAGTTGCCAGTTTGAGATGGAGGGCAAAGCACTCTTTAAACATGTGCGTAACGCCTTACCAGCGTTTCTAAAAAAAGGGTTTGACGCCTCTCCGGTAACACTCGGCGATATTGATTATTTTCTTCCTCATCAAGCCAGCGCGCATGGATTAAAAAAACTGCCTTCACTCACCGGGCTACCAACAGAGAAAACCGTTAATCACTTTTCGACTTTGGGAAACCAAGTCGCCGCCTCACTCCCAATTAACTTACACTGGCTGCGTAATCAGCCAGAAACCGCAGGAAAACATGTGTTATTAGCTGGCACCGCCGCAGGGTTGTCACTAGGGATGGGAGTGCTAAAACTATGAAGATATTGGTCACTGGTGGCAGCGGGATGTTGGGTAGCGCAATTCTGAGAATGTTTCACCAGCAGCATGAACTGCATTTTACAGCACGAAATACAGTCATCGCTAAACAACTCGCCGAGCAATTCGATGTTATCCCACATACAGTCGATTTAAGAGACCACTCAGCAGTTCATGCGGTATGCCAAGGTATGGATGCAATCATCCATTGTGCCGCTCTCTCAAGCCCATGGGGAAAATGGCAGGCGTTTTATCAAGCCAATGTAGATGCCACCAAAAACCTCGTCAATGCGGCTAATACCCATCAAATCTCGCGTTTTATCCATATTTCCTCCACCAGCGTCTACTTTGACCATCAAGACCGTTGGAATATTCGAGAAACCGACGCCATAGCTTCATACTGGTGTAATGATTATGCACACACAAAATACCTATCGGAAATTGAAGCCGTAAAAGGCCAAAGCAAAGCGATCATTTTAAGACCGCGTGGCATTTTTGGACCCAATGATCGCGCGATTGTCCCAAGAGTGCTTAAGGCGATAAAAAACAACACTCTGCTTCTGCCATCGGGTAGAAATCCTGTGGTTGATCTGACTTATGTCGATAACGTTGCCCATGCAGCGATGCTCGCTTGCACTCAGGCAGACCGACTTCAGCATGGTGATGTGTTCAACATTTCCAACAACGAACCAATGCCAATTGAGACTGTTCTGCAAGCTTTATGTGAGGGGTTAAACCTAAAAGTAACGTTACAATCATTACCATATGGCGTTGTATCACCATTATTAAAGCTCAGTGAGCAAATACGAAGGCACCTACCACATCAGCCAGAACCAAGGCTCACCTCATACAGCGCAGGATTATTTAACTATCATCAAACTCTGGATATCAGCAAGGCTAAACAAACACTGAATTATCAACCGCTTTTTTCAATTCAAGAAGGAATACAGCAGTATGCAAACTGGTCTAAAAATAAAAATCTTTGAGGCTGGACACTGCGTACACCCAGGCTTTGTTGTCAAACCAGGTTCTGGTATCAAGCCTAGAGCATTTCCGGCAGCCGTTGCGTTAATTCAGCACCCAACACAAGGCAACATCCTGTTTGACACGGGATATCACGAGCATTTTTTTAGCGCGACTCGTCCCTTCCCTGAACGTTTTTATGCTTGGACAACACCTTGTCGCTATAAAAAAGAACACGGAATTGTTGCGCAGTTAGCAAAAGAAAGTCTCAAACCTCATGATATTGAACACTTAGTGCTCTCCCACTTCCATGCTGATCACATTGCGGCCGTGTCTGAGTTTTCTCACTCTCAATTGCATTGCCAACAAAAAGGGGTAGATGCGATTACTAAAAGTGGTCGAATTGGAGGCGTAAGAAAAGGGTACCTAAAAGCTCTGCTTCCTCCACAAATAGAATCTAACTTCATCATTCATGGTGATTTTTCTGTGCCAATCAGCCAAATTCTTCCTCAGTGCCAAGGGGTTAACTTGCTCTGTAAAGACATGTTCGACGATGGACTTATTTATATGGTTAGCTTGCCAGGCCATGCCGCTGGCCAAGTGGGCTTGCTGGTTAAAAGAGACCAAAGCTGGCTGTTCTTACTCGCCGATGCATGCTGGTTAATCGAGAGCTTGAGTGAAAATATCGATCAGCATTGGCTGGCGAACATGCTTTGCGATGATACAAAAGCCTATAAAAACACCCTCTCCGAGTTGAGAAGTTGCTACCAACAAACCCACCACGTTGTTCGCTTCGTACCTTCACATTGTCAGGAAACTATCCAGCAGCTAATCAAAGAAGGATGGATGAAGTGAGAACGCTTATCTCAGAATTCTGGCGAACCCGCTACCGCCCCTTCGGCTCAAGGGAACAAGTCGAAGCGTGGCAGCAACAACATTTAACACAACACCTGGAATGGGTATGCTGTCATTCACCGTATTACCGCTCACTTCAAGGTGCAGCACTCGGTGATTTCCCTATCACGAATAAGCAAACCATGATGGAGAACCTCTCGGAGTTGAATACGAAAGGCTTAGATGCTGAACAGCTAATGCAACAAGCACTCGAAGCAGAACAGTCACGCAACTTCGCCGCTTCGAAAGTTGGCGATGTTACTGTTGGGCTTTCTTCGGGCACATCAGGCATGCGCGGGTTGTTTCTTGCTGACAAGCAGGAAACACAACTGTGGGCCGGCAATATATTGGCTCGCCTTTTGCCCAACCTATGGCAAAAGCACCGAATTGCACTAGCCTTGCGGGCCAACAGCCCACTGTATAAATCCGTCGCGAAAGGGCCTGTTACATTCTTTTATGCCGATTTAACCAAACCTTACCAAGAATGGATAAAAGAGCTAGATGAGTTCCAACCCACGCTTTTGGTTGGTAGTGCGCAAGCTCTTCAGCTCTGCGCCCAGTTCAGCGGTCAATTTGGTCAACCCGAAATTCAACCACAGCGGATCATTTCTGGTGCAGAAGTCCTAACTGAGAGTGACCGTCACTTTATTTCTCAACGGTTCGACAGCGAACTCCACGAAGTCTATCAATGTACCGAAGGTTTTCTTGCATGTACTGATCAGCATGGACAAATGCGCTGGAATCAAGATGTTATTTACATCGAAAAACATTGGCTGAATACCGAACGTACTCATTACAGCCCAATCATTACGGATTTTCGTCGTAAAACTCAGCCCATTATTCGTTATCAGCTCGACGATATTATTGAGAATAAACAGGATAATGGCGTATTTGAACCTCTTGGCGCAATTGCCGGACGATGTGGTGATCGCCTCACGCTAAACGCAAACCACGTCCCAGTGACGGTGTTACCAGATCTCATCTACCGCGCTATAACACTATCCGCCCAAAGTCGCGTGGATTACCGAATCACCCAAACAGGGTCACAAGCCATTCAAATTGAAGCGGATGTTCACCACCATCGGGTTATACATCAAGCCTTGATAAAGTTGTTTGACCAATTGCGGCTTGATCCTGTCAGATTTAGTTACCGCCCTGCGCCTATTTGGACGCCAATGAATAAACAACGACGTGTGGTGAACATATGCGGGTCTTAATCACCGGAGCCCGATCACCAGTTGCACTAGAGTGGGCAACCATGTGTATGCATCATGGACATGACGTAACTCTCACCGATTCGCTAAAAAAACCTCTAGGATCGTTTTTGCGAGGCATTGAGTCTTATATCCCCACCGCTTCGCCTCGATTTGCGTTTTCCACCTATCAACAGCAGATCCTAAAAATCATTACTCAGATGCGTATTGATATAGTGATACCCACTTGTGAAGAAGTGTATTACTTGGCTCATGTTGCCAAACAATGCCCAGAAGTAGATTTTTTTCTGCCCAATGTGGGACTACTCAATGCCCTGCACAACAAGTTGACCGTCTTTGAACAGCTTCAAAGTTTGCCAGAAATCACACTTCCAAAAACTCGTTTGGTCGCTGATAAAAGTGAGATTGAAATTAATAAGAGAACCGTTCTAAAGCCCGTTTACTCTCGGTTTGGCGGGCAAGTCATAAGAGATGTGACAACTCAGTCTATTTCTGCCGCCACGATATCGCCCCTTTACCCTTGGGTTCAGCAACAAAAAATCCATGGGACTCCGGTGTGTAACTATGCCATTTTTGAACATGGTGAACTTAAAGCACACCAAGCTTATGTACCGAAATACTGTGTAAACAGCTCGGCCGCCAGTGCTTTTCAGCCGATCTCGTGCGAACGACTAGATACATTTATCGCAGCTTTTGGTAAACGTCATACTTATCATGGGCAAGTGTCGTTTGACTTCATCAAATCACAAGATGAACTCTACGTGATTGAATGTAACCCAAGAGCCACCAGTGGTTTGCACCTACTCTCGTCTCGATGCAACCAACTGCTTCCTAATATGGAGTTTACCAGTCCTTCCAAGCAGCGATTGCATCATTTAGGTCCAATAACACTCATCGCGGCAGGTGGATTATCCCTGTTCAAGGCTCGAACTTGGCAAGATTGGTGGTCTGGAGTGAATGTGATGCAACAGCATAACTTACCGGCCGGGAGCCAAATCCGGAGTATGTTTGAATTACTCCGGTTAGCTAGGCAGAACAAGACGAAGTGGAGCGACGCTTCTACCGTTGATATTGAGTGGAATGGAGAGGCATTGAACTCATGACACTTTCCTCTCAAGAATGGCATAAAACTTTTTTCACTCTTATGCAGTCGAATCCCATTGATGAATGCACAGCAAGCTTTGGTTGCTACTATATCGATGATGTTGCCATTCCCTACTCCGTAACACAAAAAATACCAAACAACTGTTATGCCGTGTCCCCTATGACACTGCTTAGTGGCTACGCCGAAGAAGAGCTTCACAAAGTCAAAAATGTGGCTGTTCGATGGGTATGTAAGTTACTTATTAATATGACTAAACCAATCTTATCACTGGCTGGATTGGATCAAGTCCAAACGCTCAACAATCAGTGCTTGTCCACCAATATGTATAGCGAACAATGGGCAGCCTTAAATCTCGATGAACTGCGTCGCGTCGCACTCGATCAATACCCCACCTTTCCCTTGGTGCTTCGCTCCCTCAACCAGCGTCAGCATTTACACTTAATTCAGCGATTGAAGCAGCCAAAATGGCAAAGCTTGGTAACACGACAAGTGTATTTACTTGATGATTGGCAAGCGTTCAGCTTCAACCGAGATTTAACGAAAGACTTCAAACTGCTTAATGATAAAGATTGGCAGTTTAGGCCACTGACCACTGATGAAGAGTTTCAGCGTGCCAAAGAGTTATATGACATGCTTTACCTTGATAAATACAGCCTCAATAACATACAGTTTTCAACCCAATATTTAAAACAGGCGAGCCAGAACAAATTAGTACAGTTAGTGGGACTGTTTTATCAAGAAGAGATGCTGGCTACGTTAGGCATTGTAGAAATTGATAATGATATGACTTGCCCAATTTTTGGCTACGATACCAATAAGCCACAACGCCTCGCATTGTATCGTCGAATATCGGCCTATACCATCCGCCACGCAATGATATTCCAGCGTCGCTTTAATATGAGCTCAGGTGCTCCGGCTTTTAAACGCAACAGAAAAGCCCGGCCAGAAATTGAATTTAGCTATGTTTATATTGCGCACTTACCTTGGTACAAACGCATAATTTGGAAAAGCTTATGCTGGCTCACTCAGCACTTTTATCGCCCTTTGTTGATGCGTTTTCAGCTATAAACCGACATCTATAATCAGGTAAGCCTGCGTACACAGTCTCAATCGATAAAAAAGCCTGCGACGTTCGCAGGCTTTTTATAATGGAGCTGTGTGAGGTAACCGTTTTCTACGGTGTGTAGTATGTTGCTGCGCCAGGGCCTACTGGTAAACCAAATACGAATACCCATAGGTAGAACAGCACACTCCAACCTACAATGAAGCAGATTGAGTAAGGTAGCATGGTCGCGATCAGCGTACCGATACCTAAGTTCTTCATGTAACGAGTCGCTACGGCAAGAATCAAACCAAAGTAGCTCATCATTGGAGTAATGATGTTTGTCGTCGAGTCACCAATTCGGTAAGCAGCCTGAATCGTTTCCGGTGCATAACCAACAAGCATCAACATAGGAACAAAAATCGGAGCCGTTACTGCCCACTGTGCCGATGCCGAACCAATCATTAGGTTGATAAATCCACACATCAGGATGAAGGCAAAGAACAACATTGGGCCAGTTAAGCCAATTTCTTGCAGGAAGCTAGCGCCAGCAACCGCGAATACCTGACCGAAGTTAGTCCATTTAAAGAAAGCAACGAACTGAGCCGCAAAGAAAACTAATACAATGTACATGCCCATAGAAGACATAGATTTCGCCATTGCATCAATTACATCGCGATCCGTCTTCATCGTGCCAACAACTTTACCAAACACAAAGCCTGGAATAGCAAAGAACACAAAGATGAATGCCACGATACTTTTCAGGAATGGTGAACCTGCAATTGTACCTGCATCAGAACGTAGAATGCCGTCTTCTGGAACAACCGTCCAAGCAAGCAGCGCTGAAACAACCAGTACAGCAACACCTGCTAGTTTTAGGCCTTTCTTCTCAATGTCTGTTAAGCCACCCATTTTGTCGTTCGACAAATCTTCTGAGGCTTCTTCTTCACTGTATTTGCCAAGCTTTGGCTCAACAATTTTTTCAGTAACAAACGCACCTGTGATTGCAATGAAGAATGTCGACACAAACATGAAGTACCAGTTAACTTCTGGACCAACAGTGTAAGTTGGGTCAATCATTTGCGCCGCCGTTTCAGTAATGCCTGACAACAGCGGGTCAACCGTACCAATAAGTAGGTTTGCTGAGTAACCACCAGATACACCAGCGAACGCCGCAGCAAGACCGGCAAGTGGATGACGACCTAAAGAATGGAACAGCATTGCAGCCAGTGGAATAAGTACCACATAGCCAAGCTCTGATGCCGTATTTGAAATGATACCCGCGAAAACGACCGTCACTGTTACCATGCGTTGAGATGCACCCATTACTAAGCCACGCATTGCTGCAGATAGCAAGCCTGAGTATTCAGCAATAGCAACACCCAACATCGCAACCAATACCGTACCCAAAGGTGCAAAGCCGACAAAGTTTTTCACTAGATTGGTAACGATTAGTTCAAGGCCATCAGCGTTAAGCAAGCTAACGACATGAATCATGCCATCCGCGGCACGACCTTTTGCACCCTCAGGACGAGGATCAACTACGGAAACTTCGAAGTATCCTGCAATACCCGACATCACCAGAATGGCTAAACAGAAAATGGCAAATAGTGTGATCGGGTGGGGTAATAAGTTCCCCAAATATTCGACAGTATCCAAAAAGCGCGTAAACAGCGGCTTCTTAGGCGAGTTTTGTTTAATTGAATCAGATGAACTCATCTGTTCCCTCCTTGTTTTTATTCCTATGCAAATGTGACAAAAATGTCAAAAAGCGTGCGAAGGGTACTTGAGTAGAAGGTCAAATAAAAGCCCTAAATGTTACAAACCGTGACAAACAGAGGCATTTATAACCAACATTGAATAAAAATGTAGATATTTCATCCATGTAGGATAATTAAATCAACATTATCAATTAAACAAAACCATAAGTTAGATATATGCAGGTTGATTACTTTTGCACAGCTTTGAATCTCGGGTTCGTTTTACAAATGACATAAAGACGCCCTCTCCGTTTTACAATCTGGCAATCCGGATGACGACTTTTTGCACTTTTTAATGATTTTACTACCTTCATGATTTATTCCTTTTCGCTCTTAAATTGACCAAAACGACGGTTGAAGTTCGCAATGCGACCTTCGGTTTGTACAACGCGCTGTTTACCGGTGTAGTACGGGTGAGAAGCTGACGACACATCTAACGTAAAGTAAGGGTAAGTTTTGCCATCTTTCCATTCTATGGTTCTCTCCGTTTTCAACGTAGAACCAACGACAAAGTACTTATCTACACTGGTGTCGTGGAACACCACAGGACGATATTCAGGGTGGATTCCTGGTTTCATAATACTTTTCCTTTTAATTGAATTGTTATGTTATAACATTTTAATTAATAATCATTATCAACAAGAAAAGCAAGAGAAATTTGTGATACTTTTCATCTCAATGAATTCTTAAAGATGTCCACCATGTATTCCATCGAACCCATCGGCGTCATTGAGACACCGTACAAAGAAAAGTTTGCAGTTCCGCGCCAACCACGCTTAGTACCAGAGGCTAAAGCACGCGTAAAACTGTTAGGTGCAGCAAATAGCCCTGAAGCAGTGCGTGGGCTAGAACAGTTCTCTCACGTTTGGTTGTTGTTTCTATTTGATCAGAATCTGGAAGCTGGTTGGAAACCAACTGTACGTCCGCCACGATTAGGCGGCAATGAACGAATTGGTGTCTTTGCCTCGCGCTCGACTTTCCGTCCAAACGGAATCGGAATGTCAGCCGTTGAAGTGAAAGGAGTCACTAAGCAAGGCGATCAAATCTATCTTGATTTAGGCAGTGTAGATCTCGTGGATGGGACACCGATTGTGGATATTAAGCCTTATATCCCCTATTCGGATTCTATTTCGGAAGCACAAGGCGGATACGCAGACCAAGAGCCAGAAAAGTCACAAGTCACCTTTTCTGCTCAAGCATTAGCAACGATAGAAAATCGATCCGATACTGACTATGTAAGATCAGTCATTGAACAAGTTCTGGCACAAGATCCTCGCCCTGCATATAAGAAAAACAAGCCGGACGACAAAGAATATGCGGTAAATTTGTTCGACTTGAACGTAAAGTTCACAGCAACAAGCAACTTAATAACGGTTACCGCTATTGAAAGCTTTTGACAAACGCAATTGGCTGATATTATAGACAGCTAACAAATTTCCCTTTAGGGAACTCCCATACTCCTGCTTATTCAAGCTTGAGTATCTAACTTAAATAAACGGATAAATTTAATGCGTACCAGTAATTATCTTCTTTCTACTCTGAAGGAGACTCCAAACGACGCAGAAGTAGTGAGCCACCAGCTCATGCTACGTGCAGGTATGATCCGTAAGCTGGCTTCAGGTTTATACACCTGGCTACCTACTGGTCTACGTGTACTGCGTAAAGTCGAAAACATCGTTCGTCAAGAAATCGACAATGCAGGCGCAGTCGAAACTTTGATGCCCGTTGTTCAGCCGTTTGAACTATGGGAAGAGACAGGCCGCAGCGAAAAGATGGGCCCTGAGCTACTTCGCTTTACTGACCGTCATGTTCGTCCGTTTGTACTTAGCCCAACCGCTGAAGAAGTGATCACTAGCCTTGTTCGCAATGAAGTGAGCTCTTACAAACAGCTTCCGCTAAACCTGTACCAAATCCAAACTAAATTTCGTGACGAACGTCGTCCACGCTTCGGTGTAATGCGTTCACGTGAATTCTCAATGATGGATGCGTACAGCTTTGACATTGATAAAGACGGCCTACAAAAGTCATACGACGCAATGCACGATGCTTACTGTAAAGCATTCGATCGCATGGGTCTGGATTACCGTCCTGTACTTGCAGATAGCGGTGCTATCGGTGGTAGCGGCTCTCAAGAGTTCCACGTACTGGCTGAAAGCGGCGAAGATATCATCGCATTTTCTAGCGAGTCAGATTACGCGGCAAACATTGAAAAAGCAGAAGCACTAGCTCCAGCCTCTGAGGCTGCGGCACCAACACAAGAAATGACTTTGGTTGATACGCCAAACGCGAAAACAATCGCTGAATTGGTTGAGCAGTTCGAACTACCAATTGAAAAAACAGTGAAAACACTGTTTGTGAAAGCATCTGACGAAGTTGATGCGCCAATCATCGCGCTTATTATTCGTGGTGATCATGAACTGAACGAAGTGAAAGCAGAAAACCTTCCTCAGGTTGCAGCTCCACTGGAAATGGCATCTGAAGAAGAAATTCGTGAGCTTATCGGTGCAGGCCCTGGTTCACTTGGCCCTGTTGGCCTTAAACTGCCGTTCATTGTTGACCGCAGCGTTGCGGTAATGAGCGACTTCGGTGCGGGCGCGAACATCGATGGCAAACACTACTTCGGTATTAACTGGGGTCGTGATGTAGAGCTTGGCCAAGTTGAAGACCTACGTAACGTTGTGGAAGGTGACCCAAGCCCATGTGGCAAGGGCATTATCCAGCTTAAGCGTGGTATCGAAGTTGGCCATATCTTCCAACTAGGTAACGCTTACTCCGCAGCGATGAACTGTGGTGTACTGGGTCCTGATGGTAAGAACGTCATCCTAGAAATGGGTTGTTACGGTATCGGTATCACTCGCGTAGTAGCGGCTGCTATTGAACAAAACCACGACAAATACGGCATCATCTGGCCAGATGCAATCGCACCATTCCAGGTAGCGATCGTTCCAATGAACATGCACAAGTCAGAAGAAGTGAAAGAAGCCGCTGAGAAATTGTACGCTGAGCTAACGGCAATGGGCATCGAAGTGCTATTTGACGACCGTAAAGAACGCCCAGGCGTAATGTTCTCTGACATGGAGCTTATTGGTGTACCGCATACCATTATTATCGGTGACCGCTCAATGAAAGAAGGCAACTTCGAATACAAGAACCGTGCTACTGGTGAGAAAACAGCAGTCGCAATGACTGACATTGTTGAGCACGTAAAAGCTCAACTAAAGTAAGCACTAGACGAGTTCGCATTTGAAGTAGTTTCAAATAGTTAAAAAGGGTTGGCTTCGGTCAGCCCTTTTTATTACAGCTCAACATCCTCCCTCCACCTTTTTCGAACTATTCACTTTGTTAATCTTTGGTTCAGCTTCTTGCTATTAAACTGATTTCATCATCTAAAGGAGGTCAGTTATGGATTTAAAAAGTCTTCTAAACCAAGCACTCAAATCAGACTTACTTAAGCAAGGTGCAGATGCATTGGGCAAACAAACCAACAACATCAAATCCTCATCAAATTCAAGTAGTCTAAAAACGCTAGGAGCAGGTGCTGTAGGCGGAGGCCTCATCGGTATGCTGATGGGCTCAAAGAAAAGTAAAAAAATGACTAAAAAAATAGGGTCAAACGCATTAAAAGTCGGTGGCGCAGCTGCGCTTGGAGCCTTGGCCTACAAAGTGTATAACGACTGGCAAGCCAAGCAATCCGGTCAAGGTGTTCAAGAAACCTTTGACCCCGATGACAGTAAACACAGTGTCTTAATTTTAAAAGCAATGATTGGAGCTGCAAAAGCTGATGGTCACGTTGATGAAGAGGAAATGGCGCGCATTGAACAAGCTCTCGCGGATATGGGCGCAGATGAGCACGTTCGTCACCTCGTTCAGCAAGAGTTAAACAAACCGCTTGATCCTGCTGAAATTGCTAATCAGGCGACCTCTCCTCAACAAGCGTCAGAAATTTACCTGGCGTCTTTGATCGTCGCTGATGAACAAAACTTTATGGAAAAAGCGTATCTGCAAGAACTAGCAAAACAACTTCAACTTTCACCAGAAGTCACCCAGCAGTTAGAAGCACAAATGCAGTGATTAAATCTCGCTCAAGCAAACCTTCAACTTGAGCCAAAACAACTCTGTACTTTGAGTTTCAAATCCGCTGTGTGTATATTGAGATAAGTTATCATTTAGTGGAAAGAAAACATGCAAGTATACGGCTGTTGTGAACTGGTTCGTGAGCTTTATGCTCAGATTGGTAGTGGCGATCAAGCTTATATTCCCCAAGCAATTTCATGTGCAGTTAAAGCACTGAACGATGTTGCAGCGGATGAGTCCCTGCCTAAAGAAGTGCGTGAAAAAGCGGCATTTGCTGCGGCAAACCTACTGATTTCAGATTTTGAGGATAAGTAATGAATCTAGCGAACTTTGAATCCATGGACCCTGTCATGCTGATGAGCATTGTGAATATGAAGCTACGCGATGACTTCGGTGGTGACTTAGATAAACTGGTGGCTTTCTTCGATATCGAACGCACAGCACTTGAGACAAAACTGGCTTCTGCTGGTTTTGACTTTCTTCCAGAAGCAGGACAATTCCGTTAATCAACACCATTCTTGGCGGATAACCGAAACGAGAATAACCAATATGAAAAAGGGCTTGATGAGTTACCATCAAGCCCTTTTCTTTTATTCGATAGGCGTCTCGGTTAGCCAAATGAAGCCCAGATGACTGTCGCCACAAGAATTGGACATACAAACTTCACATACGCAGGCCATAACTTACCAAACCAACCTTGCGTAAACTCCGGGCAACCTTGCTCAAGCTCTTTGATTTTTGAGTTGCGATTCCATACCCAACCACCAAATAAGCAGAATAAGAGCGCAGCGGTTGGTTGTAGATACTGAGTAGCAACCGTCGCGACCATACCAAACAGAGCGCCAAAGTTATAAACAATCACCACACTGAACAAGGCAATGAGACCACCTAAAACCCAGCTCGTTGCGCTGCGCTTAGTATTGAAGCGCTCACTCACTAAAGCCACTGGACACTCTAACATTGAAATGGAAGACGTTAGCGCCGCAATCGTCAGCAATAAGAAGAACACAATAGAGAATAATTGACCAAGCAAACCTAAACTATCAAACATTAGTGGCAATACCGTAAACACTAACGTATCTGAGCTTAAGAGAGAGCCATCTTCTGCATAGATTTGAACGCCCTTTTGCATTGCTACAAACATCGCTGGCATCACCACTAACCCTGCAATGAAAGCAACGGCAGTATCTACCATGGTCACGTTCATCGCCATCTTTGGTAGGTTTTCTTTCTTACTCAAGTAAGATCCGTAAATCAACATTGAGCAGCCACCGATCGTAAGCGAGAAGAAGCCCTGTCCCATTGCAGCAAGAATCAACTTGCGGTCCCATACCTTTTCAAAATCCGGCACTAGGTAATGTTTCAGACCTTCCATCGCACCGTTTTGCGTCATGATGTAAGCAAATAGCAGAGCAAACAGAACAAACAATGCTGGCATCAAACGTGTGGACCACTTCTCAATACCTTGTTTTACGCCACCTTGTACGATGAGAATCGTCAGTACATAAAAAGTAATGGTTCCGAACAAGTTACGTTCAACACTAAAGCCCTTTAGCCATTGAGTTGCAGCTTCTAACCCCATTAGATCTGTGATTGCACCCAGTAAAAAGCAGATCAACCAACCACCAACAATTGAATAAAACGCTAAGACAGCGCTTGGTACGCTTAAACCAATCCAACCCACAATGCCGCCGAGTTTTTTACCGGTAGGGTTATCTGTGATTGCACGCATACTGTCTACAGGGTTGGCTTGACCATGGCGACCAATCGCCATTTCAACCACCAGCATCGGAAATGCGACGATAAGAATCATCACCAAATAAACTAATAGGAAAGCACCGCCACCATTACTGGCTGCTTGAGTTGGGAAGCCCCAAATATTGCCAAGGCCAACTGCGGCACCTGCGGCAGCTAAGATGAACCCGAGACGAGAGCCAAAATGCTCGCGAGGCTGAGAAGAGGTTTGCTGTGTCATACTACTCACACAAAAATATCATTGAACTAGCTAACTAGTACACTATAGCAATATTCACTATTCAACAAGAGCACCTCGGTTAAATCCTCGACAGTTGAAACAATTTGTAGTCATTCAGCTTGTAAATTTTAACGTACATCTCATATTCATCGCTCAAAAGCCTCGCGACTGTTGTTCGTTTTACGTGGCTGAATTTTACCAATCCTTCTGCCGTGAAGTGAGCCGAAAAATAATGAGCTCTGGTGTAAGGGACGAACTGTTCCTCGTGATACTGTGTCGAAAAGCAGAATATTGTGCTTCGCTTTTTCCCCCTAATGTCTATTTATCAGCTAGTTATTACTCTGTTCTCATTTATACCCATGATTCAAGGAGAGGAAAATGAAGGTCACCCTACTTCACGGAGCGATGGTTGTAGCACTCAGCGCCAGCTACCAAGCTCAAGCCTATAACTGTCAAAGTCTACCCGACTGGGACAGCACTGCGACTTATACATCGGGCGCTTTAGTAAAAACGCAAGGAGCCGCTTATGAGGCTGCATATTGGACGCAAGGCAATGATCCCGTGACCAACTCAGGATCTTGGGAAGCATGGAAAGCGTTAGGGCAATGTGATGGTGGAAGCAACAATTTATCACCAACGGTGTCGTTCTCCTCTCCAATAAACAACGCACAAATTCCCGAAGGCAGTGCGATCACTTTGTTAGCCAACGCAGCTGACGAAGATGGCCAAATCACACAAATTGAGTTTGTTGCAGGCAACCAAACCGTTGCTGTGGTAACTCAAGCACCATTCGAAGCTTCTTGGACAGCTATTGAAGGGATCTCGCAATTGACCGCAATTGCGACAGATAATGAGGGAGCTGTTAGCACCACGACGATTTCTATCCAAGTTCAACCACAAGTCGAATTACCGCCACCAAGCATTTCATTGACCAGCCCAGTAGGCACAGAAGTGCTTAATGTAGGCGATAACCTAACCGTAGCCGCTCAAGCTGACGATATTGATGGTGTGGTCACACAAGTTGAGTTCTTCGTAAACAATCAATCTGTCGCCATTGATACTAGCGCACCTTACGAATATCAATGGACCGCTAGTCCAGGTACATACTCATTCAAAGCACAAGCGACTGATGATACAAACCTCGCAACGATGAGCCAAGAAGTAGCGCTGGTTATTAGTAATGCAGAAACCGGAACAGGCGGATGTGCAGATGCAGTACCTTATGTGGCAGGCACAAGTTATCAAGCTGGCGACCTGGTTTCTCACTTCAACCAAAAATATCGTTGTGATGTTGCTGGTTGGTGCTCCTCGGATGCGAAATGGGCTTACGAGCCTGGTGAAGGGCTATACTGGCAAGATGCTTGGAGTGGCCTAGGTGCTTGTTCGACACCACCGCAAGTTACCATTACGGCACCAACGGATGGACAAGTCGTGCTCGCTGGCAGCAATAACGAAATCACGGCAAACGCAAGCGATGCTGATGGCACAGTCACGCAAGTTGAGTTTTTTGCGAACAACACCAGCTTAGGGGTCACCACTCAAGCGCCATATTCCGTTACTTGGAACGCCACACTTATTGGCGCTAACCAGCTTAAAGCCGTCGCAACCGATAATGATAACAACACGTCAGAGTCCCTGGTTGGTGTGGAAGTCAGCGATAAAGATTTGGTCGTCTCTCTGACTTCACCAAGCAGCGGTCAGACCACCGGATTAGGCAAAAGCCTCGCATTAAGCGCCGATGCAACGTCTTTAACTTCAAGCATTAAACACGTTGATTTCATGATCAACGGCTCTATTGTTGCAACCGATACCACGGCACCTTACACAGCCAACTGGACACCAACTGCACTTGGTAACTTTACAGTTAGCGCCCAAGCTGTGGATTTGTCAGGAAGCAATGCATTGTCTGACGCCGCAGCAATAACGGTGGTTGAGCAAGTAGATAAACGCCATAAACTCATCGGTTACTGGCACAATTTTGTAAATGGAGCGGGCTGTCCAATTCGTCTAGCAGATATGGCAGATGCTTGGGATGTGATTGATATTGCCTTTGCTGAAAATGATCGCAACAGTGATGGCACCGTGCACTTTAATCTATATTCAGGCGATATTTACAGCGATTGTCCAGCACTCGATCCAACACAATTCAAGCAGGACATGGCAGCGCTTCAAGCTAAAGGTAAGAAGTTTGTTCTCTCTCTTGGCGGCGCAGAAGGCACGATTACGCTGAATACCGACCAAGATGAAGCCAACTTTGTCTCTAGCCTAACAGGTCTTATCGCTGAGTGGGGCTTTGATGGTCTAGATGTGGATTTAGAGAGTGGTTCTAACTTAGTTCATGGCTCGCAAATTCAAGCTCGCCTTGGTCGTGCTTTGCTTCAAATAGAGCAAAACATGGGTGGCGATATGTACCTAACCATGGCGCCTGAGCACCCTTATGTTCAAGGCGGCTATGTGGCTTACAGCGGTATTTGGGGAGCTTACATTCCTGTGATAAACGAGACACGCAGCACGCTCGACTTGCTTCACGTCCAGTTATATAACAACGGCGGTTTGCCAAACCCATACCTGCCAGGCAGTGCACCAGAAGGCTCTGTGGATATGATGGTAGCGCAATCTAAAATGCTTATCGAAGGTTTTGAGTTGGCCGACGGCACTCAATTTGCACCATTGCGCGATGATCAAGTCGCAATCGGTTTACCTTCAGGTCCTAGCTCGGCAAATTCAGGGCAGGCTCCAACACAGAATATTATCAACGCACTAGATTGTTTAACCAAAGGCACTTCATGTGGCACCGTTAAACCAGCGTACCATTACCCGAATTATGCAGGGGTAATGACATGGTCTATCAACTGGGATCAGCATGATGGCTTTAACTTCTCAAAACCTGTCGGCGATAAACTCACCGAGATGAATACGCAATAAGCTATCAAAGAACAAGCGAGTAAAACGCAAATATCGTCTTGTTTCCATTACTTATTCAAGTATGTAAAAACGAAAAGAGAGCACAATCGTGCTCTCTTTCTTTATCTCATTGAGTTTTTTACTTTTTAATGAGTAATTAAATCGTAAATACTCGGTAATCTTTTAGCTCAGGGATTTTCTTCAACAGATCGTCTTCTTGTCCTGCCATGTCATCCAGCGAATCGCACAAGTCTTCTGCTTGTTGTTCTACCTCTTTCGAATGCTCAGCTAAACGCTCTTCTACTTTCGCGCTGAGTTCAGCCATACTCTCCGATAATGCAGTGAGGTTTATTCCCCCCTCTTCCTTCATTTTTTTCGATAAAGCATCCAACGAACTGGCTAAAAACTCTTTATTGAAGATCTCTTGTGCTTTTGCAAAGTCTTCAGTCCACCCTTGTGTCATGGACTCAAAACTTTCCGCTGGTAGAATGAAATCGCCATCTTTGTAGTAACGTGATTCAACATCAGCGAAAAAGTCCTGTACTGCGACTTTGACGTTATCAAACGCGCCAGGTGCGTCTAGGCTTTCCGCGACATCATCGATGATGTCATTTGCAAGCGCTAAACCATCACTCGCCAACTGCTTTGCTTGTGGAATATACGCGTTCATTTTTTCGCGATAGTCTTCAATTGCCGCTTTTTGGTCGGCATTGAGTTCAATTAACTCACCTTTGATGAATAGATTGTTATCTTCATCCACGACAGCTTTATCACCTGTCGTTTGGCGAATTTCCAAGCTTTGCCCATCCATACGGACTTCATTATTGATGTCCACACGACACTGCGCTGCATAACCAGTAGCACTGACCATCAGCAATGAGAGTGTAAAAAGCTTTTTCATGTCATTCTCTTTTATTTAACATTACTCGTGTTAAACATAACACTGAGTGATACATGAGATGTCAGCAAACCGTCACGACTTCGTAACAAGTTGTTTTATCTCCTATTTTCACGTCAACCTCATCACCTTCTTCTTTTCCGAACAACGCTCGACCCAGAGGAGATTTAGCTGTTAAGACAAAGACTTCCTGAGCCTGATATTGAACAGTCAAACCACCAGAGCAAGGGCCTACAAAGAAGTGCTTTTCAAGCAAATTCTCATCTGCGAGAACAACGTAAGCGCCAACACCAACAGGCGCATTCTTAAAGTCGCGAGTCACTAAAGAACGATATTGACGCAATTCCTCTTCACTATCTTGGATTCGCATGGCTTGTCCATGAGCAAGATACGCGGCTTCAAGTGCCAATGTATCGTACTTGTGCTCGGGAACAGTTTCTTCATCTGTCGCGGCATCGATCGCTCGCTGAGCCGATGCATGGGCAACTTGAAGTTTTTCTTCCAGATGTTGGATGATAATTTGGACTAAGTCAGCTTTGTTCATACTTTTAGGACGCGCGTTTAGTATTCGGGGTGTGTTAATGTAGCCAAGTTTACCATCAAAGAAAGGTTTCCCTATTATGCAAAGTGACTCGCTGCATCAAACACTTCAATCTGTATTTGGTTTTGACTCATTACGCCAAGGTCAGCAACCCGTTATTGAAGCCGTTATGAATGGTTACTCTGCTGCGGCAATCTTTCCTACAGGCTCGGGGAAGTCACTCTGTTATCAACTACCTGCAACCATATTACCCAACCTTACGTTGGTGATCTCTCCGTTGTTGGCGTTAATGAAGGATCAACTGAGCTTTTTACAAAGTAAAGGAATCGCGGCCGCTTCTATCGATAGCAGTCAAAGTAGAGAAGAAGCACAACAGGTCATGGCTGGCGTGAAGAATGGACAAATCAAAATCTTGATGATTTCTGTTGAGCGACTAAAAAATGAGCGTTTTCGTGAATTCATTCGCCAAGTACCGATTTCTTTGATGGTCATTGATGAAGCGCACTGTATTTCCGAATGGGGGCATAACTTTCGTCCAGATTATCTCAAACTACCGCAATATCAACGTGAACTGAACATCCCACAGTCTTTACTTCTCACCGCAACGGCAACGCCTGCAGTTATTGAAGACATACAAAAAAAGTTCGATATTGCCAGTGAACATATTACCGTTACAGGCTTCTACCGCTCTAATCTGGATATCTTGGTGATCCCGTGTGAGGAAACAAAGAAACAAGAACAGCTCAGTGAGATCATCGCCTCTTCACCTAAGCTTCCGACCATCGTATACGTGACGCAGCAGCAAACAGCAGAACGAGTAGCAAAGTCATTAATCCATATTGGCATTAACGCTCACGCATACCACGCTGGCATGAAAAGCGACGTTCGTGAACAAGTCCAACAGCAGTTCATGGATGGCCAAATTGACTGTATTGTTGCAACGATTGCATTTGGTATGGGGGTCGATAAATCTGATATTCGACGCGTCATTCACTTCGACTTACCCAAATCAATCGAGAACTACGCACAAGAGATTGGACGTGCAGGCAGGGACGGGCAACGCTCTGAGTGCATTCTGCTAGGCAATACGTCCGGCTTAACGGTGTTGGAGAATTTTGTCTATGGTGACACACCAGAATTTACGTCAATTAACTATGTAGTCGAGCAAGCGAAAGAACATGCTCCACAATGGGAGGTAGTGCCACTGCGTTTGTCGCGTGAAAGTAATATCCGCCAATTGCCACTCAAAACCTTATTGGTTTATTTGGAGCTACATAACGTCATTGAAGCAAAGTACAGTTACTTTGCAGAATATCGGTTTAAGTTTTTGCACGATCAGCAATTTATTGTGAATCAATTTCAAGGCGAGCGACGTCAATTTGTGGAGGCTATTTTCTCTTGCTCACAAAAAGCCAAAGTGTGGTGCCAAGTTGATCTAGAAGCGCTATGGATGAACTATCAATCGGAACGCAACCGAGTTGTCGCAGCGCTCGACTATTTTCACCAGAACGGCTGGATAGAACTAGAGAGCAAACAACTGACGGACGTGTACTCAGTTATGCCAACCAAACAGAGCTCGGATGTTTTAATCCAACAACTGTCTGAACTGTTCCAATCCAAAGAAAGCAAAGATATCGAAAGAATCCACACCATGCTGCACTTGTTCCAGTCCGAGCACTGTTTGAGCTCACAATTGGCGAACTACTTTGCGGATCACGATGCACCAAAGCAATGTGGTCACTGCTCCGTGTGTCGTGGTCACGTCGCCACATTCACAGCACCAGAACCTGAAGATATTGAACAATCTCAAGTATCGATATGGGCGCAGGAGTTTATTCAGCTTTCCCCATCGGCCATCAGTAATGATGCCGTTGCTCGCTTCTTGTGCGGAATCAGCACTCCTTTGATTAGCCAGCTAAAAGCCTCAAAGCTAGCAGGTTATGGTGCAATGGCAAACGTAAGTTTTGAGCAGGTATTAACGCAGGTAGAAACGGTAAGGGCCTAAAAAAAGCTCAATTGACGCGCTTGGTCTTCGGGCTTGAGCATCACGTTCAAGCCTAAAAGGCGAATTTCCCGTCCATTTTGGCGTTTAAGAATATCTCTTAGCAAGATCTTGAAGTCCTCAAGCTCTAATTGCGGATGGATGTGCTCAATTGTGGTCAGTTGAAAGTCGGCAAATTTGACTTTAATACCTTGTTTAATAATCGACTTATCTGGGCTTGCACGCTCTAAACGTTTCTCGAGTTCAGGATAAAGTTTCTCCTCAATCACTTGCCAACATTCACCATAGGTTGCGATGTTCTGGCTGAATGTCCTTTCCACACCGACGGACTTTCTCTCGCGCTCAACAACGACTTCTCGATTATCAATTCCATGGCTTCGCTGCCATAAGGAGGCACCCTGACGACCAAACTGCCTCAACAACTCTCGATAGTCACTGTTTTTAATGTCCTCACATCGATAAAAACCGGCTTGGTGGAGCTTCTCAAGACTCACTTTTCCCACGCCAGGAATATTCTCTAACGGAAGACTATCGATAACCTCTTGGACTTTCTCTGGCGGAATCACAAACTGACCGTTGGGCTTGTTCATGTCTGACGCGACCTTGGCAAGAAACTTAATCGGAGCAATGCCCGCCGATGCCGTCAACCCAAGTTCACTCCAGATATCACGGCGAATTGACTCTGCGATCAACGTTGCGGAGCCACGGCAAGCTGTCGAGTCCGTGACATCGAGGTATGCTTCATCCAATGAGAGAGGTTCAATGATAGGCGTATAACGCTCAAAAATAGCACGAATCTGCTGAGAGACTTGCTTATATACATGCATTCTACCGGGCACAACCAACAAATGAGGACAGAGTTGCAGCGCGCGCGCCGTTGACATTGCACTGCGAACACCATATTTACGCGCATCATAATTACAGGTGCTAATCACTCCACGCTGCTTTTCATGTCCGCCAACAGCGAGTGCAATGCAACGGTAACTGGGGTTATCTCTCATCTCTACGGCAGCATAAAAACAATCCATATCGACATGAATAATTTTTCTAATTCGATCTGACATAGCCATCAAAGCACTGTTCAAAAAAACAGTATAAATCAAATCTACCTGAAGAGAAATGGGCGTGTTTAAACGAACGTCAATCTCGAAGCATTACGTCCAATTGATCGACCAATTCGGCCCAATCTGCATCTTCTTCGATGGCTTGTTTTAGAAAGTTCGCCTGTGACATCGTCCAAAAGCTAGCTTCATGTAAAGGCGCAGAATCTCTTTTGTGTCGATGTTGATTAATAAAATCTTTCATTTCTTGAGGAGAGCTACCGAGGCCCAGTTGTTGAAATAGCTCAGCCATACCATGTTGATGCATTTCCATACTACTTTCTCCCTACGTTAGCTAAACATAATTATATAACTAAGACAGGAATAATGATGTGATGTTAACGGATGCGTGTCAAACATTTGAGTAGTTGTTCTACTTTTGGTTGACATGTGTTTTTTGATGGCGATAAGTTTAATTTTAGTTATCATTGATTTTAAACAATTAATTTTGGGGACTGCGCTTGAGTAATAAGATTCTGGTTGTTGAAGATAGTCGTGCATTTAAAAACTTTCTTTGCCAAACAATAAGCCAAGCTGGTTATGAGGTCATCGCAGCGGAAAGCTACGCGGAGGCAAAGAACTTGTTATCTTCAGCACAGGACCTCTTCTGTGCGGTTTTAGACTATTGTTTACCGGATGCTCAAGATGGCGAGATTATTGACCTCGTTTTGGAACATGGTCATCGTGTCATTGTTTTAACGGCTCGATTTCAAGAAGACACTCGCGAAAAGATGCTTGCAAAAGGTGTCCTCGACTATATTTTGAAAGACAGCATGGCGTCCGTTTCCTATCTATTACCACTCCTCAAGCGACTAACCAACAATCAACAACACAAATGTTTAGTCGTTGATGATTCACACACCGTAAGAAGACACATTGCCCAACTTTTGGAGCATCAATATATTCAGACGTTGGAAGCTGACAATGGGCAAAAAGCCCTAGAGCTTGTCGAGCAAAATCCAGATATCACTCTCGTTTTAACCGACCATGATATGCCCGTTAAAGATGGCATTACTATGGTGCGTGAATTACGTCGGAAGTGGGATAAAAATCAATTAGCCATTCTCGGCTTGTCGGGTAGTAACTCTAAGACCATGACGGCTAGGTTTCTAAAAGCAGGGGCCAATGACTTTTTATACAAGCCATTTAATCAAGAAGAATTTTTTTGCCGTATTCACCAACTGTTAGATATCAAAGACGCAACATCTGAACTGTTTAAAATGGCAAATCAAGATGCGCTAACGGGCTTATGGAACCGCCGCTTTCTGTTTGAGCAACCCCATGTAGAAAACGCTCAAAGAAACATCGCGATGCTTGATATCGATTTCTTTAAGCAAGTAAATGATACACACGGACATGAGGGCGGCGATGCAGTGTTAGTCATGATAGCGAATATTCTAAAAATCTATTTTCCAAATGATATTGTCGCTAGGCTTGGTGGCGAGGAGTTTTGTATTCAAGCCAGTGGCGACTATGACGGCTTTCTAACACGCTTAGAACAAATGAGACAGCGCATAGAAAAAACGCCAATAACTTATTTGGACAAAAACATTCTTGTGACCGCGAGTATTGGTGTAAGCAACATCGAGGGGGAGCTGGAACAACAAATAAAAGTGGCGGATGAGCGACTTTACATGGCCAAAGAGAACGGACGTAACCAAATCATTTCTTCGTCCTAATGACTATCAGTGTGGTCTTGCTCTGTAACATGAGAGAAAGAAACAACAAAACACGGTATTGGGCTCTTTCTCGGACATCTGAGCTTTGGTTAGCTGCCTAAAAATAAAGCTCAGCAGAACGCTGAGCTTTATCACTTTCTTAGTACGATTAACCAATACTAAGCAATTCTATCTTTTTCCCACGCCGCCAATTTCTCAGCACGCGCAGCCTCGCGCGCTTCACGTTTTTTACGCGCATCGCAGGGTTCTGGACAATTACACACTTTTTCGATGCCAACTGCCCCTAAGCCACCACAGCTACCTTTCACGACTTTCTTTTGGAAAATGTATCCGACAGCCATTGCAGTGATTACCGCGACAAACACAGCAAAGGTAATTAGAAATGTATTCATAAAAACATGCTCACTTCTGTTGTTATTTCTTCATGAATGGCTTGTATGCTTCCGAAGCCAACTCTTTAAAACCATCTTCCGTTTTCACAATCATGAAAACAGGAATATTATTTTCGTTCGCAATTGCCATGCCTTTGTCTTCACCTAGCACCATAAGACCAGTTGCAAGACCATCAGCAGTCATCGACGATTTATCTAATACCGTTACAGACACCACTTTATGATGAATTGGTTTGCCTGTTCGTGGATTAATAATATGAGAGTATCTCACACCATTACTCTCAAAGTAATTACGATAGTCACCACTTGTTGCAATTGCCATGTCGCCTGGTTCAATAATTTCTTGAATTGAACGTTCATCAACGGTCGGTTTTTCAATTGCGATACGCCAAGGCACACCTTCACGATTGACACCTTTGAGACGCATTTCACCGCCAACTTCGACCATAAAGTTCTGTACCCCTTCAGATTGAAGGTAGTCAGCAACCACGTCAACCCCCCAACCTTTCGCAATCGTCGATAGGTCGACGTACAAGTTAGGAAGGTCTTTGGACAGTGTATTACCATCAACAGATAGGTGGTGAATACCGGTATTTGCTTTGCGAGCAGCGAGTTCTTCATCGGTTGGAACTACATCTGGACGAGCTTCTGGACCAAACCCCCACAGGTTAACTAGAGGGCCGACCGTCACATCCAATGCACCTAAAGTAAGACCGTTAAGGCGAATTGCTTCTTTCACTACCGTTGCAGTTTGTGTCGAAACTGTAAATGGCTCGCTCGTTTGATGCTGATTAAAACGACTTAACTCTGAGTCGTCACGATAGGTCGACATTTGGTCATTAACCTCTTCCAATAAGCGATCAATTTCTGTCTGCATCGCTTTTGGCGTTGGAATACCATCTTGCTCGATATACTTGATGTTGTAAGAAGTCCCCATGGTAGGGCCACTTAAATGAATTTGATCGGCAGGCTGCTCACAGCCAGCCAAAATCAATAGAGAAGCAAATGCAACAAGCCACTTTTTCACTTGTTAACTCCCAATGTTGTTGAATTGATATGGGAAATAGGATCAATCCTTTCAATCCGATTACCTATATCAACTGTTGAGTATCAGTTTTATGTCTATAAAAAATAATGGCTAGCTCTCTTGGAGAGCTAGCCATAGATTCAATCACTTGGAGGAATTAACCACCGAAGTCATCTAGTAGGATGTTTTCATCCTCTACACCTAGATCTTTTAGCATGCCGATTACAGCAGCGTTCATCATAGGTGGACCACACATGTAGTATTCACAGTCTTCTGGCGCTTCGTGATCACGTAGGTAGTTCTCGTAAAGAACGTTGTGAATAAAGCCAGTGTAACCATCCCAGTTATCTTCTGGAAGTGGATCAGACAGTGCACAGTGCCATACGAAGTTGTCATTCTCAGCTTGTAGCATATCGAAATCTTCTACGTAGAACATTTCACGCTTAGAACGTGCGCCGTACCAGAAAGACATCTTACGCTTAGAGTGCAGACGCTTAAGTTGGTCGAAGATGTGTGAGCGCATTGGAGCCATACCAGCACCACCACCAACGAATACCATTTCTGCATCTGTATCTTTCGCAAAGAACTCACCAAATGGACCAGAAATAGTACACTTGTCGCCTTCTTTTAGAGACCAGATGTACGAAGACATGATGCCTGGGGGTACGTCTGGGTTGTTCGGCGGCGGAGTTGCGATACGAACGTTAAGCATGATGATACCGTGCTCTTCTGGGTAGTTAGCCATAGAGTATGCACGAATGGTCTCTTCATTAACTTTAGACTCGTAACGGAAAAGGTTGAACTTCTCCCAGTCTTCACGGTATTCCTCAGGAATATCGTAGTCTGCGTATTTCACGTGGTGAGCAGGAGCTTCAATCTGGATGTAACCACCAGCACGGAAAGGTACTGATTCGCCATCTGGAATTTGTAGCTTAAGCTCTTTGATGAATGTCGCTTTGTTATCGTTAGAGATAACAGTACATTCCCACTTCTTAACGCCGAAGATTTCTTCAGGAAGCTCGATATCCATGTCAGTTTTCATTGCAACCTGACACGCTAGACGCTCACCTTCACGCGCTTCACCTTTAGTAATATGGTCAAGCTCGGTTGGTAGGATGTCGCCACCACCTGATTTAACTTTTACGCGACACTGACCACATGAGCCACCGCCACCACAAGCAGAAGATACGAATACGCCAGCACCTGCTAGAGCACTCAGTAGCTTACCACCTGGTTGTGTAACGATCGCCAGAGAAGGGTCATCGTTCACAGAAATTGTAATGTCACCTGTTGGTACAAGCTTAGACTTAGCGAAAAGAATCACTAGTACTAGTGCTAGTACGATCAGAGTAAACATCACTACACCAAGAATAATGTCCATTGACTATTCCTTAATTGTTGCGGTTTACCCGACTTACAGTTGAACACCAGAGAAAGACATAAAGCCTAACGCCATAAGACCTACAGTGATAAATGTGATACCAAGACCACGTAGACCTGGAGGTACGTCAGAGTACTTCATCTTCTCACGGATACCTGCAAGAGCAACGATTGCTAGCATCCAGCCCACACCAGAGCCGAAACCGTAAACGATCGATTCAGCAAAGTTGTAGTCACGTTGTACCATGAAAGATACACCACCGAAGATTGCACAGTTTACTGTGATCAGCGGTAGGAAGATGCCTAGCGCGTTGTACAAAGGTGGGAAGAAACGGTCTAGGACCATCTCTAGAATCTGTACAAGTGCTGCAATTACACCGATAAAGGTGATGAAGTTTAGGAAGCTAAGGTCCACGCCCTCAACTAACGCGTTCTCTCTCAGAACTAGGTTGTATACCAGGTTGTTCACAGGAACAGCGATAGTCAGAACTACCACAACTGCAACACCTAGGCCGAAAGAGGTCTTAACCTTCTTAGATACGGCAAGGAAAGTACACATACCTAGGAAGAAAGACAGAGCCATGTTTTCGATGAAAATCGATTTAACTAACAGACTAATGTAATGTTCCATGACGTCCTTACTCCTTCGCTTCTACTTGTTCTGGTTTCAGAATACGGATTACCCAGATAAGGAAGCCGATTAGGAAGAATGCTGATGGTGCTAGTAGCATTAGGCCGTTAGGCTGGTACCAACCACCGTTGCTCACTAGAGGTAGAACTTCTAGACCAAATAGTTTGCCTGAGCCAAATAGCTCACGGAAGAAACCTACAGTGATAAGAACGAAGCCGTAACCTAGACCGTTACCAATACCGTCAATAAGAGATGGTACTGGCGCAGACTTCATTGCGAATGCTTCAGCACGACCCATTACGATACAGTTAGTGATAATCAGACCAACGAATACAGATAGCTGTTTAGAGATATCGTATAGGTAAGCTTTTAGCACTTGGTCTACCACGATTACTAACGATGCGATGATTGCCATCTGAACGATGATACGCACACTGTTAGGAATGTGGTTACGGATCAATGAAACAGAGAAGTTAGACAACGCAGTTACAAATGTTACCGCTAGTGTCATTACAAAAGCTGTTTCTAGTTTAGTTGTTACTGCAAGAGCAGAACATACACCAAGAACTTGTAGCGCGATTGGGTTGTTATCCAACACTGGCGCTAGGATGCTCTTTTTAACGTTTTGTGCACTAGACATTAGTTAAGTTCTCCGTCACGAACTTTTGCTAGGAAAGGACCAAAGCCCATATCACCTAACCAGAAGTCAAATGTGTGTTGAACACCATTACTAGTGAGCGTCGCTCCTGATAGGCCATCAACACCGTGCTCAGAACCTTGCGGTGCGCCGCCTTTCACGACCTTAATCGCTGGCTGGTGATCTTCATTGTACAATTTCTTGCCAATGAATTGATCGCGCCATGAAGGGTTCTCTACTTCACCACCAAGTCCAGGAGTTTCACCTTGCTCGTAGTAAGTAATAGCAGACACAGTGTTACCATCAGTTTCAACGGCTACAAAGGCATACATCATCGACCATAGTCCTTTACCGTGCATAGGCAGGATAACTTTTTGGACTTCATCTTGATCTTTTACAAGGTACACCACTGCTGTATTCGCGCGACGACGGATATCAGCTACGTCTTCTTCTGGTGTCAATGCGATTGAACGTTCTGCATCTTTTGATGCTTCACGTTGATCGTACGTAGATGCATTACCCTCAGTAAAGTTACCTGTTTCAAGGTCTACTAGACGAGGTTCGATGTACTCAGCAAATAGCTCTGGTACTTTCTTACCGTTTGCGTCAATGCCTGCAACTTCAACGATCTTTGATTGCTTATCTAGGACAGCGTTAGCTTTTTGCTTATCACGCAGACCTACTGCTGCTGTTGATACGATGATTGAACAAACAAGGCTCAACCCGATAACAACACCCAGCGTCTTTTTAATGCTGTCGTTATTACTTGCCATAGCGTGCTAGTCTCCGCTTGATGTTCTTCTCAATCACTACATGGTCGAACAGAGGTGCGAATAGGTTCGCGAATAGAATCGCCAGCATCATACCTTCTGGGTACGCTGGGTTAACTACACGGATCATCACACACATTGCACCAATCAGGATGCCGTACCACCATTTACCTTTGCTAGTAAATGACGCTGATACTGGGTCCGTTGCCATGAAGAACATACCGAATGCAAAACCACCTAGAACTAGGTGCCAGTGCCATGGCATATTAAACATTGGATTAGTGTCAGAACCGATCACGTTAAACAGAGTCGATACTGCGATCATACCGATCATCACACCCGCAATGATGCGCCATGAAGCGATTCGCATGTAAACGATCATCGCTGCACCGATCATTAGAGCTAGAGTCGATACTTCACCAATAGAGCCAGGGATGTTACCGATGAACGCGTCCATCCAAGTGATAGGAGCGCCAGTTACTGTGTTAACTAGAGCACCGTTACCACCTTGAGCCCATTGGCTAAGAGCAGTTGCACCAGAGAAGCCGTCAGCTGCAGTCCATACTACGTCACCCGAAATTTGTGCTGGGTAAGCGAAGAATAGAAATGCACGACCTGCAAGTGCAGGGTTAAGGAAGTTACGACCTGTACCACCGAAGATCTCTTTTGCTACAACAACACCAAATGTGATACCTAGTGCCGCTTGCCATAGAGGTAGCGTTGGTGGAACGATAAGTGCGAATAAGATAGAAGTTACAAAGAAACCTTCGTTAACTTCGTGTTTACGCACCATACAGAACAACACTTCCCAGAAGCCACCAACAATAAATACTGTTGCGTAGATTGGCAGGAAGTAAGTCGCACCTAGTAGCATCTTACTGCCAACACCCGCTTCCGCACCGATAGTGCCGCCAAGCATTTCTGTTAGCCAGTAGTGCCAGTTACCTGCGATAACTGTCGCTAGTTGGTCACCAGCGTACATGTGGTTAAGTGCTGCAATAGCTTGGCCACCTGCGTTGTACATACCCCAGAACATTGCTGGGAATACCGCAAACCAAACCATGATCATGATACGTTTTAGGTCAACGCTATCACGAACGTGCGAGCTTTTATTTGTTACGATACCTGGCGTGTAAAAAACTGTTGCTACAGCTTCGTACAGGGCAAACCATTTTTCGTGTTTGCCACCAGGCTCAAAATGATGCTCGATGTCTTCAAGAAACTTTTTAAGAGCCATGAAAATTACCCTTCCTTCTCGATAGTATCTAGGCATTCACGAAGTAACGTACCGTACTCGTACTTACCTGGACATACAAAGGTACACAATGCTAGATCTTCTTCATCCAGTTCAAGCGCACCCAGTGCTTGAGCACTGTCTGTGTCGCCGGCACATAGATCACGAAGCAGCAAAGTAGGCTCCATATCTAGAGGCATTACGCGTTCGTAGTTGCCAATTGGAACCATTGAACGATCACTACCATTGGTCGTCGTTGTCATATTGAACAACTGACCTTTGAATACGTGACCAAGGAAAGAGCGAGTTACCGAGAACTTATTCTTACCAGGCATTGCCCAGCCAAATAGTTCTTTTTCACGGCCTTCACGTAATACAGAAACCTGTTGATGGTAACGGCCAAGGTATGCGTGTGGACCAGTTGCATGTGTACCTGTTAGTACTGAACCAGAGATCACACGAACTTCGCCAGGCATCAGCTCGTTATCTGTTAGGTCATCTAAGCTTGCACCCATTACGGTACGAACTAGACGAGGGTTATTCACAACTGGGCCAGCTAGAGACACAACACGATCTGTGCATAGCTCACCAGTTAGGAACAGCTTACCGAACGCGATAACGTCTTGGTAGTTGATGCTCCATGCCACATTCTCTGCATTTACTGGGTATAGGAAATGCATGTGGGTGCCAGCAAGACCTGCTGGGTGAGGGCCATCGAAGACGTGTTCTTCTACGTTAGACTGTGAAGAGCGTGGCAAGCTAGTGCCAGATTTACATACGTAAACCTTGCCTTCTGTCAGGGCTGAAAGAATGTCTAGACCAGCAATGAATGCTTCTTGTTGCTCATTAATGATCAACTCAGGCTTAGCTGCTAGTGGATTAGTATCCATTGCAGTTACGAAAATAGCCTTAGTAGAAGACTCGATTGCAGGAACCTTGCTGAACGGACGAGTACGTAAAGCGGTCCATAAGCCAGAGTCAACCAACTGAGTCTTGATCACTTCACGATCTAGACCTGAAAGTTGAGCGGCTTCGAACTTATCAAATGTCACCTGCTCTTCACCTGCCACTTCAATCACTACAGATTGAAGGACACGTTTAGCGCCACGGTTAACTTCGATCACTTTACCGGCTGCTGGTGCAGTAAATTTCACGCCTGGGTTCTTTTTATCTTCAAAAAGAACTTGCGCTTTTTTCACTTCATCACCAACGCGGACATGCATGGTAGGTCGCATGCCAACGTACTCTTCGCCAAGCAAGGCGACTTTTTTGATGGTCTTACCATCATTAATCACCTGGGATGGAGTTCCTGCGATAGGAAGATCCAAGCCCTTCTTTATTGTAATCATACGCACTTGCACTACTTTTATCGGGAAAAAGATTCTTTTGATTGCGTAACTTTTAGACACGACATCAGTGTCCGGTTTTGATGTTGTTTTAAACATCAAAATCGCAACATCCTATTAAAAATCTCGTCACAAGGAATACGCGAGATTTATCAGGTGCCGTAGTCTAGCATTTTTTAGGAACTTGATGCCATGATCAATCATTAGAATAGAGGGGTTATTTCGGTAGAATCAGGTCTAAAAGGTCAAAGAATAGTCATAACTTTGACCCATCGCACAAATGCCATATTCCATACATATCTTATGGAAAAGTGATATTCATCGCCTGAAATATTCTGCAATTTCCATTCATTTGTTGAAACACTGTTAACACATTTTTTAACCAGAATTTGTTCCACGTTAACGTCCCTTAAGAATGTAAAACGAAAAAAGATGGCCTTAAGCCACCTTTTCTCTGCACCTTTATATCTTGCGTTTTTAGTGACCACCACCCATACACATCGGGCTATCAGGGGCGCCATCTTGTTCACGCTTCCACTCTTCATCAGTGTATGTATGAATAGCTAATGCATGAATGTGGTTGTCCAGTTCATCTGCCAAAATTTGATGAACTTGACGATGGCGCCCAATCAAACGCTGTCCCGCGAACGAATCACTCACAACAATCACTTTGAAATGACTCTCTGAGCCTGGTGGCACATTATGCATGTAGCTCTCATTAATGACTTTGAGATAGCTGGGTTGCAGCTCACTGTGTAGTTTCTTCTCTATGATTTCTTGGATCATATTCGTTCCTCATTGATGCGAATTCCATAAGTATATACCTAAGTAAAGCAGACATGCATCACTCAAACGTCACTCTCATTATTGACGCACTTTGTAGACATATTGTCTCAAGGCGCTTGACTCCACGAACATGTCTAAAGAGCAGCCATCACTGAACTCGTAAAATTTGACAGCTTTTTGTATCTCGACACGTCATCATTTGCGACAATAACACTTAACTTCTAAATCAACTTACATTTAGCTATGAAAACCGAACTGAACCTTCACGAGCGAAGCTTAACACTTCATCGTTTCCCAAAACGTAGTAACGAAACGCTACAAGCGTGGGATGCCGGTGATGAGTATCTTATTAATCATGTTGAAGAGCTTGCTTTGCCAGACAATCAAAACATCCTCGTGATTAATGACAGCTTTGGTGCCCTCTCCTGCTGGTTTTCGGAAAAGCACCATGTAACGCTAATGAGTGATTCATTCATCTCACATAAAGGTGCACAGCAAAATCTCGAGCAAAACCAGTGCAATAAAGTAGCGTTTGCCACCACGATGGACCTCGTTCCTGCCAATATTGATCTCGTCTTGCTGCAACTGCCCAAAAGTAACCGCCATCTAGTGTGGATACTAAGCCAATTAAGAAAGGCGCTACCGGCTTCCTGCCCCGTCATTGCAGTCAATAAAGCGAAAGACATTCATACTTCGACGCTAAAACTGTTTGAAAAATACTTAGGCGAAACAAAAACATCTTTGGCCTGGAAAAAGCACAGATTGGTGTTTTCTCAAGCAACAGTTGAGCCTACGATTGAAGTAATGCCTTTCACGACTTGGCGCGTTGATGGCGAAGATATCGAACTCAAGAACATGCCAAATGTCTATTCAGGAGAAAGTTTAGATTTAGGTGCACGCTTTATGCTGCAGCACCTGCCTCAAGACCCTTCAATAGACAATGTCATCGACCTCGGCTGCGGCAATGGTGTTCTGTCTGTTAAATTTGGTCAGTTGAATCCAAATGCTCGGCTAACATGTGTTGATGAAAGCTTTATGGCGCTTGAGTCGGCAAAACAGAACCTACGCGACAACCTTGGTGAAAATAGAGACATACAGTGCATAGCGAACAATTGCTTGGACGGTTTTAAACACAGCAGCAGCTCTATGGTTATGTGTAATCCACCGTTTCATCAACAACAGGCAATCACCGATCATATTGCTTGGCAAATGTTCTGCGATGCTAAACAAGTATTAAGTGAAAATGGCCGTTTACTGGTTATCGGAAATCGTCACCTCGGGTACGACGCAAAACTCAAACGTCTGTTTGGCGATAAAAATGTGAAACTTATCGCTTCCAACAATAAGTTTGTGATTTTACAGGCTACAAAAAATCCTGCTAAATTAAGCGCAAAATAAGCTTTAGCAAAATAGTTAAAAGGAATAATAAAATGAGAAAATTGGTACTTGCGGCTTCGGTTGCGTTGCTTGCTGCGTGTTCAGCCCCTCAACAACCTCAGCTGAACCTGATGCCAGAAAGCACATTGAGCACCAATCCAATTGTTCAAGGCAAGACTTACAGTTTGACCAGCAAAGATGTACGTGCAGCGCAGTACGTGGCGTTGGTGGATAACGGCCGTTCGAACATTCTTCCTCTTCATGCTAAACAGAATTTACGTATTGCGTTAGAAGAAGCATTAGAGAAGCAATTCTCATCTCAAGGTTTCCATGCGGATCTAAACAGCAACAACGCGATTGAATTGAGCGTTCAAGAAGCGTTGGTCAACGTGAAGCATTCGGTGATGGAAAATGAGATGGATGCTAAAGTTGTGCTGGAAATCACAGCAGAGACACCTGAGGGCAAGCTAGTCAAAACTTATACAGGTACAGCAAAGCGATCTGGCACATTGAGTGCTTCTGATGCCGATATTGAAGAGACATTGAATGATGTGGTGACATTGACGCTTAAAGAGATTGCCAATGACCCTGAGCTTCGTCAATACATGCAGGAGCGTTTCTAATGTTACGCAAAGCGATTCTGTCCTTAGCACTACTCAGCTGCAGCGTTTGGGCTGGACCAAAAGTAGCGTTTGAAACGACACTTGGTTCATTTACGGTTGAGTTAAACGAAGAGAAAGCACCTATCACTGTCGCTAATTTTCTAAAATATGTAGAAGATGGGAGCTACGAGGGTACTATTTTTCATCGTATTATCCCAGGCTTCATGGCACAAGGTGGCGGCTTTAACCAAGATATGCAGATGGTGAAAACATACGCGCCAATCAAAAACGAAGGAAATAATGGTCTAAACAATGACCGTGCTACCATCGCCATGGCACGAACCAATGCACCAAACTCTGCAACTCGTCAGTTTTTCGTCAACTTAGTCGACAATGACTTTCTCAACTATGGCGCTCGACCACCAGGTTATGCTGTATTTGGTGAGGTTACTGAGGGGTTCGACGTTATCCAGAAAATGGCTCAGCAGCCGACCACGACGGTAGGCCGAATGCGTGATGTACCAGAGACGCAAATCGTCATCACCAAAGCTACACTACTTAAATAGCCAAAACGATAAGCCCTTTGAATAATCGAAGGGCTTTCTCTTTCAACGGCTTCATTTTATTGGATTGATTTATGTCTTCATTACCTTCCATCACTTGGTTGGAAACGGTAAAAAGTTACCTCGATAAACGACTCATGTGGGTTTTCATGCTGGGCTGCTCTAGCGGCTTTCCGTGGGTTCTTATCGGTTCAAACATGTCAGGTTGGCTAAAAGATGCCGGCTTGACCCTCTCCGCAATTGGCTATTTTGGTAGCGTTTTTGCGGTCTATGCGATCAACTTTCTGTGGGCACCTCTGGTTGACCGCGTGAAGCTGCCAGTCCTCTTTAGACTGCTGGGGCAAAGACGTAGCTGGATTTTCTTTTGTCAAAGTATCGTACTCGTCGCTACCCTATTTATTGCCGGTGTTAATCCAGCGGAAAACTTGGTGTTTGCGTCACTACTCGCCTTGTGTATTGCAACGGCTTCAGCGACACAAGACATCGCAATTGATGCTTTTCGTATTGATACTTTCCCAAAGTCAGAAGAGTCTAAACTGCCTCAAGCTTCTGCAATGGCGGTCATTGGCTGGTGGACAGGTTATTCACTACCGGGTTATTTAGCGTTTGTTAATGCTGACAGTGTCGGTTGGAATGGTGTGTATTACGGGATGGCGGTGATAGTCGGCATTCTAATGGTCTTTACGATTTTAGTCGGTGAACCTAAGACTCAACGCGAACAACTTCAGTCTGCCGCTGAACAACGCCACAAAGAAGTGGTTGGTTCGAAAGTCGTAGCTTGGTTTACCGTGACTGTTGTGGAACCTTTCCTTGATTTCTTTAATCGCAATGGTGTCCGTGTCGCGATTACTCTGTTGCTGTTCGTTTTCCTATTTAAAATTGGCGAAGCGTTTTTGGGCAGGATGTCGATCGCGTTCTACAAAGATATTGGTTTTAGCAATGAACAAATTGGCTATTACTCCAAACTGATTGGTTGGGGAGCCACCATCTTCTTTACTTTTGTCGGAAGCATGTTCAACGTTAGGTTTGGTATTGTACGTGGATTAATGATCGGTGGTATTGCTATGTCTGCCAGTAACTTGATGTTTGCTTGGATTGCTTCGGTAGGCCCAAACGAGCACTTGTACTTAGCCACGATTATTGTCGATAACTTTACGACTGCTTTCTCAACTGTCGCTTTTGTTTCATTTTTGACGATTCTAACCGGACAAGCATTTTCGGCAACTCAGTATGCGTTGCTTGCTTCTCTAGGAAACTTCGGACGGACGACTCTTGCTTCTTTCAGTGGCGAGCTAGTGGATTATCTTAATGATTGGAGCACATTCTTCGTGCTTACCGCTGTCATGGTCGTGCCAAGCTTGATTATGTTGTACTCGCTACGACATTACTTTGATGCTCTATTGGAAAAAGCACGTCACAAGCATTAACGAAACATATAAAAAACCACCGAATTCGGTGGTTTTTGTTTTGCGAGATATAAGATAAGAGGTCTATGGGTATAACCCTTTACCAAACATATTAAATATACGTGCCACGCCTTGAGTAAAGATCATCGGCTCAGTCAATACGGTTAAACACAAGCAGTCTTCTCCGGCCTTAGTGTAAGGGCTGTGCTTCACTGATGCGTCTCTAATCATCAAATCGCCCTCTTCATATTGGCCATCCTCGTCACTAAATCCGCCATGCAGGATCAATGTAGACTCCAGGCCTTTGTGCGTATGTTGAGGAATTTGCACATCTTCCCCGATGTACATTAAGCTGACACGAGCGTCTTCCCCTAGGTCAATCTGAGCACTAAAAACCTTGCCTCCGTAACTTCTCCATGACCCTACGAGGTCAGAGAAACGCGCTAGAGTTTTAGGAAGAGCGAAACTTTTTCCTGCGACATTAACAGCAGCAGAGTCGCGGATCACGATATTATCAGTCGCTGGCTCCGCATTGATGATGTCATTAAACATGTCGTCAAATTCAGAAACATACTCAGAAGGTATGTCACTTACGATGTTCGCTTGACTTGCTTCGACTTGGTTCACATAAGCTCGGCACTTGGTGCATGTTTCTAAATGGGTTGCGACCACAAGACCAGAAACCGCATCAATGCTTCCCGAAGCGTATGCTTCTAACAAGCTGTTATCTGGGTGTTTGTTCATAGTTGCTCCGTATGCATTGAATGCCTTAGCTTTTCTACTGCAAGCCTCAGCCTGGATTTTACAGTACCGAGGGGTATATCAAATAATTCCGCGACCTGTTGATGAGGTAGCTCTTCAAGATATACCGCTTGTAAAACATCTCTCTGGTTTTTCGGTAATATATCTAAAAACTTAACCACCTGTTCTTTCAACATATCTTGTTCTGGTGAATAGTGATCAACAAGATCAGGTGGATAATACTCTGACGGCCAAATGTCATCAGAATGAATGTGTAATTCCTTACCTTTCTGTTTTCTCAGCAAATCAAAACAAAGGTTTCGGATTATGGTATATATCCAAGTCGATAACGCGCTCTTTTCACCATCATAGAGGTGCGCTTTCTGCCAAACTGTCGCCATGGTCTCTTGCACCATCTCCATAGCAACTTGCTCATTACCAACATGTTTGTAAGCGAATTGCTTCAGCTTGGGTGCGTAAAAACGGAATACAAAAGCGAACGCATCTTTGTCTCGAGCCTTCACTTTATCCATGTAATCGTTCCAATCACTGCGCCCCAGTTTTTTCGGGCTATCACTCATCATAATCGGCCTTAATTTGTGGGAGGAGTCTCCTCCTCCCATTCGTCCTAATCGGTCACGTCATCGACCAACAAGTTGAAACCACCGTTGTTCCCATCATCAATGGCAACGACTTGGTACACAACACCGTTCATTACATTGACTGGTGCTGAGTCAACCGCAACAATACTTGGGTTACCAGCCACTGTTACCGTTACATAATATGTACCTTCAGCGACATATAATCCTTGTGCGCTATTTTTATACGCAAAATTAGCAATAGTTGGATCACTTCCATCTATTCCTGCACTCGTAGTGAGGTAAATATCCACCATTTCCGCTATAGGATTAGCCGCAGCGTGTGTCACATTCAATGTCGCGCTAGTCGCCACAGCGCGTCTCATATCTTCAACAACCAGAGCTTCGATATCAATCGCTGGGCTAACAACACCGACTGCATAAACACTGTAATCCATTCCACCTGCAACCATTAACCCGTCAACATCTATGATCGGATTGGTTGTTGTGCCATCCACGTAAACGTCAATATCGTAAGCGCCAGCAGCAAGATCCAAATAACCACGAATCTCTTTGAACGCTAAGTCGGCAAGAGGAGCGAAGGCCGCCCCGTTAACGTTAACATCGACGACTGGCGCTCCATCGACAAGGTGTCCGACTCTTACTTCAGCTTGGCTGCCCATATCTTCAATTATAGAAGAGCCCGAACCGTCCAACACCAAGAGTTTGACAGGTGACGTGCTATTCGAATCTCCTGTGCCGATAGCGGCAATCGTCAAGTTGGAATTAGCCGCAAGAGGTACTGTGCCGGAGTCAAAAGCAACGCTGTCTCCTACGGCAAGTCGAACTTGATACTCACCAGCTGGGATGTTCAATACGTCGGTAGAAGCTTTGTAAGCAAGGTTAGTTATTGGAGTCGCGCTAGCAAGAGCAACACCTGGCTCAGTGACATAAAGATCAACAGCAGGAACGCCTGAAGCTGCATGAACAACTTGAACATCTAGACTATTGGCATCAGCCATTGAATCGGCGCTGCGAGTCACAACTAAAGGCTCAACTGGGTTTGGCGAACCATCGGCATCGCCAACAACGAACACGTTATAATTGAGGTCGGAATCAAGATCTAGTTCTGTTTTAGGTATTACGGTCGCGGTTTCATTACCTGGGAGCTGAACATCGACCTGAATCGAATTCATCCCCTCTCGCAATTTAACGTAGCCAGATCCCACACCATAATCAACATTCGTTAATGATGGTTTATCGTTGATCCACACATTTGCAAGCGGCGCGTCAGAAGACGCGTGCACTGCTTGTAAATTGGAATACTCGATAGTGTCACTGTCGGAGCCACACGCCGCCAGTCCTAATGCCGCCACCATAGTTAGCGCAGCTCTGCCAAATCCTTTCATATCCTTGCCTCTTTGTTAGTCGGGGCTTCTATGGCTTCTGTCAGAAATTGCAACGCAGGAATGCAGTTCTCTGCGCCAACGAGCTGTTCGAACAGATTGCAGTCTAAAGGAAGTAATTCAAGCCAGCGCTGGGTCACCCAAGCTGAGTCATCGTAAAAACGATGCTGGTAGAGGTTTCCAAGTTGAGGAAACTCTTCATAAACATGGGATAACTGCTGGCTTAAATAGAAGAAATCTGGTGAGTTGTCTGGATGTTGCCAATTGTCTAACCATTCGACCTCTGCATGGCGTAAGCCGTCCGCATCTGCACGAACTCGTTTGACAACAAAGCGTTTCTCACCAGCGACTGTAATACCAAGAAGACCATCACTGAGTGTTTCAAAATCAACAATCCTGACCAAAGTTCCGATAGATGAAACGTTACCCACGTCTTTAGGGTCACCTTCACTTCCTACTAGGCAAACTCCAAAACCCACATTTTGTAGGCTGCATTCCTTTACCATTCGCTTATATCGTGGCTCAAAAATGCGCAGATTCATTTTACCTTCAGGGAGTACAACTGAAGTGAGTGGGAATAACATGACTTCTTTCATTCAAACGTCCTCTTTGATTCACGGATACATACGAATCCCTTATCACTCCGATCACTAACGATTTATGTTGGTTAATCGACTGGCTTAAAAAGTCATAAAATCGCTCACGCAAACGATCCAAATCACACATTTATTGCAATAAAATGCAACAAACAAAAAGTACCGTAAATAAAGATAATTTCGTGATGCAACTCACCAAAAACGTTTCATTTTGCACCCTTTATCACTTTCATTTGGGATTTTTATCGCTATTATTCCCGCCAATTGGAAAGCGCAGCACAGATTGCGTGTTCTGAATCATTACAAACATAGAGAGTCCCCTTATGCGTAAATCACTTTTAGCTCTTAGCCTTCTAGCGGCTACTTCAGCTCCAGTTATGGCGGCAGATTACTCTGACGGCGATATTCACAAAAACGATTACAAGTGGATGCAATTTAACCTAATGGGTGCATTTGACGAACTTCCAGGTGAGTCTTCACACGACTACCTAGAAATGGAATTCGGCGGCCGCTCTGGTATCTTCGACCTTTACGGCTACGTTGATGTATTCAACCTAACTTCTGATCCAGGTAGCGACAAAGCTGGCGCAGAGAAGATCTTTATGAAATTCGCTCCACGTATGTCTCTAGATGCGGTAACTGGTAAAGACCTATCTTTCGGTCCAGTTCAAGAGCTATACGTTGCAACTCTAATCGAGTGGGGTGGTAACTCTGGTGTTAACTCTCAAAAAATCGGTCTAGGTTCTGACGTAATGGTTCCTTGGTTTGGTAAAGTTGGTGTTAACCTATACGGCACTTACGACGGCAACAAAAAGGATTGGAACGGTTTCCAAATCTCGACTAACTGGTTCAAACCATTCTACTTCTTCGAGAACGGTTCATTCATTTCTTACCAAGGCTACATCGATTACCAATTCGGTATGGATGATGATGCTGGTAACAAGTTTGGTTCAACCGCGTCAAACGGTGGTGCAATGTTCAACGGTATCTACTGGCACTCAGACCGCTTCGCAGTGGGTTACGGTCTAAAAGGTTACAAAGACGTGTACGGTATCAAAGATACTGATGGGTTCAAGTCAACTGGCTTTGGCCACTACCTTGCTGTAACTTACAAGTTCTAATTGAACCACTAAGTTTGCTCAAAAATGGCGCCTTTCGGCGCCATTTTTATTTGCTTTCCTTTTTTCCCTCATTATCCTTGCAGCAAACCTTTTTAATGAGAGCGTTTGGTGAATATCCTTATCCTCGGTCCAGGTGCGGTGGGCTCACTCTGGGCAACAAAATTTAAGCTTGCCGGGCACAATGTTTCATTGTGGGGAAGAAGTTCTGAAAGCCAACAATCACTTCAGTTGGATGACACACCCGCAATCGTATTCAGTAATCAAGATATTTCCTCCGTAAATAAAGCAGATCTCATTTTGATCACGGTAAAAGCTTGGCAAATGGAAGACGCCATTCAGCCTTTACTGCCTCATATCAACGCAGACACGATTATCATGCTGATGCACAATGGTATGGGTACCGCCTCTGGCGTGGAGAAGGCTCTGCCAAACAATCCTATCGTGCTCGCCACAACGACGCACGGCGCATACAAACCAGATAACCAACACGTACTGCATACCGGTCACGGAACAACGCAAGTGGGTGGTTATAATGACAAAGGAATGCAGTGCGCTTTTCTGCAAGATGTTATGCATCATGCCCTTCCAGAGGCCATTTGGAATCCACACATCCAATCTGCGTTATGGACTAAGTTAGCGATCAACTGCGCGATTAACCCACTGACTGCGATTCACCAGTGTAAGAATGGTGAGCTTGCGCAGCCCGAGTTTAAGATACAACTCGAAAGCATCACTCAAGAACTGGTTGAAGTAATGAGTAAAGAAGGTATTGCTATCGAGTTTCGCTCTCTTTTCGATACGGTAATGCAAGTGGTGAACGCCACAGCTGAGAACTATTCTTCAATGAGACAAGACGTATTCCATCAGCGTCGAACGGAAATTGATTTTATAACCGGACACTTGTTAAAGGCTGCCGAGAAACATCGCATCAATACGCCTGAGAATTTAAAACTTTACCAACGCATCAAACAAATAGAACAAAGCTGGACAGAACAATGAGTAAGAAAATCTTAGTGCCAATCGCTCCGGGCACCGAAGAAATGGAAGCCGTCACCGTTATCGACATGATGGTTCGCGCGGGTTATGACGTTACGGTAGCGAGTGCTGCTTTTGATGGCTCATTGACAATGAAAGCTTCTCGCGGAGTCACATTAACGGCAGATTGTAAGCTGGTCGATATCGCTGATGATGAGTTTGATGCCATAGCACTTTCTGGTGGTGTTGGTGGTGCAGAAATTTTTCGTGATAGCACGGTGATGATAGAAATCCTTAAGCAGCACATCTACGAGGGAAAATTGGTCGCAGCTATCTGCGCAGCACCAGCGTTGGTATTGCAACACCATGATCTTTTCCCACAATCACTGATGACCTGTCACCCGAGCTTTCAGTCACATATCCCGGAAGAGAAGTGGCGCAGCAAACGCGTGACCTTTGATATCAACCACAACCTGATCACTAGTCAAGGTCCGGGTACAGCTTTAGAGTTCGCAATGGAAGTAATCATTCAACTCTCAGGTAAAAAACACGCATGGTCAGTTGCTGAACCAATGATCCCTCTGCCTACTCTGCACTACCACAAGCTTGGTGAAGAATAATGTTTGACGTAAATGCTGTACGCGAGCAATTTCCCGCTCTAAACCAATCCGTCAACGATACGCCCTTAGTGTATCTAGATAGCGCAGCGACAACGCAAAAACCGCAATGTGTGATTGATGTCATCAGTCATTACTACAGTGCGCAAAATGCCAATGTTCACCGTGGCAGCCATAGTTTAACGGCTAATGCCACCAGCCAATTTGAAGCGGCACGAGAACGAGTGGCAAGCTTTATTGGTGCAAACAGCTCTAAGGAAATCATTTGGACACGGGGCGCAACCGAAGCACTGAACTTAATTGCTCAAACCTACGCCCGTAGCACGTTACAACCAGGTGATGAGATCTTGATTAGCGAGATGGAGCACCACGCCAACATCGTGCCCTGGCAAATCGTGGCAGAGCAAACGGGTGCTAAAGTCATTAAAGTTCCGATGACATCAGATTGCCAGTTCGACATCAGTGCATTTGAGGCGCTTCTGTCTGACCGCTGTAAAATTGTTGCTTGCGCACAAATAACCAACGTAACAGGCACACGCCAACCTATCGAAAAAATCACTGAACTGGCGCACAACGTTGGCGCGGTTGTTGTAGTTGATGGCGCGCAAGGCATCGTACATGAGCAACTTGATTTATCGACATCAGATATCGATTTCTACGTTTTCTCAGGTCACAAACTTTATGCACCAGCAGGCATTGGGGTTTTATACGGCAAGCTTAAACTTTTGGAAGCCATGCCACCATGGCACGGCGGCGGTAAAATGGTTGAACGTGTTTCTTTCGAGAAAACGACGTTTTCTGCACTTCCTGGTAAATTTGAAGCGGGCACACCAAACGTTGCGGGCGCGATTGCTCTAGCGAAAGCCATTGAGTGGTACCAAGGTTTTAACCATCACGAAGTAGAGGATCATCTCCATGTGCTTCAGGATAAGGCCTACCAAGTACTAAGCGCTTTGGATGACATCCATATTCTAGGCTATCAACCGAATGCCTCTGTACTGACGTTCGTCATGGACGGCGTTCATCACCAAGATATTGCGACGCTGCTCGATCAACAAGGCATTGCGGTACGAGCAGGACACCACTGCGCTCACCCATTGATGGATGCGCTAAATGTGAAAGGCACGGTACGCGTCTCTTTTGGTATTTATAACACGACGAACGATGTGGAAAGACTCATCGCCGCCGTAGAAAAAGCCGTCGACATGCTATAACGCCAACGGTTTGATTTGGAGTAACCAACAAGGTTACTCCATCTGCCTATCCAGAGTCGCCACGCAATTTCTGCCATTTCTTTTCGCAGCATAAAGCGCTTTATCTGCATGCGCATACAAACGTTTGGTGGTTTCATTTCTGCCTATTTCCACCACGCCTACACTCACCGTGACCGGAATTTCAATCTTTTCAAATTCGAACTGACAATTTTGAATGTGGGAACGTACTTCCTCTCCTACCTCTTTCGCCGCCGACAGAGAAGTTTCTGGCAAAATAATCGCAAACTCCTCCCCTCCGACTCTTGCAAAAATTTCGTCTTTGACGAGTAAGTGAGAAACCAAATCAGCTAAGGTCTCTAAGACATAATCCCCCGCATCATGACCACGTTTATCATTGATGACTTTAAAAAAGTCCAAATCAAACAATAACAACGCGGAGTGATAGTTCGGCTCTTGAGCTTTAATGACCTCTTCTGTGAGCTTTTCGAAAAAGACACGTCGATTGTAGATGTTGGTAAGAGCATCAATTTGGCTTTGATGGCGAAGAAGGGTTTCAACTCGGTGGCGATTGGAGATGTTGCGTGTAAGAATAAGGACAACGCGACGACCTCGGTATTTTATAGCGAGTGGGCAGATCTTGCCTTCGTAGTATAGGTCGCCTCTTGGCCCACTGTTAGCATCTATTCCCTGAATGCTGTCGGCGCACATCTTGTACTCGATCGTCACAATACTGTCTTGTTTCAGTGATCGACTGATCTGCTCGATAAACCAGTCGGCTTTATCTTTTTCAAGTACGCTGTGAAGTGTCTTACCTATCAAATTGCTTCCATCGTGATAGGCTTTTTTATCTGTTCCTCCAAAAACATCAATATAGATACCATCTTCACTCAGAATAAAAGTGGGGTCTGGCATTCCGGATAACACGTCTTGCGCATGTTCCAAGGTGAATTGCATATAGGGAGGTTCCTAGCGTTTGTACCTAAATATCCCAATCGCCTCCAAATGCGTGTCAGCATTGGGGAACAGGAGCGAATGAGGCATATGTCTACTATCTAATATAGACAAATTTTAAATACAATTGAGTTTATAAAAACCAAGTGGGCAATATAATGAACCAGGATCAATAGAAAGGTTAATTAACACTAAAATAGTCGACTATTTGCATACTTTTTATCCATATGCAAAAAATGTCTCAACTCAGAAACAAAAAACGCCAAACAGCTAGGTTATTCGGCGTTTTTTAAGAATTGGGAAAATGACTCGTTACACGGCGGTTTGCTTAATCTGCTCTACAATAGCTTTCAAGCCATTACCACGTGACGGGCTTAAATGGGAGACAAGCCCCAGTTGATCAAAATAAGCATCAATATCAAACGCTTGAATTTGATCGGCCGTTTTACCGTCATAAGCTGCCATTACCAAGGCAATCAATCCACGGACGATACGCGCATCGGAGTCCGCACAAAAATGCCAAACGCCATCTTGCTCTTTGCTCACTAACCACACCAAGCTTTCACAACCCGAAACGGTAACTTGTTCTGATTTCAGCTCTTCTGGCATTTGTGGCAGCTTTTTACCCCACTGAATAACCTGACGGTAACGATCTTCCCAGCCTTTAAATTGCTGCATAGTCGCTACAATGTCTTCGCTGGTGATATCTGTACCAAATGGAGAAACGGGAAAATCTGTCATGATGCGCTCTTCTTCTAGTTTACTTCTTATATTTTGAAATCAACTTCTCAACGATTCGCGATACCGCGACAAAGCCAAACGTTGCAGTTACAACAGTCGCCGCACCAAAACCGCTAGCACAATCCATACGTTTTGGGCCTTCCGCTGTCGACTTCACACCACACACTGAACCGTCTGCTTGAGGATACTTCAGCTGCTCGGTTGAAAACACGCAATCAATACCAAACTTACGAGCCGGATTCTTAGGGAAGTTATGATGACGACGCAAAGTGTCTTTGATTTTCTTCGCTAGAGGATCTTGGATCGTTTTCGTTAAATCAGCGACCATGATCTGCGTTGGGTCAACCTGACCACCAGCGCCCCCCGTGGTGATCACTTTGATCTTGTTGCTGCGGCAATACGCCAACAAAGACGCCTTCGCTTTTACGCTGTCAATCGCATCTAGCACGTAATCAAACTCTTTGCTTAAGTACTCATGTTGATTGTCTGGCGTGATGAAATCATCAATCAGATTGACTTTACACTCTGGGTTGATCAATTTGACACGCTCGGCCATCACTTCAATTTTGCTTTGGCCAACGGTGCCCGTCATCGCATGAATTTGGCGGTTAATATTCGTGACACAAACATCATCCATATCAATCAGAGTCAACTCACCGATCCCAGTACGGGCCAGCGCTTCGACCGCCCATGAACCCACGCCACCAATACCAATAACACAAACGTGTGCAGCGCGAAGAATGTCCACTTCACTGTTGCCATAAAGACGACGAGTGCCGCCAAAGCGTTGATTGTAGCTGTCAGATGCTGGGGTATCGAGTTCACGCATATTGAAGTCCAGATGATCGATAGAAAAACAAAGAGTGCGATTTATACGCACTCTTTGATGAAATGTCTAGATAAGAGGCGGTTCCTCTTTCTTGGGTCGCTATTGTAGCTTTTCTGGCGGCAAAGCCCAAGGCGCTTGAGTTGGTGAGTTTTCCAGCCCAAGTTTCCAAACTCGACCAAAATGCTTGTAGTGCCCTGCTTCCGTTCCTGCTCTCGCACCAATGCCATGATACAGATCCAAATGGTTCTGTTTTACCGCACCACCAGTGTCTAAAACGATCAGCATTCGCAGTTGATGAGCACCGCTCCACGTACCATCCGCATTCAGCAATGGTACTTCCGCCAAGATTGGTGTGCCCATTGGTAAGATAGAACGGTCACCCGCGACCGCGGCCATTGGTAACAAAGGAATACCAGCCGATCCCGTTACTGGCGCTTCCGCTTTTGGCGCAAAGAAGACGTAAGAAGGGTTTTGCTCCAACAACTCGCGTACTGTTGCGTCGTCGTTGTCCATTACCCACTCTTTAATCGCTTTGAGAGACATTTTTTCACGCGGCACTTCACCACGTTCAATCAAAATGCGGCCAATGCTGACGTAAGCTTTGTTGTTTTTACCCGCGTACGCAAAGTACTCCAACGTATCATCATCTTCAAAATGCACATAGCCACTGCCCTGCACTTCCATCATAAATGGGTCGATACGATTAGGCGCGTAACCTAGCACCAAACCTTGGCCATCTAATGCCCCGTTGTAGATCTCCGCGCGAGTCGGACAATCTGATGAGCAGTTTGGCTTGCCATAAACTGGGTACTTAAAAATGTCGTTTGGTGTATGACGCAGTTCCATCACGGGAGAAAAGTATCCGGTAAACAGCACATTACCTTTTTTATCACCACCACCCAATTGCGCGGCTTGAATGCCAAACGCACTCAACGCACTGGTATCTCCGCTCTGTTGCGCCCACTCACTTAATCGTTGATATAGCGGTTGGTATATCTTCGCCATGGATGGTGACTTTATCACCACTTGCTCAGCTTGCTTGTTAAATTCAGTAAAATCGCGTGGTTTGTTAGACTCAACCACATCCACTTGATTGAGGATCTGAGGAAACTCACCATCAAGATATTGCTGAGCACGATCATTTTGTTGAGCACAGCCAAAGAGTAGGCTCAAAGAGATAATAGGAAGGAGTTTTTTTAACACGTGTCTTTTCCGTAAAATAGAATAGCAAAAGGATGGCAAACAAATGCATACGGTGCAATTGAAAAGCAACGACAAAATGTTTCAACGCTAAGCCAATCCGTTTACTCGTTGTGAATTCATTCAGTTAATACAACATGATAGCAGCGGAAGAATTACGGAATTGTCCGGATTATGTTTGAAAGTAAGATTTACTGATTGAGAGATGAAATTGTGATCATCCATGTGACTCACAGACGCAAGAGATCTCTGCTTAACAGACAAAGATAAAAACGACTATCTTACCGCAATCCTTGCACGCCCCTCTAAACGGAATACAGGTAGATAATGCGCATTGGCATCCAGCTTCATTTCTGCATGCTGCTTACCCACAAAATTGAAGTGCCGCTCATTTGAACCCACTCGATACGAAAACGAATCCCCATCGAATTCAAAACTGGTCGCCACTGTAGAACCATTTACGGTAACACCGCGCTCACTCAACACAAATTCTTCACGAGCATAAGGCGCAACATCTTGCTCAACCCAGCGACCATAAATTATCGATTTGGGAATGGGCGGATTAATGGTTCGAGTAATCAAATCACTATACAGCATGCACACGACAACGGTTCCAACTATCGCTATAAGCATGAGAGAACGCTCTAGCCACTTACGAAGCATTGATTTAGATGACGTTTTTGACAGATTTGAAGCAGTGATCGCAGCATTCTTATTAACAGCAGAAGACATGAGGTTCACGTATTGAGAAAAGACGCATCCATTGTAACCTTCCCTTTTAACGGGACCAAGAACCTACCTCAATATGTTTGTGCTTTATTCCAAAATTTCACCTTGCCACAAAGTGAATAAAAAGGCATTATTTTAACATAATTAAACAAAGGAATGGCTGTAGTGAAAATTCGTAATACTGCTCTCGTAAAAGGATTCCGTCAATCAACACCTTATGTCAATGCTCACCGCGGAAAAACCATGGTGATCATGCTGGGCGGAGAAGCCGTCGCACACAAAAATTTTGGCAATATTATTAATGATATCGCACTCATGCACAGCCTCGGAATCAAAGTCGTGGTGGTGTATGGTGCACGTCCTCAAATTAATCAGCTGCTAGAAAAACAAGACCTCACTACGCCTTACCACAAAAATATCCGCATTACGGATGAATCGGCTTTATCTGTTGTTATGCAAGCTGCCGGACAACTTCAACTTGCGATTACTGCGCGCCTATCAATGAGCCTCAACAACACTCCGATGGCAGGAACCCAGCTCAATGTCGTTAGCGGAAACTACATCATTGCTCAGCCACTCGGCGTTGATGATGGTGTGGACTATTGCCATAGTGGACGCATTCGCCGCATTGACACCGATGCTATCAACCGCACTCTTGATCAAGGTTCAATTGTTCTGCTAGGTCCCATTGCTAGCTCTGTGACTGGCGAGTGCTTCAATTTATTATCGGAAGAAGTCGCCACCCAACTAGCGATAAAGCTGGGTGCGGATAAGCTGATTGGTTTTTGCTCCGAACAAGGTGTCATTGATGACAACGGCAATGCTGTCGCCGAGTTACTACCAATTGAGGCGGAGCATGTCATCAAAACACTTTCTGAAAATACGTCTCCTGACCTAGATTACAACACTGGGACACTGCGCTTTCTTAAAGGCTCTATTGCCGCTTGCCGTGCCGGAGTACCTCGTAGCCACTTGATCAGTTATAAAGTAGATGGCGCCTTAATTCAGGAGTTGTTCTCTTTCGACGGTATCGGTACCCAAGTTGTTATGGCGAGTGCTGAACAAGTGAGGCAAGCTAATATTGACGATATTGGCGGTATCTTAGACCTCATTCGCCCGTTAGAAGAACAAGGTGTACTGGTTAGGCGCTCTCGAGAGCAGCTAGAGCAAGAGATTGGAAAATTTACCATCATCGAAAAAGACGGCTTGATTATTGGCTGTGCTGCCCTTTATCCATACCCAGAAGAGCGTAAAGCTGAGATGGCTTGCGTAGCGATTCACCCTGACTATCGTGATGGAAACCGAGGTTTGTTACTGCTCAACTACATGAAACATCGTTCTAAATCCGAAACCATTGATCAGATTTTTGTCCTCACGACACACAGTTTGCATTGGTTCAGAGAGCAAGGTTTTTACGAAGTCAGTGTCGACTATTTGCCTGGAGCCAAACAAGGGTTATATAACTTCCAGCGTAAGTCCAAAATCTTAGCGTTAGATTTATAGCTTAACCTTAAATCAGGGAGCGAAACTTAACGTTCCACTATACCAACTAACCTCAAAGGGCAGGATTTAGTTCATTAACGCTCAACCCTGCACATCGAGCTTGTTTAGGAACGAGTTTGTTGAGGAGTAAGGCCACACATAAACCCTACTCCGGACTAGCGGGTCATCATGTAAACCCAACTTAGAAATGCGCAAACCATTGCTTGATTTTTGTTCCAATTTTATCTTTTAAATATACATTTGGTTGGCTATACTCTGCTCGCTAGTGATTGGTTTTTAACCAATACGAATGGATCTAGGTGATGTAATTAGCCTTCACCCTAAAATACTGGGCAATTGAAAAACTAGTTAGCTCCGTATTGCACACCAAGGACAGTTGTTAATCTGACTTTAAATAAGCCGAGACGAGCACTGTTATGAGAACAATCATTTGTAATTCGCTTCAAAGCTTCTGGGATATGGCTGACAATCAGTTTTTAGAAGGCCTAGACGTCCACTGTGTTTTCCCCGTAAATGACGCTATCCGAGATTTTATTCTTGCTTATCAACAGCAATACAAAATACGCAGCGTGTCTTTTACCAATGCGTTTGCAAAACATGCATAAAAGAAGACCGAGCCATAAGCTCGGTCTTCTTGTTTTAGTTGGTAAGCCGCTTTACTAACCCACTCGCGCGAGTGGTTTTCACCTTAATGCCTCGCTTCAGAACATTGAGTTCGGCGTAAAGAGCTAAACGCTTTTTCGCGCGGGTAATGCCTGTGTAAATCAACTCACGGGTTAATATCGGGCTAAAGTCTGGTGGCAAAATCATCAGGGTGTAATCAAATTCACTGCCTTGCGATTTATGGATGGTCATAGCGTAAGCCGTTTCATGTTCAGGTACTCGGCTTGGCAAGACCGATTTCACACTGCCGTCAGGTAACTCGAAAAAGACTTTCAAACGCGGTTCTTCTTCACTGTCATCTCGCATGCAAATACCAATATCACCGTTATACAAACCTAAACCGTGATCATTACGCGTAACCATGACGGGTCTGCCGTGATACCAAATTTCATCCTGAACTTGAATGAACTTGCGCGCCGCGAGCGCTTTCTCAATGCGTTGGTTTAGCCCAGCCACACCGAAGTCACCTTCACGGATCGCGCACAGCAGTCGGCATTGGTTGAAGGTATCTAACACCGCTTTGGCTTTGTGCGTTAGCGACTCTGGCTCTCCGGTTTTAGGATCAGTTTCCTGTTGTCCAATGCGTTTGAGGTAACGACCGTATTCCTGCACCAACGTCTGCATCATTTGGTTGTAATGTTGACTACTTAGTGCGAAATGTTCGATATCGGAAAAGTCACGCGCCCAGACGTTATCTACGCTCGCAGCAGAACCGGAATTAACCGCTTTTGCCAACTGACCAATGCCTGAGCGAGCGTCAAATCGGTAGCTCTTTTGCAGCATACATAAACTATCAGCAATGCTAGATGCACTGTTACCCGTATGGGCTAAAGTATCGAAGCCCGTCAGTTTTGCGATGGCTGACGCCTGCTCTTTGCCATAACCCAACGCATGGAACGAACAGATATCACCCAACACTGCCCCTGCTTCAACTGAGGCAAGTTGATCTTTATCACCTAGCAAAATCAGCCGCGCATGTTTCGGTAAGGCATCGACCACTTTATACATCATTGGTAAATCGACCATCGACGCTTCGTCGATAACCAAAATATCCAAATGCAGTGGATTTTGCTTGTTGTGACGAAATTCTGCGCTATTAGGAATCGCACCCAGCAACCGATGTAAGGTACTCGATTCAGTCGGAATTTTGGCTTTTAGCTCCGGAGAAACTGGCAGCTCTTGCACCGCTTTACCAATGGACTCGGTTAATCGCGCCGCCGCTTTCCCCGTCGGGGCCACCAGCTTGATGGTTAGATTTTTCTCTTGCGTCGCCTGTTCAATCAAAGCAGCAAGCAATTTGGTTACTGTCGTCGTTTTACCCGTACCAGGGCCACCAGAAATCACAGCAAATCGACGAGTTAACGCAACCGCCGCCGCGACTTTTTGCCAGTTCACACAAGCTGAGAGTGGCACGAGTTCATCCAGTATTTGCAAATCTTGAACCTTGCGCGCATTGCTAAGCACGGAATCAATGGCGTGCCAATCCAACGATTCGCTTGCGACCACATCAAGGTGGTCACACACCAATTGCTGACGCAACACTTGGTTGCTGCTTCCCGCTTCTACTGCTTTGCCCAACGCGTTAAACAGAAAATGGTATTGGCGTGCGAACAGATGGTTGAGCAACTCCGATAATCGCGCAAACTCTTGTGGTTGCAAGTTAACTGCGGCGCCCAGCTGATTGAGCTTTTCCGCCAGTGTCACTTCATAATGCCAATAGCGATGCAGATACAGACGCTCACCATCGAACATTAAAGGCAAGGCTTCTCCTTGCGCGCCGACCACGCTGGAATTTTGTAATACTTGAATCCAGTCTATGCCTTGCAACTGTGTGTTAAGCGCCAATGCCGACTCACCAAACAGCCCTAGCTTACTGGCTAAATCCGTAGTTTGCCCTTGTGCATCGCACAGAGACAGACAGATATGTCCTTTACCAAGCTCACTACTGACAACACCAGCGATAAACGCCAGTGCTTGGCTGTCCGACTGTTCATCATGCGTTTGAGAATCAATAAAACAGGCGAATTGGTAGTCGAGCTGACGAATAGCACCTTTGTGCGCCAAGCGTTCCAACACTACCAATAGGCTATCTTGGTCAGAATGAAGATTGTGATTTGTCGTCATTAAAGTAGCTCCATCTGCCCGGCTTGAGTTGAGCGCGTTTCAAGTACTTGACCATCAATCAAACGATCCATCTCTTGTAAGAACTCGAAAGTTGGTTTCGCGGCAAAAATGCCGTGGTCACTCTGCCCATCCATGCCGCGCAAGAACAAGTAATACACGCCACCAAAGTGCTGTTCATAATCATAATTGGCCAATCGGCTGCGTAGGAAACGATGCAGGGCTAACGCATAAATCTGGTACTGCAAATCGTAGCGGTGATCTGCCATCGCCGATTTCAGAGCCTCACCATGATAGTGCGTCACATCGTCGCCAAGATGATTCGATTTCCAGTCAAGCACGTAGTATTTACCTTGATGTTCAAACACCAAGTCGATAAAACCTTTGAGCATGCCTTGCACGGTTTGGAAACCTAAATCCCCCGCTTTCGCCGACAACGGATCGTGACGTTGAATGACTCGGTTTAACGCCGGTGCAGACAAAACTTCAATCGGCAGCAAAAATTCCATCTCCACCAAACGTTGCGACGGTGCTTTTTGATTCAGCAGCAAAGACTTACCATCCAACGGCGTTGCGAGTACGGTATCAATCAATTGCTGTAAAATAGGTAGCCACTCTTCATCGAGCTGTTCGCTTTCCATCAAGCCAAGGATGATTTGTGTATTCTCTTCCGTAGTGGCTGGCTGAGTAAATTCAACTTCCTCAAACAAGCTGTGCAGGAACGTACCCGGACGCGCACCACGAGGGAAGGTAAAAATAGAGCGCTCTGGCTCCACCAAATCCGCTTCGTCTTGCTCTTCAGATGAGTCGATATCAAAACCCGTAATCTCAATCGTGGCATCATGCTCGGCGTGATGAGAGCCTTGCTTGACCAAGCCAGAATAACTGGTGATGCGCCAGTTTCTATCGATAGGGTTTTGCAGCTCTTTCGCGCTAAGATCGTGTATTTCTTCTTGTGGCGCTACGTACTTCTCTTCGAGTTGCTGCGGCGGATCGGCCACAACGACACAATCAAGCTCGTCTTGTTGCTTTGTTAAACCTTGTTGCAAATCGTTAATGCCACCTTCTTGACCATTTTGAATCAAATAGCCAATCGCACTGCGGTGTACACCAGTTGGCTCTTTGGTCGAACGGCCATTGCGCAAAGGTGAGGCACCGATAAAACACGCATACACAGCTCGCGTTAGTGCTACGTATATCAAGCGTAAGTCTTCCGCCAAACGCTCTTTATCCGCGTGCTTCATGGACGCATCGTTGCCAGTAATATCCAGTACCGTGCGGTCATTGGCTGCATCGTAATATTTGGCTTCACTGGCTTCTCGATAGCTGAACACAAACGGCAGAAATACGAGGTCATACTCCAAGCCTTTTGATTTGTGAATAGTTACGATCTGCACTAAGTTACGTTCCGATTCTAAACGTTGGATTTGGTCATCACTGCCACCCAAACCGTTTTCCGCATCACTGATAGACTGAGCGAGCCAACGCAGTAGACCGTGATCGCTGTCCAGTTCATTACTGGCTTGTTGAAGCAGTTCACCGATGTGCATTAAATCGGTAAGCACTCGCTCACCATTTTCACCCTGTGAACTCGCGCCTTCTTCTAGTAATCGCTCGGCAATATGGCGTTTGCTGATCACCGCCCGCAGCATCGGCAGCACACCACGCTGAACCCAAAGTTTGCGATATTCTTTGAATTCGTTTACGGCGTTTTCCCACACAATTTCATCGTTATTAAGTGCATCCAAACTTGCTGCATCAAGGGCAAACAGCTCAGAGGCAAGACTTGCACGCAGCGCACGGTCATTTTCTGGAGTCAGCACCGCTTGCAGCAAACGCTGTAGATCCTGCGCCACTGAACTGGTAAACACACTGTCTCGGTTAGACAGGTACACGCTGGCAATGCCTTGTTCAGCCAGCGCTTGTTTGATCATTCGACCTTCACTACCTGTTCGAACCAACACCGCGATATCGCCCGCTTGAACCGCTTTCTGTTTTTCGCCATTCACCAGACACGCTTGCCCCTGTTGAGCCTGCGTCAAAATAGTTTGGATTTGGCTTGCAGTCGCCTCTGCCATTCGAGTCAAATACTCGCCTTTTGGTAGCGGTTTATCGTCCGCTTCTTGCAACCAATAAGTCAGCGCCGGTTGCTTTTGGCCACCCATAGTCCAAATGCGTTTTTCGGCATTGGGACTGTACTTAACGGGTAAGAACGGAATATCTGAATCATAGATAAATGGACTGTCTGGCAAAGCAAATACTTGGTTTACCGCCTGCACCATATCTGCGCTAGAACGCCAGTTGGTTCCTAACGTATAGTGGGCACTTACTTGGTTACGCGCTTTGATATAAGTGAAAATGTCTGCGCCACGAAAGCCATAAATCGCCTGCTTGGGATCACCGATCATAAACAAACCACATTCCGGATTATTCAGATAAATACGGCTGAAAATACTGTATTGAAGCGGGTCGGTATCTTGGAACTCGTCAATCATTGCGACGGGATACAAAGTACGAATACGCGCCGCTAAAAGCTCGCTTTCGTCCGTATCGATAGAAGCAGAAAGTTGCGTCAGCAAATCATCGAAAGAGAGCCACTGTTTTTGATTTTTCGCGTTGGCCAGCATTGCACGACAATGCTCAATCGCATGAGCAAGCAGTGGCGCTTTTAAGCTGATTGGATTGGCAAGAAATGTTTCAATGGCTTCAAATACCGCATGCTGCGGCGCACTGCCTTTCGGTGTTTTTTCCAACAAGACGTTTTGCGCGAATTTCTCCAGCTTGTCTGGATAATCGTAACCTGTAGTTTCCGTTGCAGCCCAAGCGCTTACCGCCTCCAACCACGTCGGCAGAGACTTTTTGTTGTAACTTCTCGGATTTACATCTGAAGACGAAATCAGCGTTAAGAAGCCATCTTGGCTTTCTCGCCACTGTGCTTTTAATTCATCAATTTTTTTCAAATTTTCAGTATGAAGATCAGCCAAACTGCCTTTCATTGCTGGAACAGAAAGGCTTAACGGCGCACCAGTTAAGTAATTGCTGATGTCAGACAACAACGCAGATGGAGAGCCCCATAGCTGGCGAATTTCTCCAGCCAAGGTAAATGGCAACGGGTAGAAATTGCGGCGCCAGTAATCGGCTACAACTTGCGCTTTTAGGTGACTTTCATCGGTCACAAACTCGTTATTAAATCGGCTGCCAGATTCAAACGCATTTTGCGTTAGCATACGTTGGCAAAAACCGTGAATGGTGTAGACCGCCGCCTCGTCCATCTGACGCTCTGCCTGCAATAAAATTTCTGCGGCTTGCTTGTGATCGTCAAACTCATTAAGCAAAGGTTGGATCACCGGGTCGGAACTCTGTCCACGCGCAAACGCGATTCGCGCATCATGGATTCTTGCCCTGATACGATCGCGTAATTCCGCAGTTGCCGCTTCGGTAAAGGTTACAACCAGAATTTGGTCGACCGTAAGCGGTACGCGATGTCGAGTTTCCGCGCTGCCATGACCAAGCAAAAGACGCAGATATAAACCTGCAATAGTGAAGGTTTTACCTGTACCTGCTGATGCCTCGATTAACCTCGCACCGTGCAGAGGAAACGTCATCGGTTCTAGTGGCGTTGGTTGAGGTTGCTCTGTGCGGTCTAACGTATGTAGAGGACACTCTGCACCTGACATTTGATCCATAACGCTGAATCTCTCCGGATTATTTACTAGGACGTATCACCTAATAAATGTGATCTATAGTTAAAAATTCTATTAATATGTTTAACAAGTTGGATAATTTAGAGCTTTGTGAGATCTTTCTCACGGTTATCCATAAGACGTACCGTTAGTATGCGCCCCACGAGATAAGCCAAACCTTTTTGGCGGCACAACTCAAATGAATTAAACAAAAGTATCATGGTCCCTCTGACCTTGTGGCCGTACAGCGAACGCCCTACAAAAAATAATGATTTTCTGGCGGCCACCCTACTCTTCCTTCTCTTTATCCAGCTGTCTTTATTACGCTTTTACATCATCAGCGTCTTGAACCGCTAAGCGCGCACCTTGCAGTACTAATGCTGTCAGCAAACGAACTTCTGAGGCCAACTCATCATTCCAAGCAGGCCAAATTCGAGAGATGTACGCATTACTGCCTTCGCCCGGGCTCATGAAGCCATCATTGAATGCGTCAGCCATTTTCTTCAAAGATTTCTCTTCGTAATCTACCCACTGACCGCGGCTAAAGCCCGCTTCAACACAAGCCAACGCCGTTTTCGGGAAATAAGGCAAAGGCTTAGTCATGCCTTCGAAAAATAAGCGAACTAATTCAGTCAGTAGCTGTTTGGCATACTGCGCATCGGCAATTTCTGGGTAGATCAAATGCAGCGCGCCTTCTTTACGATCGTAACCAATGATGTGAGTTTTCTTAGCATGACCCGACGCCGACATGGCAAGGTGATCGATCCACGCAGCAAGGTAATCCTGCGAGCGAATCTTACCGCTTCTATAGCGAATCAAACCGGATTGGTAGCATTGAGTCAGCCAACCTGTTAGGCGAACGTTTTTCTCTTCGCCTTCATTTCGCTCAAACAAGGAATCAAACGTCAGGTCGATTTCCAAATCGTCTTGAGGCGCACCAGATAAAAACGCCAGTTTATCCACCAGCTCTTCCGCCTGAACTCGGTTAGTTTCAAATTCGATATCACCAAACGCCCCCACCGGCAGTTTGCCTTGCGCGCGCTGTTGACTCATAAAGTGTTTAAGTACCTCTGTTTTTTTCTCTGGCTGCATCAATGTCGTTTCAAGCAAGGTTTCTAACAGCTCATCACGCATTTGATAGCTCTCCAAACCACCTAAAACAAAGGGTTCGTCGTCCTCCATCACCGGTAGTGGCGGTTCAAAGATTACTTTTAAACGACGATTGAAAAAATACTGCACAGGTAAGCGCCAGAAACGTTGCAACTCGACTAAGTCGAGCTCAAGTGGGAACGTCGCTCCTAACAGATAGTCGTCTAATGCCCGATTAAAATCACGACGAACATAGCCTTGCGATTGACTACTTTGAGTTAATGCCGCTGGAATCCACTCTTTCGCGTAGCTGGCGTGCATGCCTTGGAACGCACTTGGGCTAAACGGCACCATGGCGTGGGTATTCACCAACGCATTTAATAAGTTGTCGCCAGGCTCATCAACGGGCAACGCTTCATCACCACTTAAACAATAGTTTTGGTGGCAGTATTCCATCAGCTCAGAAACCAGAACCGAAGGTACTCGCTCGGTATTGTCTTGGATTGAACGGCCAACATAACTGATGTAGAGCGTTTGCTGTGCCGATAGCATTGCTTCGAGGAATAGGTAACGGTCATCATCTCGACGCGAACGGTCGCCCGGTTTGGTTCTTCCGGTCATCAAGTCAAAGCCTTCTGGCGGCATGGAGCGTGGGTACACGCCGTCATTCATCCCCAGTAGACAAACGGTTCTAAACGGAATAGAGCGCATCGGCATCAGGGTACAAAAGTTCACTTGACCAGCCAGGAAGCGCTGGCTGACTCGTGTGCCAGATAATTTGTTTTGAAGGTATTGGCTGATGATCGACGGCGACAACGCATCATCAAATGCGGCATCAGCTAATTGCTCTTTGAGTTGGCTGAGCGTATCGCGAATGGATTTGAGCGCCATTTCGCCTTCTAACTCAACTGAGAAGAAGTCATCCAGCAGTGAAACCAAAGTCTCTCGCCAACCATCAATAGTCTGAACATGAGAAAGTTTGCTTCGATAAGTGCTAATTTGTTGGATAAAGTGTGCCAACTTGCCCGCCAGCTCTGCACCCATGCCTTGCACTTCGTTGTACGGAGATAAACTGCCTTGCTCGGTTTCAAACAAACCTGCGGATTCTGGCATCGCGTAGCCAAGCAACATGCGTTGAATACCAAATTGCCATGTGTTTTGACGGGTTTCCGGCAGTTCAAATTCGCGTCCGGTATTGGCATCCAACCCCCAGCGAATCCCCGATTCCTCAACCCATTGTTTGGCTTGTAAGAAATCATCTTCGCTGAGTTCAAAACGCTTTAATATCGCCGGAGTTTCCAAAAGTTCGAGTAGTTCTGATGCCAAACAGCGCGTATTGGGTAAGTTCACCAACTGCATAAATGCGGCCAGAATTGGGCTCTCTTGATCGGCGGTTCGGTCAGAAATCGAATAGGGAATAAAACGCTCACCCGGTGCGTTACCAAAGACCGCCTGAATCGCAGGGCTGTAAGCGTTGATGTCCGCGACCATCACGATAATATCGCGCGGTTTTAACGTTGAGTCAGCATCGAACATCGCCAATAGTTGATCATGCAGCACTTCCACTTCACGCATCGGGCTGTGACAAGCGTGTAGGCTCAGTGATTTATCACCCAAGCTAACCACTTGTTTGTGATGACTGTTTTCAATCTGTTGGTCATCTTGATGTTCTTCAAGATTGAGAATATCCGCTTGCAATTGATGGAGCAGACTGTCGCGCTCAACATCAACAAAGGCTTCAATTTCATGAGATTCCAGCTGAGACAACAGATACATATTGTCGCGCCCGAGTTTACCCATGGACGCCAACAGACTGTTTCCGACCACATCGGTGTGCAGCTCATCGATCACATTATCTTCCAGTGATCCTTTCAGTTGCTCAGTTTCACCTTGCACTTCCGAGTGATCGTCCTGCCACACAACGTGCTGACGATGTTTCGCCGCCAAACGAGCCAGATATTTGCGATCTCGAACTTCACCCCAGTAATAACGACAAGGGTTAGTGAACATCAGATGCACGTCGATGTGTTCGCCAATTGCTTTTAGCGCATCCATATAGCGAGGCGGCAACGAAGAAATGCCAAAAACAAACAAACGCTTGGGTAAATGGTCAAAATTGCCGTTAAAACTCGCTAACGTGTCGATAAAGTGCTCATAAAGGTTGGCACGGTGATATGGAGACTGCCCTAACGACACAGTGTGATCATACAACGCTTGCCATAAGATCGGCTGCCACGGATGCTCATCTTCCAACTCTGCCACACTCTTCCCGGCTTCCCAACTTGCGATCCATTCCGGACGATACACCAAGTAACCATCGAAAATATCGGCAATTTTCTCAGCCAGCTGATACAGCTTAGAGTGGTCACTGTCATCTTTGAGGTACTGCGCTAACGGCGAAAACACCTCTTGGTTGAGAAGCCCCGGAAGCAAATGCATCAACTTCCACGTCATCGCTTCTTTGTTAAACGCACTGCGTTTTGGCACGTCTGGCAATACCTGCGTAAACATTTCCCAAATGAAAGTCGCAGGGAGCGGAAAATCAATGTTCGCGGCAACACCAAACTCTTTGGCCAATTCCATTTTTAGCCACTGGGACATGCCTGGACTTTGAACCAGAATTTGTTCTTTTTCGAACGGGTTTTCCAGCGGACTGATTCGAATCAGTTCGACAAGGAGTGATTTAAGAACGTCAACTTGGTTGGAGTGATAAACAGTAAACAAATTGGGAATACCGAGCGCCGATTGAAACTGTTAGCTAGCTTAGCACAGCCCTATTTAAACCCGCAGTGATCTCGCGTTCGGAAAAAACAAAAGGTTATATATCACTCAAATAGAGTATGAATCTTCTGAATTTTCACATGTCAATCAAGTCTGACACTTCCATACAAAATGTGACATTCGTCGCAACTATTCCATAATAAAAAACACTGTTTTATACTCCCTCTACCCATAATTTATAAACAAACAAAAAGTATGTTTCGCAAACTGTCTTCCAACAGCGCTTGGCTGATTGCTTTTTTTGCTTGCTTTGCAGTGTACCTGTCGATCGCTTGTTATCCTTTTGTGTTGTCTAACAATCAGAATGAACCGCTAACCTTGTTGCAAGGTTACTATTTGGTTTCGACTCAATATGGCTGGCTGGGCTTGATCGCTCTTCCATTTATGTTGTTGAGTTTATTGCTCTCTTTTCTACCGACTCGAGCATTCAAAGGTATCGTGATCGCTATCGCGATCTGTCTATTGATCATGTTTAAAGTCGATATCCTCGTTTTTCAGCAATACAAACTTCACATCAACGCCCTATTAATCCGTATGTTTTTCGAAGGTGGCGGTGATGTCTTCGATATTTCTTGGATGAGTTGGCTTATCTTCGTCAGTGAAGTTGCCGTTCTGGTGATCGGGCTCGCCTGTACCGTTTGGGTAAGTAATCAACTGTCAGAAAGCCGAGCTAAGTTCGTTTTGATCAGCGTTTGGTTTGCTGTATTGCTTAGCACACAGATGATTCATGCGTACAAAAACGCACTTTACGACGATGAAGTCAGTCAGTTTTCGAATAACTGGCCACTTTACTACCCGCTGACGGCTCGTAAATTTATTTACAAACACGACCTAGTGGATGAGAACATTGCATCGAAGAACCGCGTAGAGTTAACCAACATTGAACGTAGCTCACTCAACTACCCGCTTGCGCCGATTCAAGTGCAAAGCAAAGAGAAACAGCCCAATGTTTTGTTTATCTTGGTTGACGCGTGGCGCTACAGTGATGCGACGCCGGAAGTCATGCCAAATGTCAGCAAGTTCGCCGAAAAAACGGTGAATTTCACACAACATATGAGCGGCGGCAACTCAACTCAAGCGGGTATTTTCAGCCTGTTTTACAGCTTGCCCGCGACCTACTGGGAAAGCTTTTACGCAAGTCAACGCTCTCCTGTGTTTATGGATACGCTGCAAGCAGAAGGCTACCGCATGGGCATTTTTGGCTCAGCACCGCTCACCAGTCCGCCACTCTCTCGCACGGTATTCAAAAAAGTGTCGGATTTGACCCTGAAACAAACTGGGGAAACAGCTGTCGAGCGCGATCAGCAGATAACAGACAAGTTCATCGAGTTCCAAAAGCAGGACAGCGACAAGCCGTACTTTGGTTTTCTGTTCTACGATGCCGCCCACGGCACGGTGTTTCCTGAACCTGAATTTGCGAAATTCAAACCATACTGGGAACGCGTTGACCACATTTTGCTCAACAACGATTTTGACGCTTCGCTTTACCACAATCGATACAAGAACTCGTTGTACTACATCGACAGCTTGATTGGTGATGTGCTGAAAAACGTCGACTTAGACAACACCATTGTGGTGATTTCATCAGATCATGGTGAAGAGTTTAATGACCATAAGATGAACTATTGGGGCCACACGGGTAATTACAGTGACGTTCAAGTGCATGTGCCTCTTTACGTGTACATGCCAAATCGTCAGCCAGAGCAAGTTGATTACCGCACGATCCATTTTGACGTCGTGCCAACCATGATGAATACGCTGTTTGACGTTCAAGGCACAACGAGTTCATACAGCGTTGGTCATAACTTGTTTGATAGCTCTGCCTCTCGCGATTGGTATATTGCAGGCAGCTACTACAACTATGCATTGGTCGGCAAAGAACTGATGCTTGTGGTCAACCCTGGCGGGCACTCTCAGCAACTGAATCGCCAGCTAAAAGTCGAGAAAGAACAGAAAGTTCCTGTCGATATCATTCGTCATTCTCTGGATGAGATGTCGCGATTTTACAAAAAAGGCTAGCGTCCAACATCGACGCCGATTGAAATAAAAAAGCCTCTTGGTTGTAAGACCAAGAGGCTTTTTCCTATCTGCTATTTAAGCGTGATGAGCGTGCATCAAGCGTGGCTGAATCAACAAGTTGTTGATGTATTGTAAGGCCACATAAGAGACAACAAATGTTGCCACAATCAACTCAAGACCAGCTAAGCCTCGCACTTGTTGAACATAGTGCGCAGCCAATCCTTGCAACTCCATCCAATTCGCCATTTTAAACAGCGCCGTCGCACCGATCACCATCGGGAAGGTAAACGCTGCATAGCCAGGGCTGAATGGCAGTCTAAGCAATTTAAAGAACGCGAGATATATGATGGCTGTCATCAATACCGCGATACCAAATAGCATAGCGATGATCACTGGTGATGGTGTCGCAGTGACCGTTAAGTACCCTGCCAATGATAGACTTGCTGGCGCCGCCATAATTGCCATGGTTGGTTTTGCTGCATCCGGAATTTCATGGGTAAACATGAAACGGTAAATCATCATCGGCAACATGATCGCGTACGCCACCATACCAAACATCAATGCACCTTGTGCCACTGGTGCTAACATAGGGTTGCCAGAGAAAGACACATCCGCAACGATGATACCCACAGGCGGTACAAACCAACTAGGAACCATGTGGTGCAATTCAAAATCTTTGGCGCGATGGTAAACAAAGCTCACCAAGAATACGATGTGCAAAACCACCGCAATCAGCCAAAGCGCATCGCCAGCTAATGGGTAAAAATGGCCGAGAGAGTTCGATACCACCATAGTGCCCATCGCAAATGTCGGAACCACGCTGCCCACAACCGGATGAGCAAGATCTTGTCTCAATAGATGATTATGTAGCAAAAACTTGGTTGCCAATATAGCCAACAATATGCTCGCGATACCCGCACTAATCCACTGTCCGTAGCCATGTAATTCGGCGAAGTTTTCCCAACTCCAGCCCAAGCTTGCAATACCAAGAGCCAAACCCGCCATTGGAGTTGGCGCTCCCATTACTTTTGCTTTTGTTCTTTGAATCATGATGACCTCAACCAGACTCACTCTTGATGAGACGTATAATACGCTTGCACTTCGTTCCGATATATCTAATTATTTAAAACAAACGTTCAGAATTACTTAACGGTGGGGTATGGCAAGTCACATTTCTCTTAAACAACTGAAAGTGTTTACGACGATCACGCAGCACAAAACGCTCACAGCGGCTTCTGATAGTCTCTTTTTATCGAAAGCCGCAGTGAGCATGGCACTCTCAGAATTAGAAAAGCAGATCGGCCATCACTTATTTGATCGTGTTAATAACCGACTGATTTTGAACCAAGAAGGTCAAAAACTACTGCCACTGGCGGATGAATTACTCAACCGAGCCAAGGACATCGAGAGCATTTTCGATGGTGACCAAGCGCTATCGGGCCAACTTCGCATTGGTGCCAGCGACACCATTGGCAACCAAGTCGCGCCCTATTTGCTTAGCGAATTTCGTCAGCAAACGAACCATCGTTCTCAAAGTCTGTTCATTTCTAACTCCGCACAAATCTGCGACATGCTGACCGATTACGAGTTAGACATAGCCCTCATTGAAGGCAAAACACTTCACCCTGAATTGCAGTCTACCCAGTTTAGCGAAGATGAAATGTGCGTGATTTGCGCGCCCAATTCCCCAGCCGCGCACGAAGGGCCAGTAAACTTAACCGAGCTAGAAAACAGTGAATGGATATTGCGAGAGGCAGGCTCTGGTTCACGCGAATTTTTTATGCGCGTTGTCGCGCCGCGCTTGGAACATTGGCATGAAGCTTTTCAGCTCAATACCACCGAAGCGTTGATCAACTCAGTATCGGCAGGGTTAGGCTTGGGCTGTTTGTCACGTTTGTCTGCAGAACCTGCTATTCGTGACGGCCGCGTAAAACTGCTCGACATGCCTTTAGATATGAAACGTCGCTTCTGGTTACTGGTTCATAAAGAGAAATATCAAAGCCCATTGCTCAAAACGTTTATCGAATTTTGCCAAGATTGGGAGCGACCAACAAACCTTCCTTTGGCGGACAAATCCGCAAAGTGAAACCAAGATAGTTTAAATGCTAGTCAGTTAGTTGTACGTGTCTCTCATTCTGAGGCTTGTCGCTAGACTTGATTGGTCAAAAACTGTATAAAAAGCCAGTATCAATACACCAAATTAGGGGACCAACCATGGCTGTAATCGTCAAGTACGTGGTAGAACGCAATGGAGAAGAGAAAATGACTTTTACCTCTAAAGCGGAAGCTGACGCATACGACAAAATGCTGGATATGGCAGACGAGTTATTCTCACTGCTGGGTAAAAGTGAACTTCTAGAAGACGAAGGTAAGCAAGAAGATCTTGCAATGTTCCTTGCGCAAAACAAAGAAGAAGTGCTTTACGCTCTTGGTGCAAAACGTAAACCTGCACCAAAAAAAGCAAAGAAGCTTGAAGCTGTTGAAGAAGATAGCGAGCAAGAAGACGCTGCATAAGCCTCTCATTTGTTTAGAAAAAACGTCGCATTATGCGGCGTTTTTTTATTCCTGAAGTTAAACACTCTCTATTTCATAAAAACTAACCCCGGTAAACTCGTTTTTAGTCACTAGATTTAAAAAGCTATTGTCGATATTTGAAGTATAGATGCTTATTGGAGAACCACTTAATTTGAAGAGCCTCGGGGTTGAAACTTTAGCACGATCAATAACAAAACGCTTATATGGTCTAGTTCTATGAACTCTGCCATTTGGCTTGTAGTTTATCTCGCACAGTTCAGTATGTAATGCATCCAATTTAGAAGTCACATTAAGTGCATACCAAATGGAGTTATCCACATTTACAGGTAGGAATTCACAACAATCTCCGAGCGTATCTTTGAACAAGCTCGCAATATCATGGCGAACTACGTACGTACAGCTACCCCAGGCAGCAATCATTGGTTTTATTAAGTCATCGGAATCATCATGCCGGAGCCAATCAAGTGTCAATGGTTGCCAAGTTGATATTTTTGAAGCTCCATTGAATATTGGTAAAACTTCATTATTCACGTCGTCTAAACCCAATAGGCTCGTGTGCTCTAGATATAAATATTTATCCACATCTGGCTGAATACCAAATACCTTAGTAAAAGTTTGTTTTTTAAACTGCAATTTCATTCGCCCTTATTTTTCTGGTTATTGGAAACATGCCCATTTTCAAGTCGTCTCCAATATCCTCTAAAACCTCAACGATATCTTCTCTATCTGCATCCTGAGCAATCGTATTTTCAAGTAAATGTTCAACGTTCAAATAGTAAAATGAAGTATGGATACAGGAGTGAGAATAAGCTTCAACCATTTGCGAATGGGGCACATGTTTATTCCATCTTGGTAAAAATACACCATTTTCCGCACTATCTATATCGATTCGAAATGCTGATAGCCTCATTCTGGACTTTGCAGCTCTAATGTCTTTCCATGATACAATATGATGAGCAGCTACATTCTTAGGACGACATTGCCCTGTTTTTTTAAGGATGTTTTTGGACAAGCGATAACTATGGGCCTTATTATGCTCCCACCTTATATGTTGATTAAGTAAAAGATCATCTTTGGATATCACCCCTCTCTTATACTTAATAGAATCTATCACTGAACCTGCATAAAATATTTGAAATTGCGAAGCTTGCTTGGAAGCGAATAACTTATCACCAGTCACATTAAACAAATCTCTTTCCAGCTCAGACGTTGTAACCGTAACGACTTTTTTACCCATACTGATCTCATTGAAAATGCTTAAAAACGTAGATCAACCTTAATATGAATCAATATGAATATAAAGAATTATTTATCTCAAAACCGAGCCGCCTCAAGCTTGCGCCAAATTTATTTGAACTTATACGACACCTTGTTCTAAACAATTAAAAACATACCTCTGTATCTCGAAAGAACTCGCCAGAATAGGAAAACGCCCTTTCTTTCTAGAGCCGAGACAAGAAACTGCCTTCTATCGTTTCAGCAAAACTCCCCCAATAGACCACCTCGTAGCCACATTTCTCATCAGACAAACATATCTCTAAAAAGACAAAAGGTATCCATCTACGGACTTTCTCCATTTCCCCTCTTTAAACTCCCCAACACTCTCTTTATGATGACTGACAACTTAATTATTTCTTGTCAGTGAACAGACGAGACACAAGACTCAACACATGGAGATCAACTATGGCTTTCTTCTCTCTAGCCTTTGGTACGGCAACTAAAAACCGCGACGGCAAAATCATCGAAGCGTTTTTCCCAAACCCAGTTCTTAACCCAAGCGAAGCGCTTGTTAACGCACTAGCAGCAGTAGCAGGTTACGAGCAAGGCAACCAAGCTATCGAGATCTCTGCAGCACAAAGCGCAGAACTGGCAGCAGCATTTGAAGCAAACGGCGATGCGGCAAACGCTTCTTTCGCAGCAAAAGCAGCAGAATCAGCACAACCACTTGTACTGGTTATCCTTGCAACTGACGAGCAGCCACAAAGCGTTGCTGAAGGCTTCCTAAAACTTCAACTTATCTCTAACCGCCTAGTTCAACCGCACGGCACGGTACTAGACGGTATCTTCGGTCTACTACACAACATCGCATGGACTAACGAAGGTCCAATCGACCTACCTGAACTGGCAGAGCGTCAAATCGAAGCTCGCCTAGCGGGTCGTGCACTAAGCGTAGATTGCGTAGACAAGTTCCCTAAAATGGTGGACTACGTGGTACCAACTGGCGTTCGTATCGCTGACACTTCTCGCGTACGTCTTGGCGCACACGTTGGCGAAGGCACAACGGTAATGCACGAAGGCTTCATCAACTTCAACGCAGGTACAACTGGCGTGAGCATGGTTGAAGGTCGCATCTCTGCTGGTGTAGTGGTTGGTAACGGCTCTGACATCGGCGGCGGCGCATCTATCATGGGTACGCTATCTGGCGGCGGTAAAGTTGTGGTTTCTATAGGTGAAAACTCGCTACTAGGCGCGAACGCAGGTCTTGGCTTCCCAATGGGTGACCGTTGTACTATCGAATCAGGTCTATACGTAACTGCTGGTTCTAAAGTACGCATGCTAGATTCTGACGGTCAAGAAGTCGAAGTGGTGAAAGCACGCGATCTTGCTGGTGTTTCTGACCTACTGTTCCGTCGTAACTCTGTAACAGGTCAAATTGAGTGTCTTGCAAACAAGAGCGCGGTTGAACTGAACAGCGAACTGCATAAAAACAACTAATAAGTAGTTAAGAAAAATCCCCAGCAGGAAACTGTTGGGGGATTTTTTAGCTTAAGTCAAAATGCGTGATTACTGATTTAAAAAGCTGACCGCTTTATCTGGGAAATCAGTAAACAAACCATCCACTTTTACTTGGTTGTAGTACACATCCATCATGCCTTCAAAGCTGTCAGTGTACGCTGGAATGCGTCCGGGATCGGCGCGGAACGTGTATGGATGCACTTGCAAGCCAGCGTCTTTTGCAGCCTTCATCAACGGCTTGATGATGATATTGTCTTTGGTTGACTTATCATCCACCAGCATCGGCTTCCAAGGTCCAATTCCTTCCGCGTAACTCGCTACTTTCTTCATTCCGTCGGCTTCGAACATCCAGTCATAACTGTATGGTGTTGCCTTGTCGCCTTTGTACACCATAGTTTCGTTCCAGTCCGTGTAAGCCATAAGCTGAACGAGCTTTAAGTCCATGTCCATTGCAGGCATGAGTTCACTGTTGATGCGTTGAAGTTCATTCGCATCAAAACACTGAAGGTAGACTTTGTCGTCTTGAGAGCCGTAACCGTACTGCTTCAAGACTTTAAGTACTGCTTTAGAAATGTCCTTACCTTCATGACGATGGAACCAAGGCGCTTTAATTTCTGGGTAAATACCGATGTCATAACCCAGCGTTTTGTTTAAGCCTTGGATCAGCTCAATCTCTTCAGCAAACGTCGGCACGGTGAAGTCAGATTTCCACATAGGGAATCGGGTTGGATAGCCCGCTACTTTGTTGCCTTTCTCATCGATGTTGAACCCTTCGGTAACTCGCAAGGATTTGATTTCCGCCAGAGTGAAATCAATCGCGTAATAACGACCATCTTTACGTGCACGATCAGGAAAACGCTCCGCAACATCCGTTACGCGATCGAGATAATGGTCATGCAACACGACCAACTGGTCGTCTTTCGTCATTACCACATCTTGCTCTATGTAGTCAGGTTTCATTGCGTAAGCAAGTGCTTTGGCTTCTAGCGTGTGCTCAGGCAAGTAGCCCGATGCGCCACGGTGCGCAATGACAAGCGGCTTCGCAATCGCACCAGCAGAGAGGCTAAGTGCTAAAAAAGTAAGACATACTGACTTTGTTTTCATTGTTATTTCCTTGATAAAGCGAAGAGGCAGTATTCCACTGCCTCTTTAAATAAATATTACGCTAGCGCTTCCTTCTCGCGCTCTTTTTGCTCGTGGTGCGCACGTTCACCTAAGAAGGCGTACATCAAACACACGATAGAAGTAATACAAGAACCCACTAAGATGATAAAGCCACCATCCCAGCCAAAGTGGTCTACGGTGTAGCCCAAAATCGCGTTTGCGGCAACTGCCCCACCCAGGTATCCAAACAAACCAGTAAGACCAGCGGCAGTACCTGCGGCTTTCTTCGGAGCGAGTTCAAGTGCGTACAAACCGATCAGCATAACCGGACCATAGATTAGGAAGCCAATTGCAATAAGCGCCATCATATCTACTGTTGGGTTGCCCGCAGGGTTAAACCAATAAACCATCACTGCAACTGTCACTAGCACCATAAATAAGATACCAGCAGGTGCACGACGACCTTTGAACAATTTGTCAGAGATCCAACCACACAATAGTGTTCCTGGAATGCCAGCCCATTCGTATAAGAAATAAGCCCATGACGATTTATCTACCGAGAAATCCTTCGCTTCTTTTAGGTAAACAGGTGCCCAGTCCAGTACGCCGTAACGAATTAGGTAAACAAATGCGTTTGCAATTGCAATCGACCAAAGAAGTTTGTTGTTGAAGACGTATTTGAAGAAGATTTCCTTCGCTGTCATTTCTTGTTCATGGGACTTGTCATAGTCATCTGGGTAATCGTCTTTGTACTCTTCAATCGGAGGCAGACCACAAGACTGAGGGGTATCGCGAACCGTCATCCAAACAAACACAGCAACCAACGTGGCGAAAAATGCAGGAACATAAAATGCAGTGCGCCAATCATCATTAAATGCCCACAGGCCAAGAATAAATAGTGGACCAATCAAGCCGCCACCCACGTTGTGCGCCACGTTCCAAACCGAAACGATCTCACCACGCTCTTTACGTGACCACCAGTGCACCATGGTTCGGCCACAAGCAGGCCACCCCATCCCTTGGAACCAACCGTTTAAGAAAAGCAAAATGAACATCGCAGTGACGCTACCAGTCGCCCATGGCATAAAGCCAAAGCAAAACATCACTAATGCAGACATCAATAGGCCGCCACTAAGGAAATAGCGAGGGTTGGAGCGGTCTGAAACGCTGCCCATTAGAAACTTAGAGAGACCATATGCAATGGAAACAGCTGCCAAGGCGACACCTAAGTCTCCGCGGCTAAAGCCTTGCTCGATAAGATAAGGCATCGCCAAACTGAAGTTTTTACGAACTAGATAGTAACCGGCGTAGCCAACAAAGATACCGATAAAGAGTTGCCAACGGAGGCGAGAGTAGGTGCTATCGATGCTGCCAGGGGACAGACGATCAATGTGCGCCTTAGGTTTGAATATTCCAAACATAGGAACCTCATTATTTTGTATGCGATGGTAAAAACACAAAAGGAGCGAACGAAACAAAATAAATCTTCGTTCGAAAGTTCATGAATTGTATGGAGTTAGGATTTTATTTCTGTGACAAATGTTGCACATGGATTAAATATAAGTAAATACAGTAAATTATATGAGCATTAATTAGATCATCGTTCAACTTTACTCAAGATTCGTTAATATGAAACTGATGTTCAAACCTCTCACTTGAGCATTCCAATTCGAAACCTTTGAAACAAAGGCTCGAATTAGAACATAAACTAACCGTAAAAAGGGCGATTTACGCCTGCCCTACTCGCTCCGAACCAACTAATAACTAAAAAGCTGAAAAACGATCACGTTTAGCATCAAACGAAATAAAAAAAACAATTTTTATTTGAATACAAGCCGAAGCAATGATTCACAAACACAAGACATTAACAGCGTTTATTCTCTTATCAACTCATCCTATTGGTACCAATGGGATGACGATTGTTTCTAAAAGTCCAAACATGACAGCGTATTTTTTATATCACTGCTATCCCTTGATACATTTGACATTCCGCTACTCCTTTAGGGTTAATTGCTACACAAGTTCTGTGCAATAAATCTCCAAGCACGTAGCAGCTTCACAAAACTCCTCTTACCAGTTGTGCATTCTTTTTCACATCGGTAATTTGAGCGCTCTCAACACTGGCCTCGTGACAAATAAATTATTTTCGTTGTGTTCTTTTCCGGTTAAAAGATGCGCCATTTAACAAAAACGAAGACTTTGATTAACAAATTTATGCTCAAACGCTCATTTTTAACGCTCGTTTGTTTTCGCAAACGTTTATATATGCACAATAGTATCGTGCTAGACAGGCAAAAATGATCAAAGGACTTTTAACATGACAACGAACAAACACCCCTCTCTGCTCGGAGAATGTTTGGCCGAGTTTATCGGTACAGGACTACTTATTTTCTTCGGCGTAGGCTGTGTTGCAGCCTTAGTTCTAACAGGCGCATCATTTGGACAATGGGAAATCAGTATTGTATGGGGCTTCGGTGTCGCCATCGCGATTTACTGTACGGCTGGCGTCTCTGGTGCACACATCAACCCTGCCGTTACCATCGCACTTGCTATGTTCCATGGTTTTGATAAGGCGAAAGTGGTGCCATACATTATCGCGCAAATGCTTGGGGCATTCTGTTCTGCTGCGTTGGTTTACAGCTTATACAGCAACCTTTTCACCGACTACGAAATCGCTCATAACTTCGTTCGCAGCAGCCAAGATGCACTAGCAACTGCTGGTATCTTCTCAACCTATCCGCATGCCTCCCTATCTTTCTTTGGTGCTTTTGCTGTGGAATTCGTTATCACTGCTGTGCTGATGTTTGCGATTCTGGCTCTGGGCGATGAAAACAACGGCGCGGCACGTGGCGCAATGAACCCTCTATTGATCGGTATTTTGATTGCCGTCATCGGTGGTTCACTTGGCCCACTAACAGGCTTTGCGATGAACCCTGCTCGTGACTTTGGACCGAAGCTGTTCGCTTACTTCGCTGGTTGGGATTACGCTCTGACAGGTGCTAAAGACATTCCTTACTTTATCGTGCCTTTACTTGCTCCGATTGCAGGTGCGTGTTTTGGTGGTTGGTTGTATCCAAAAGCGATTGCCGCTTACCTTCCACAACAAGGTCACGGTTGCACGATTCCAAACCAATGTGAGACGGAAGAAGAAACAGAAGAAGCTAGAGCTTAAAACTGACGTAACTCGAACATTTACTAAAATATAAATAACGAAACAAAAGGATTCTTACCATGACTGAGCAAAAATACATTGTTGCCCTAGACCAAGGTACAACAAGCTCTCGCGCAGTGATTCTTGATCATGATGCGAACATCGTAAGCGTCGCGCAACGCGAATTTACTCAGATTTATCCAGAAGCTGGTTGGGTTGAACATGATCCAATGGAGATCTGGGCAACACAAAGCTCTACCTTAGTAGAAGCTCTAGCTAAGTCTGGCATCCGTAGCGACCAATTAGCGGCTATCGGTATTACTAACCAGCGTGAAACGACTATCGTCTGGAACAAAGAAACAGGTAAACCCGTTTACAATGCGATTGTATGGCAATGTCGCCGTACTGCTGATATCTGTGAAGATTTAAAAGCACGCGGTCTCGAAAACTATGTACGTGACAACACTGGTTTGGTGCTTGACCCTTACTTCTCCGGTACCAAAGTTAAATGGATTCTGGACAATGTTGAAGGCGCACGAGAAGACGCAGAAGCAGGTAAGCTGTTGTTTGGTACTGTCGATACTTGGTTAGTTTGGAAGATGACTCAAGGTCGCGTTCACGTAACCGACTACACTAACGCATCGCGTACCATGCTGTTTAACATCAACGATCTATGTTGGGATCAAAAAATGTTAGATGAGCTTGGCATCCCAGCATCTATGATGCCAGAAGTGAAGCGCTCATCGGAAATTTACGGTAAAACCAACATCGGTGGTAAAGGCGGTACTCGTATTCCTATTTCTGGAATCGCAGGTGACCAACAAGCAGCGCTTTACGGCCAAATGTGTGTTGAAGCGGGTCAAGCGAAAAACACTTACGGTACGGGTTGTTTCTTGCTAATGAATACTGGCCAAGAAAAAGTCACTTCGACACATGGCCTTCTAACTACTTTGGCTTGTGGTCCTGCAGGCGAACCAGCTTATGCACTTGAAGGCGCCGTATTCATGGGTGGAGCTTCTATCCAATGGCTACGCGATGAATTGAAAATCCTAAACGGTGCAGAAGACTCTGAATACTTCGCGACAAAAGTGGATACATCAAACGGCGTTTATGTCGTGCCAGCATTTACTGGTTTAGGCGCTCCATACTGGGATGCCTACGCACGTGGCACGATTGTCGGCCTTACTCGCGGTGTGAATTCAAACCATATCATCCGTGCAACATTGGAAGGCATCGCTTATCAAACTCGTGACGTACTGGATGCGATGCAAGCTGACTCAGGCATTAAGCTTGCGAACCTTCGCGTCGATGGTGGTGCAGTAGCGAACAACTTCCTCATGCAATTCCAATCCGATGTATTGAACACAGAAGTACACCGCCCTCAAGTAACTGAGGTTACCGCTCTTGGTGCAGCCTACCTTGCCGGCCTTGCCGTTGGTTACTGGGATAGCATTGATGAGTTGCAGAATAAAGCGGTACTTGATCGCACCTTTGAGCCACACGATGATGAAGAAAAACGCAATCGTCGTTACAAGGGCTGGAAACGTGCAGTGAAATGTGCACAAACCTGGTCTGAACTTCACGACGAAGAAGATTAATCTCATCTCCATAAGAAAAAAAGAGCGCCATTTGTGCGCTCTTTTTGCGCTTTATCCCCGATTCCTGAACTCGCTTACTTCTCACAACGAGCAAATTCGAGCACAATAGAGCTTCGAATTTGAAGCATTGGCCGTTACCAATGCACAAGGGAGTGGTAAGTGAAGCAAATACCTCGACACCAGCAGATTGTTGAGCTGGTGAAAAAACAAGGCTATGTCAGCACGGATGAGTTGGTAGAAAGATTCAATGTCAGCCCACAAACCATCCGACGCGATCTCAATGAACTCGCCGATGACAACAAAATTCGTCGTTATCACGGTGGAGCCACTATTCCTCTCAGTTCTGAAAACACATCTTACAACACGCGTAAAGCGCTCAACTTCAATGAAAAAGATGTCATTGCAGACGAGGTAGTCAAACACATTCCAGATGGTGCCACACTATTCATCGATATCGGCACCACACCAGAAGCAGTTGCGCGAGCGCTCAATAAAAATCATAAACAGTTGCGTGTTGTCACCAACAACATCAATGTTGCGACCATTCTTTTCCCTAACCCTGAAATCAAAGTCATCTTAGCGGGTGGAGAAGTCCGCAGCAGAGACGGCGGTATTGTTGGCGAGGCTACCCTCGATTTCGTTAAACAGTTCCGTCTCGACTTTGGTATTCTCGGCATTAGCGGTATCGACTTCGATGGCTCGCTATTAGACTTTGATTACCACGAAGTCCGGGTAAAACAAGCGATAATTGACAATAGCCGTAGTGTATTTCTTGCCGTAGACCACACCAAGTTCGGGCGCAATGCTATGGTGAAACTAGGCAATATTGCACAGCTCAACATGATCTTTACCAATAAGCAGCCACCAGAAGAAATCTTGTCAATTTTGAAGGAAGCTTCTATCCCACTTGAAGTGGTTGAAGCTAACGAATCAAACTCCGAAAACGAGTAACGTCAATCGTATAATTCCCCCTCAAATGACCTCTGCCTTAATTAGACAGAGGTTTTTTTGTGTCTAAATCACACAAAACGCTCACAAACGAAAATAATAGATGATCACAAACGAAACCTGAGCTAGGATTACATTATGTTCTAAAATGCTCGTTCGCTCACCAAGAGGTCAAATTTATGAGTATACAAAATAATGCTTCCACTACTAGCTCATCCACTACCTTAGACTTGATCGTAATCGGTGGCGGCATTAACGGAGCTGGTATTGCAGCAGACGCAGCTGGCCGAGGTTTGAGTGTTGGCTTATACGAAGCAAATGACTTCGCATCTGCGACTTCTTCAGCAAGTTCTAAACTGATACACGGCGGTTTACGCTACCTTGAACACTACGAGTTTCGTTTAGTTTCGGAAGCGCTCGCAGAGCGTGAGGTTATTCTTCGTAAAGCACCACACGTCGCACTACCAATGCGTTTCCGTTTACCGCATCGCCCATTCCTACGCCCAGCTTGGATGATTCGTTGTGGCCTTTTCCTTTACGATAACTTGGGTAAACGTACGACGCTGCAAGGCAGTAAAACCGTCAACCTTGCGAAATCTGGCTTGCTAAAACCAGAGATGAAAACGGGTTTCGAATACTCTGACTGTTGGGTTGATGATGCACGTTTAGTATTACTGAACGTTCTTGCGGCTCGCGAAAACCATGCTGAAGTGCGTAACTACTGCCGCGTGGAAAAAGCACACCGTGAAGGTGGTATCTGGCATGTTACTATTCACGATGTGATGACAGACCAACGTTTCGAACGTAAAGCGAAAGCGTTAGTCAATGCTGCGGGGCCTTGGGTAAAACAGTTCTTTGATGATGGATTAGAGCAAGCCTCTCCTCGTAACATTCGCTTAATCAAAGGCTCGCACATCGTTGTTCCTCGTATCCACAACGAACCGCAAGCCTACATTCTTCAAAACAAAGACAATCGCATCGTATTTATGATTCCTTACTTAGATAAGTTCTCAATCATTGGTACAACAGATGTGGAATACAAAGGTGACCCACGTGAAGTGTCGATCTCAGATGACGAAGTCGATTACCTCATTGATATCGTAAACCAACACTTTGTCCACCAGTTGACTCGCGAAGATGTAGTTTGGACATACAGCGGTGTTCGTCCTTTATGTGACGATGAATCTGACTCTCCGCAAGCAATCACACGAGACTACACGCTAGAGCTCGATGCGGAATACGACCATGCACCTCTGCTTTCTGTTTTTGGTGGTAAGTTAACGACCTACCGTAAGTTAGGTGAAGCAGCAATGAAGAAACTTGCTCCGTTCCTACCTGAAATGGGTAAAGACTGGACGGCCAACCAAACCCTTCCTGGTGGTAACTTCAGCTGTAGTCGTGAACAATTAGCTAAACAAATTCACGCTAAATACACTTGGGCGCCAGAAGCATTGATTCTTCGTTATGTCACACAGTTTGGTACCCAAACCTGGAACTTAATGGAAGGCACAACAAGTGAAGCTGACTTAGGACAAACGTTCTCGGCACAAGCAGGTGGTGTTTACCAACGTGAGATCGATTACTTAATGAACCATGAAATGGCAATGACCGATGAAGACATTTTATGGCGCCGTACTAAGCTTGGTCTTTACATGAACGAGGAAGAAAAACAGGCCTTAACGGACTATTTAAAGAAAAAGCTACAACAGAAAGTGGTTAATCTTTCTCAAGTTGGCTAACAGCTCCCCTCCCTCCCCCACAATAAAGCCTGCTTAGTTGCAGGCTTTTTGTTTTGTTGTTTAAGCACAACACCTTGGTGCGCTCCACTCGATTGCAAATAAGAACAACTATTCATAGACATTTGGCGTTAAATACAATCATACTCATTTGAAAAATAATGCATCAATGACTTCAGAGTACCGTACTCAGAGTATTGCCTCTGTATGGCAATGCAATTCTCGCGAAAGAAGTATCTTGAGGTTATTTTGGTATCGGCTCAAACAAGGAAAAGAAAATGGGTTTTATGATTGAACATTGGGACTTCTCAACCCCAGAAGCAACTCAACAATCCACCACGGCAGAGCAAATTCAAGCTAAGCATTGGTACCATTGCGAACGGCTGCATCCTGATATTCGTGGTTGGCTGGAGCAAAACCAAGTACCTCGAGCTACGGTTGATCATCTATTAGCCGACGAAAGTCGACCATCTTTCCATCCTTTGGATGACGAGAACTTCATGTTGATTTTACGAGGCGTCAATATGAACGGCAATGCATCACCAGAAGATATGCTTAGTATTCGAATTCTCTACTTTCAAGGCGCACTCATTTCAACTCGTAAAATTCCATCACGCGCGATCATGGAGATTCGCCAAGCATTAGCGGAACACAAAGGCCCAAAAAGTCTTGCCAGTTTACTTCATCAGATCATTGAAGGATTAAACAGTAAAATAGACATTTACCTTGATACGATTGAAGAAACACTAAACCAGTTCGACGTGAATGATGAGTCGACGTACAAACATATGGCGACTCAAAAAGCACTGATTTCTATCAAGCGTTTTATTCGCCCTCAGCAGTACGCTATCCGTGATCTTGTGGAGTCAGAATCAGAATTGATTGCTTTGAGACCTCATCAATATCGCTTCGCACACAATAATATTACGCGCATAAATGAAACACTTGAGTTTTATCTTGGAGAAGTGGCGCTTTTCCAAGAAGAGATCAAACATCATCGTGATGAGAAAACCAATAAAAACAGTTACCTGTTTACTTTGGTAGCAACGATTTTTCTACCAACCAGCTTCTTAACAGGTTTACTCGGTATCAATGTTGGTGGAATGCCAGGCGTGGAATCCACCATGGCATTCACCTGGTTCTGCATCGCCTTAATTGTCATTTTTGGTCTAGAGTGGTGGCTATTTAAACGCTTGGGGCTCACGAATAAAGCGGACGACGAAGACGAATAAACACTAAACCTATAAAGAACAAAAACCAAAAGAGGAGCACGCGGCTCCTCTTTTCTCTACTCACATTAGAATCTTATCCGGGGTGACCATCCACACGAGGGGTCACAAGCATCACACCAAAGCGCCACACAAATAGCCCAAACGCAACAATCCATAATCCGCCGCTGATATCAATCCACAGTATCATGTTCGCTGGATCAAAGATCACGGCGAAACTGCGAACCAAAGCTGCCGCGGTAATTGCTGCAAACGCAAGGCTCATGTTTGGCCCTTTGTAGATCATGCGACCAGTATGTCCCATCGTCACCCGTGTAATCATCGCTAAAATCAAACCGCCTAACGCACCTATCGCAAACAGGTGAATGAGGTTATGGCTGGCAAATGCATCTCCCCAGACGCCTCGCAAAATTAAGCTTAGTGGTAAACACAAATACGCAGCATGCAGCGACCACACTAAAGGCTCGCTCAGGGTTAACCAAGGTTTCCAGCGAACAAAACGCACCAACTGAGCAACACCTGCAAATAGCATCAAAGGACTACCTAGTTCTGCAAACGTCACAGGGAAAAAGCTCAGCACAAATAGCATTACCAATGGCAAGTTCGCGAACCACTCTAACCAAGCCAATGGTTGCGCTTTTTCGAAATTAAATCGACGCGCAGTAAAAAATGGAATCACACGTCCGCCCATCACTGACAACAGCAAGGTAAACCACCACAGCATTGCTTGCCACACCGCTGAAGAGCTAAAGGGCGGCATACCTTTTATCGTTGCGTAGCTTGCAAAGTTCGCAAAGATGGCCAAAAGAAACAGTGGAACGAAAAACAAATTACGCCAACCTTTGGCTCGATACACACGAATGCCCACCTCATAAGCGACAAACAGTAAAAATACCGCTTCGATACTGCTGGTTAACCATAACGGTGCTGGTGTCCAAAGCAATATGCGGGGCACTAACCACAAGCCAAATAAAGCCAGAAGCATGTAATGCTTGGTACCATTAATGCCAGTCCAGTTTTGTACCGCGGTCAGTACAAAGCCAACTACAATGGCCATCGAAAAACCGAACAACATTTCATGTACGTGCCACCACAATGCAGACACGGCTAATGCGTTTGGCTGTCCGCCTTGGAACATCCACACCCACAACGCAATCGCAACAATGGCGTAAATCGACCCAAACAGAAAAAACGGCCGAAAGCCTAATCGCAGCCATGCGGGGATTTTTTCTTCTACTTTTTTATCGGTGATATTCAGCATTATCTTGCCCTCAAGCGTCTCTCGATGCTGGTTAACTCAACTACATATTGATGCTACCATAAACATGTATAAAAAATACATGTTTATAATTAAGATTATACTTAAGAGGTAAAGTTGTGCTTCAGATGCGGGTTAGGTATAAACATGAGAGGCACAACTATCAGTTAAGGGATGCAACGACAATGTACATATTTGGCTATGGCAGTTTGATTAATTCTGCGTCGCGTAAGTTAACCGGACAAACGGGAGAAGCCATTCCCGTCATAGCACATGGGTTGGTTCGCTACTGGGGGAAGATTGACGACAGCTACAGCCTCTCTCCATTAGTGGTGAACCAAGGCGATGGACAGGTTAATGGCGTTTTACTCGAAGTAAATGAAGAAGCGCTCGCAGAATTCGACCGCCGTGAGCGAGGTTATCATCGTATTCAACTTCAGCCAGATCAAATCGAAACAGATGCGAGTTTTAACCAAGAACATGACATTTGGGTTTACGTAAAAGACGAGCCACTACCACCATGCGAAAAGAGCCCAATCATGCAAAGTTATGTTGATACCGTACTGGCAGGTTGCTTGGAAGTTTCCCACGCGTTTGCAGAGCATTTTGTGCGTCACACCATTGGCTGGCAACACGCGAAAGAAAATGACCGCCATCAACCCAAATATGGCAACCTTGCAGGCGTACAAGATCACCACTATGAGTTGATTGATAATCTAATCAAAAAAGGAGCCTAACGGCTCCTTTTTAGTATCTATGTTTTGCTTACGCGAGCTTAAAACTTGTAATCAACACCAACGTACAGGCTGTCAAAATCAAAATCTTCGCTGCCACCGTTTTCGGCATCAATACTTACCGAAGAAGCACGGTAGCCACCAGATACAACCAAACCTGAAGCGAACTCATAACCAGCCTCAACACCGTAGTTAAAGCCTACATCACGACCATCATCGGTAACAGTGCTAGATGATTTCACTTCATAAGAAACACTCATTACACCAAGGCCAGCAATCGCACCAACATAGAAGCCTGTACCTGCAAATTGGTATTTAGGCTTCGCATTGAAATTGAACGCAGAAGCATCAACACTAAATTTAACCGGCCACCCCATGTAAGAAAATGTTTCTTCAAAGTCGCCAAAGTATATGTACTCACCTTCAAAAGCTAGTTTGAAGTTTTCTGAATATTGAAGCTCTTTACCTACAGCGAAGCTAAGACCTGTCGCAGAAAAATCTTTTGACAAGCTTTTAACTTTAAGATCTGAATTTACCAAATCAGCACCAACATACCAGTTACCTTTTGCTTGAACTGATGCTGAAGCAACCACTGCACCTAAAGCCAATAATGGCAATACTTTTTTCATTATAATTTCCTAATTTTTCATACTGTTAGACAGCTTTTAAAAGCGCGGAGATTATAAATAGAGTTGAATACTTTCCTATTGATTTGTTTATAAAATGAGACACAAAACATAAACATGAACAATAAAACGTTTGCTTGATTAAACTCTAAACAGCTCGAGTCCTATTAAGTACTAGAGTTACCACAAGTAGCAAGTTTCCAAACCAGTCGCGTTTTTCAGTATTTTTACAGCAATATAATCCTTACGTTTACGGCTTTATTTATTACTCAATAGAGTCTATTTCATGAAAACAAGTTGGCTTGATATGATGATTTAAAGTGTTTAGGACTGTCTTACTAAAGGTTTGTGCATCTCTAAGTAGCTGTTTAAAATAGTCAGATTATTGAGCTCACACTTGGGCAGTGAGCAGTGCCAACGGGAAATTTACATGGCAAAGCTAAAAGATATCGCCATTGAAGCGGGCGTCTCACTTGCAACCGTATCGCGGGTTTTGAACAACGACCCAACGTTGAGCGTTAAAGAAGAAACCAAATACCGCATTTTGGAAATTGCAGAAAAACTGGAGTACCGCACCAGTAGCTCGAAGAAAGGCAACAAAGAAGCTAAGCAAAAACATCACTTTTTAGCCTTATATAACTACAAACAAGAAACAGAGGTGAATGACCCTTACTACTTATCAATTCGTCATGGGATTGAAACGCAATGCGACAAATTAGGTATTACGCTAACCAATTGCTATAACAGTGAAATTGATGTTGAAACGAAAAAGATAACAGGTGTCCTTTTAGTCGGAAATGTCGACCAAAAGGTAGTAGATAAATTACCTAAACGTCTAGCCGATAGCATCTGCTACATAAACTTTTCAGATCCAACCTGCCCTTATGATTGCGTTGATGTCGACCTTATTCGAATCAGTAGGCAAGTAGTTGATTTCTTTGTACAACGAGGCTACCGCCGCATCGGTTATATTGGCGGTCAAAACAAGCCCGACGCAGCTGACACTCGTGAAAATGTGTTTTTGGACTATGGCTATCTAAAAGGCGTGGTCGCAGAACAAGATATACACTATTGTGCCTGCTCTAGTTTGTCCGGTTATAACTTAGCGAAAGAGATGCTAGCCAAAGGTGACTTCCCGAAAGCAGTATTCATTGATTCAGACTCCATCGCGATTGGCATAGTACGTGCAATCCATGAATTTGGCTTAAAGATACCAGAGGATATTACGTTGATTAGTATGAATGATATTCCTACTGCTCGCTTTACCTTTCCGCCGTTGTCTACAATTCGTATTCACTCTGAGTTGATGGGAACTCAGGGAGTGAACTTACTGGTGGAAAAATACCGAGATGGACGCTTACAACCTCTTCATGTATACGTGCAAACAGAGCTTAAACTACGTGGTACAACTCAATGATACCTTTTCCATTAATCTCTTTTATGAATTAAATCTGGAACATCCCCCCCACCAACCAAAGACACTCATTTTGCTCAATCAGTACTGTTTCGGTATAACGCCGATAACTCAGCGGGTAGTAAGAAGTTCAACAACAAATAACTCTAAGCACCATGAATGCCCCAAATGTTTATCATTTAGAGGTGATGGTCGAAGAAACCAACTCGCGTAGCCAAATGCCTTTGTCTTCATTGTTTCGGCTGGAATGCCACAGCATAGCAATATCAAAATCCGCAACGGCGATCGGCGGCTTAACAGTAATGAGATCGTCCGAAAAGCCCTCCGCCAACGCCATTTTTTCTGGCACGATGGCAATGAGATCGCGCTTTTTCAACAGATGCCGAATAGTGAGAAAGTTGCGCGACGCCACGGTGACTTTGCGGCTCAAGCCATGTTCTGCGAGCTTTTGGTCTACTTGTGTCTTTAAGCTCCCATCGGGACTTACCAGAGCTTGCTCTATGTTCGCGAACGCTTCCAGAGACAGCTGTGTTTCCCCTTGCAATACCTGTTTATCACACATGCACACGTGCTTTTCGGTGTACAAGTACAAGCTCTCAAAGTTGTCATCCAACACCGGCATGCTGCCAATAATGACATCGAGCTTTTCATGCTCAGTTAATGCCACGTAGTTGCTACGATTGACGTTAATAAAACTGATCTGCGCCTCTGGGGCGCGCTGGCGTATTTCGTCATAAAGCCGAGGAGCAAAGATAAACTCGGCATAATCCGTTAACCCGATGCGACATACACCCGCGTAATTTTCAGGTTGGAAGGCAGACTTAGTGAGCAAGTCTTTGGCGATAGAATCCAATAAGTGATGCACAGTTGGCGCGATGTGGTGAGCGTGCTCGGTGGGCTCCATCTTGTGCCCTTTTCGCTCAAAAAGCGGGTCGTCAAACAACAACCTTAAACGAGACAAACTATGACTCATCGCCGACTGGCTAACGTAACTTTTCTCTGCCGCGACGCTAACGCTTCGATAGCGATACAAGTAGGAAAACGTCACCAATAAGTTCAAGTCAATGTTGCGCCACTGAATGTCCTCTTTCACTCCAACATCCTCATCCCATTTCATTCATAGATGAAATTAAAATCATCAATTTGAGTCATTTTAGAGCATTCGATAAATTAGCAACAATGCTTTTTAGATAAACAGGCTCGACATGTTCACCATATTCAAAACTTTTTTCTGGCTGGGTTGGTTCAGCTTCGGCGGCCCTGCGGCTCATATTGGTTATTTTCGCCAAACCTTTGTTGAGAAACTGAAATGGCTTGATGACAGCGAGTACGCGCAAATTGTCGCGCTCAGTCAGTTTTTGCCGGGACCGGGCTCAAGCCAAGTTGGCTTTGCTTTAGGCTATAAACGTGGCGGTTTAGGTGGCGCATGCGCAGCATTTGTCGGATTCACGCTTCCTTCAGTGGCCATCATGTTGGCGCTGGCGATGGTGAGCAGCCAAATCACCGACACCGCAGTGTTCCAAAACATCGTTCACGGCCTAAAACTGCTCGCAGTCGTCGTCGTGGCGGATGCGACTTGGGGCATGTACAAAAACTTCTGCCAAAGTAAACTGACCGCGGGTTTGTGCATCGCGACTGCGATTGCGTTGCTGGTGGCACCAAGCATCATGACGCAAATGTTCGTGTTGATCGCAGCAGGTTTTGTCGGAATGCGATATCTGAAGAAAGACTCCGCGCCATCAGCCGAGCCGTTTAAACCGTCTATCGCACCATTGGCTCTATTTGCGATGCTTTTACTCGGCTTACCGTTAGTGGCTCATACGTTACCTTTACTTGGGCTGTTTAGTGATTTTTTCCAAGCTGGTAGCTTAGTGTTTGGTGGCGGTCATGTGGTTCTGCCGCTTCTGCAAAACATTGTTGGCGACCAGCTCAGCCAAGATGCATTTTTAACAGGCTACGCCGCTGCACAAGCTGTACCAGGGCCAATGTTCACCTTTGCGACTTTTATCGGTTATGAGCTTTCGGATACGCCAATTTTAGGTGCGCTGCTCGCAACGCTTGGCGTATTCCTCCCAGGGTTTCTTTTACTACTTGGCGTTCTTAAGAACTGGCAAGCACTGGCAGGAAAACCGCTGGTCTCCGGCGCCATCAACGGTGTAAATGCCTCGGTAGTAGGGTTACTACTCGCGGCACTTTACCAGCCAGTATTTAGCAGCGCAGTTGTTGCTCCCATCGACATGGCGTTAGTGGTTGCAGGTTTTTATCTACACAAAAAGATCAACCTATCGGTGCTATGGATGATCGTGTTTTTTGTGGCAGCAGGCCTTGTCACGGGCATGATGTAGCCTGCTGATACGCCAACTATTGAATCTAGATAAACCACGGGCACTCAAATACGAGTGCCCTTGCTTAGATTAGATAGTGAAAACGGAACAGACCCCGATAAAAAGAGCATCACAAATTATGACTTAACTTCTCTCGGTTAAGCCATTGTTCATTCTTACCAACTTAACTGCATCATGACGAGAATGGACATCGAGTTTTTTGTACAACTTGTATATATGGCTTTTCACTGTACTTTCAGATAAAAAAAGTCTTGAAGCAATTTGTTGATTTGAAATGCCGTACACAAGTAGCTCTAGAATCTGTTTTTCTCTGCATGTTAACTCATCATGCTGCTGTTCTTCGGACAAATTTGCATGCCGATAATTGAGGACTAACTTCTCTAGGTACATTCTTGGTAGCCACAACCCACCTTTCAGTACGTATTCCGCGCCATCACATATATGTGTCACTGATGCACTTCGGAGCAAAATTCCTTTTAACAACTTCCAATGCAGTAAGTCCGTTTGTACTTTTTCACAAGGGACGTTGTGAAGCATAAAGGACCACCCAAATAGATCAAAATCTGGTAACTTTCCTTGTACTTCAAGCTGACGCATAAAATCGTAATCAATAAACATCAAATCGATACTGAGTGAGTGACTTCTGAACACCACTTCATCTGGTTGCATTATCTTTACATCGACATCATGAATGGAAGACAGCTGTTTTTTTATTAAGTTACTTTGTAAATTACTCTCAGCTAGCAGTATCAAGTGCTTCTTTTCCATAGTCCCACCACATTAACTTACCTGTTTCACCAACCCCCGTTAGAAAATTAATTGGAGGCAGCAAAGAGAATTTATCTTCATTTTAAGTAGAAAATATAGCACTTCAGAATGATATCGCATTTCTTTTCAGCACCGAAAAAGACTTAAAAAGTATGAACCTGTTGTGTTTTTATCCATACTTTTCAACCTGTGTTAGCATAAGGATATGATTTATAATATTAAATAATAAAGATAATAATTGGATAAAATGCCATTTATAAAAAATGGATGACTGCTCCGCTCAGTGCAATAGAACAAATTACTTCTTTATATTGGCTTCATTTCATACTTGATGAGTACTTAAAGTAAATACAAAAAATAACATTATGATTATGTTATTTTTTTCTTTAATACTTTAAAGAGACGTACCTAAATACTCCCTTCCAGCCTGAATCATTCTCAATAATGAGAACAGCTTTCACTGATCCTTTCTTATAATTTCATCGCTTCCCACAACATTTGAAGGAAGCAGCAAGAAGTTAAGTGCAGTCATTTTTAATCAGGAATAACAGGAAATGGAGTAATCGTTATGACTCTAAACAAAACAGGGCTTGCTTTAGCAATGTCAGCAATTTTATTTAGTGGCTCTCTAATCGCGAATGAGATCGATGATGGAGACGACAACATGCAATGGACTGACAGCGCTAATACCGATATCGGTTTATCTGGCAGCTTCAATGATAACAGTGACAATAGCGCATCTCTCGGTGTTGGTGATAGCTTCAACGACAACAGCGATAATAGTGCGTCACTAGGTATTGGTCATAGCTTCAACGACAACAGCGACACTGACAACAGTGCAACTCTTGGTGTTGATGACAGCTTTAATAACAACAGCGACAACTCAAACTCGAGCACTAACACAGCTCAAAGCCACAACGACAATAGTACGTCTAACGCTAACGACAACAGTACCAGTGCTGATCTTGATGTGAGCCTAAATAGTGATAGTAGTGACTCTAGTACTAACACAAATAGAAGCCACAACGACAACAGCGACTCTAGTACTACTGTAAGACGTAGCAACAACGACAACAGTGACTCTAGTATCAACAGTAGCTTTAACGATAACAGCGATAATCGTAATCAAAGCGACAACCGTAACCAGAGTGATAACCGTAGCTACGCTGATTCAAGCACAACAAACTCGAACAGCTTTAACGACAATAGTAACTATCAAAGTGACTCGAGCTCAACAAATGTTGATAGCTTCAATCAAGTCCATATGGATACAGATATGGTTGTTGCGAGCTCAAGCCTAATGGGTGGTGTTACAGGTGCATCAGTTATTTATGCAACTAACGCGGATGATACTCGAGTTCGAGTTGAAAACATGAACACCCTTGGTGGTCTTGGTGGTGCAGCTGGTATTACTACCGTTGGTCAAAATGCTGGTTCAAATTCACTTGTACAACAATCTGTTACAACTAATGCAAGTGTGTTTACTGGGGGTGAGTAACCGACTAGTAGGAGAAAGCGATGCGTTTGGCAATCTGTACTTTGAGTATGATAGTTGCCTGCACTGCACTCGCTGATGACATTGCATTATCTGGCGGAGAAGTTAGCTTGGATATCATGAATGAATCAAGAGGTGGACAAAATGTTGAACTCGACTTGGTTTATGCAGAATCAGATATCAATGGTATTTCGTCAGATAATGTCGCGTCAAACACCGTGAGTGGTAACAATATACTATCAAGTGGAGCGTTCGCAGACAGTTCGGGTATATCCAACGTAATTCAGAACAGCGGAAACAACGTTTTAATCCAGAACTCTACCGTCGTTAACCTGACACTCAAGTAAACAATATGAAAGTATTAAATAACTTAATTTGGCTGATGCTCGTTTATTCAGCATCAGCCATTTCATTAGAACTGCTACCTTACCGAGCACATTACTCTGTTCCTGTTAAAAGCTACAAAGAAATAGTGTTCGGTGATGTTTTTCGCCAACAGTATGACTTCAGCTGTGGCTCTGCCGCCCTGGCTTCTCTTCTCACTTTTCATTATGCAACAGAGTCATCTGAACAAGATATCTTCAAAAGCATGTTTGAAAAAGGTGATAAAGAAAAAATCAAAGAGAAAGGTTTTTCTTTGTTGGATATGAAGTTTTACTTGGATTCCATAGGGTTACGTTCTGACGGCTTTCAAGTAGGACTGGAGAAAATTAAAGAAGTCGGCGTCCCTGGGATTACTCTCGTTAATTTCGACGGGTATATGCATTTTGTTGTCATCAGAGGTATAAACAATCACTCAGTTATTCTAGGAGACCCTTCTAGAGGAACCATGATAATGAAACTGGATGAGTTTGAAAAATATTACCAAGGAATTGTGTTACTGGTCCGTAACGAAGCGGAAATGGGAAGGTCTAGCTTTATAACCAATGATAATTTCACCGTATATCAAAGATCACCATTAAAAACAGGAGTGTCTAGAGATTCCTTAGGGGTATTTAGCATTACTCTCCCAGTTTCCGGTGAAAATTAATATAACATTGTTTTAAATAACTTTAAGAAATTAACAACCTGAAAGGCCTACATTATGAACTACAATAAATTTTTGTTAGTGCTTTGTATGCTAATACCTCATTTTAATGTGAATGCTAAAGATGTTGGCCTGCAAGAACTTACTCCTCTTTCAAATTTATCTTTAGAAGAATATCGAGGTGGCTTCCAAATTACGGATGAGTATATTATTAATATTGGATTAAGCATTACTACGACTATAAATGGCGATGATATTTTGAACACAAACATTGCCAACTTAGTAATTGAAAATGGTAATTTAAAAAACATTAGCGCAAATAGTGAAAATCAAAGTGGAGATATTTTCAACCAGGGTATTGTTAACATCATACAATTTGGTGAAGGAAATATTATTGGAGATGATTCTATAGATTCACCCAAAATGCCTTCGTCTCAAAATCCTAATATAATAAGTTCAGACTTTATAAATTCAAGTATTATCAATATTATTCAAAACACGAAAGATAACAGTATTATTGGACTTAGCACGCTCGTAGACATTGATGCTCAAGTAAATGGGGTAATACGGGAAATCAAAGCAAACCAACAATTAGAAGACGCCTTATTGAACCACCTTCAATGAGCATTTCCATTTTTATCTGAAAAATTGTCACGTTAAGCTTCTTTGATATTAGAAACGACTGATATCTATGATTACATACCAAAAGAAAGGTAGATATATCAATAGGCCACCATCATTTTAAGAATATATACCTACTTTATCCAATATAATCCAATCAATTTATAATGCGAACACTAGGCGCTAACGATAAATTAGGCCCAAGACTCAAGGGCCTAATATCCATTTTACAAATTAAAAGGTACTCGTACTGTTAATTGAAAGTCGGGAGTATCTTCTGTAAGACCAGCTTGAGCACTAACATTGATAGATGAGCGTTCACTAAAGGCATAGTTTATACCAAAAGTTAATGCATCTAATTGAAGCAACTTAGCATCATCTGCCGATCTGCCATTTACTTTGCTTTTTAAAATAGTTTTATGGCTAAGTCCTAAAGAGAATGAAAGATCAGGATTCACCGCAAACCCCATTCCTCCTGAAAGAGAAATAGTGTCTCCAAGTTCAACATCAGCTTTTGTGTCGCCAACTGTAACAGTATCCTCTAAGTTATAAATATAACTTAGACTAGCGAACAAGACCGCAGGATCAACAGGGTGAATAAGAGATAAATTAGGCTCAAAACTCCAAAAACCCGAACCTGTAGGGACATCACTAAATGAGTTGCTTCCATCTTCAATAGAAACATCATAAGGCGATCGTCCTGTATCCGACTTTACTCTAAGGCCACCTACCCAGTATGGCGCAGACTCAAAGTTAAACTGGTGCCTCAATGCGAACTCTACATCACCAAGCCCTCCGCCATCCACCGTTGTGTTTACTACTTCACTGTTTGAACCATCTTGAATGGGGCGCGTAGAAACTTGGTCATTACGATACACATACGGCACTCTAACTTCTAACTCTGTGGCGTTTGTTAAACCGTACCGAGCAGTTAATCCAACGGTTACTGTAGTCCTATCCGAATCACTCACTTCAATTCGCCCAACAATCAGAGTTGGTAAGACTGTATACCCAACAACAGATACTTTGTTTGAAGAGTTTTGTGTATAGCTTAAAGACGAATCAAATGACCATTTACCTTTAGGTGTGAGAACGCCTGGGCGCTCAATAACATCACCAACCGTTTGGGCGCGCTGAGGAATATCATCTCCTTCAGCACCATATGCATTCCCCGCAATGAATAAACTACAAAGATAGGTACCCAGTAAAGTCTTCCGTAACATCGCATCTTTCCTTTTGCTGATGATCGTACCCAAGTAATCTCAGGCAATAGCTTGAGGTGAAGCTCCTAACTTTCCAAAGTAAGATTAGTATAGCTACTTCAAAACCACGACATACCTTTAAGTTTGGCGCTTTGAAGAAATTAGGAGACATTTATACTTATCTTCAACACTAAGCCACTAGTTAATAAATAATTAGGATAGATTCTATGTTTTCGCAATATTATGAATAAAATAAATTGCTTACCTGTGCTCTTAGTATGAAGTCGGTATGACATAACAGCTGAAAAGCCTGTTCTCTTTTGCGTAGCATCAATCACATTGCTTTTTAGATCGAGTCGCTCCGACTTCAACCATAACTAACGCTATCTTCCCCACATATTTCATCAAAATGCATTCCCGTGTCGCGATTTAACATGCTAAAGTTAACAATGCGTTAACAATTATAAATACAATGAGAAGACATGGAGTCACTTAAAATGAATCAGCCGAATCTAAATAGCGCTGCTGGTTGCGCTCTCCCACCACCAAATGAAATGATCCTCAAATGGGCTCAAGAGCGTCCAAATGAGGTCTACCTAAAACAAATTATTAACCGACAGTTTGTTGAGTACACATTCTCTGATGTTGCAGATCAAGCCTTAAAACTTGTCAGCGCACTACGCTCGCTTGGTGTAAAGCCTGGCGACAAAGTTGCGTTAGTATCTAAAAACTGTGCAGAATGGTTTATTTGCGATCTTGCTATGATGCTTGGTGACTATGTCAGTGTGCCAATCTTTCCTACCGCCGGTGCAGACACCATCGAATACTGTGTGACTCATAGTGAAAGTAAAGCGATCATTGGCGGAAAACTCGATGATCCCAAAGCAACTCAGCAAGTCATTGATGCTATGCCTGAACTCATTAGCATCGCTCTACCTTATGACACGGCACCTAAGTGTAAGCACGAATACCAAGCGCTCATTGCTGATGCAGTGCCAAGTGAAGAGCGTCCGCAGCATTACGATGACAAGCTAATGTCGTTGGTGTATACCTCAGGCACATCAGGGTTACCGAAAGGCGCGATGCTAACTTACGGCGCATTCAGTTGGTCTGTTCAGCAACTGATCAATCATATTGGTATCCAAGAAAACGACCGATTGTTCTCTTATTTACCGCTCGCTCATATTACAGAGCGTGTTTATATCTTCGGTTCATCGATTATGGGTGGCGTGCCAACAGCATTTCCAGAGTCACTGGACACTTTTATCGAAGATGTGAAGATGCACCGACCAACTCTGTTTATCTCCGTCCCACGATTATGGACGCTATTCCAGCAACGTATTCAAGACAAACTTCCACAGAAGAAGCTCAATATTCTGTTGAAAATCCCATTCGTCAATTCTTTGATCAAGAAAAAGCTAGCAGATGGTCTAGGTTTAGATCAGGCTCGAGTATTAGGCTGTGGCTCTGCACCTGTCTCGCCAGCGCTGTTGGAATGGTACCACTCAGTGGGCCTTGATATCACAGAGGCTTGGGGGATGACGGAATCATTTGCCTACAGCACGCTCAACTACCCATTTAGAGCTGACAAAATTGGTAGTGTCGGTAATGCAGGGCCAGGCATTGAGTTAAAAATCGCAGCCGATGATGAAATCATGGTGCGTGGCAAAGGGCTATTTTCTGGCTACTACAAAAATGATATTGCCACCCAAGAGTCTTTTGATTCAGAGGGCTGGCTACACACAGGCGATATCGGCGCTATCGATTCAGATGGTTATCTAACGATTCAAGGCCGTAAAAAAGATAACTTCAAAACCGCCAAAGGTAAATTTGTCTCTCCGGTACCTATCGAGAAAAAGCTTTTCGAGTACAGTCGCGTAGAGATGATGTGTCTCATCGGTTTAGGGCTACCCGCTCCGATTCTTTTGGTTGTGCCACATGACTTCCCTAACTTTGATCGAGAGCGATACGCACGTACCACACGTAAAGTTATTGCCAGGATGAATCAAGAACTCGCCTCTCATGAGCAAATCAAAGGTGTGTTAATGATTAAAGAACCTTGGAGTATAGAAAATGGCGTACTGACGCCAACGCTTAAAATTAAACGTCATGTGCTCGAACAAAAGTATCATGAGATAGGCCACAATTGGCCAAAAGATGAATTGGTCGTGTGGGAAGAAGACTTGTAATTTTGCTTGCACTCCTCAACACCATTGGGGAGTGCAACTTAACTTTGAGCTTGAATCAAACTCATAGACTACTCTCTCCAGAATGGCTTACTCACTTCACAACTAATCTCCCTTTCACCTAATCCAATATCGTCCCAAAGGTGCTTTGGTAACTCTCTCAAGTGACGACGTGTCTTATAGTTCCTTCTCCAAGCCGCCAGTTTAGAATAAATTAACTGTAACCCGCTCTGATGGGCAGTAGGTATAGTACGCTCACAAGTGTGTGTCATGTTTTCCATTTCAAAGATCCCTATACAATGTTGACCACTTAATAATCAGCGACTACGCTGATAACCTCAAGCGATAGAATCTGCCATAGAGTTAAGGAAAACTAATGTGAAAGATCGAATGCCTCCCTTACAAAGCTTGTATTACTTTTTCGTTGCAGCAAAGGAAGGAAGCTTTAAAACGGCAGCAAAAGAACTGTTTGTTACGCCAGCGGCCATTAGTCAGCAAATTCGTCATTTAGAAGAGTTCTTAGGCACGGACCTATTTGTTCGTCAGCACAGAAAAATCGTGCTCACACCAGAGGGAGAGCTACTGTTTAGTCAGGCAGAAAGAGGGTTTGCTCATTTGCAGCAAGGGGTAAGATTAGTCAATCAAGATCCAAACCCGAACCACCTTTCGATATCAACACTCCCCTCTTTCGCTCATCATTGGTTAGTCCCGAAAATTACGGCTTTTCGTCAGCGTCACCCTGATATCGCCTTGCTATTAGAACCAACCAATGATTTGGTGTCTTTTCAAGATAGCCAGATAGATTTATGTGTTCGTTACGGTTTAGGAAAGTACCCCAATTTAGAATCACAATGGCTAATGGACGAAGCTTTTTATCCAGCTTGTCATCCGGTGTACCAGAAAGAGCACGGGATCTATAACATCGAGGATTTAAGCAAAGCTGAGCTGATTGAAGATGTTTGGCCTGATCTTGATTGGAATATGTGGTTAGCAACCTTGGGTCACTGCGCAGCAAAGCCTACCTTAAAATACAGTGGATCACATCTCGTGCTTGAGGCTGCACTATCACTTCAAGGCGTGGCATTAGTAAAACACAGTTTAGCTCATCAATATTTTCGTTCTGGCAAATTGGTCCGAATTGGAGATATCGCTATCAAGCCCAACTTTGCGTATTACTTGTGTGCGCCAAAAGGCTACTTAAAAAGACCTAAAGCTCAATTGTTTGCGCAATGGTTGAAGGAAGAAATAGAAATATTTGAAAAGTCAGTGGTACCAGACTTTAGGACCATTGACCTAAAAGGCAACAGTACTAGAACGGCATCATAACAATCGTCAAAACAAACGCTAAATAGGAATAAAACAAACACGCTCTGCGTATAAGACTGCTAAATACAAAAAGCCCCGCACTAAGCGGGGCTTTCAAGTTATAGAGTTAACTTAAGAATTACTTCTTAGCGTTACGCTCTTTAACGTCAGCAATTACTTGCTCTGCAACGTTTGTTGGACATGGTGCGTAGTGTGAGAACTCCATAGAGAACTGACCACGACCAGAAGTCATAGTACGTAGAGTACCGATGTAACCAAACATTTCTGATAGAGGTACATCACCCTTGATACGTACGCCAGTAGACGCTGCTTGTTGGTCTTTGATCATACCACGACGACGGTTAAGGTCACCGATTACGTCACCAACGTGATCTTCTGGAGTGAACACGTCAACTTTCATGATTGGCTCAAGAAGTTGCGCGCCAGCTTTAGGCATAGACTGACGGAATGCACCTTTCGCTGCGATTTCGTAAGCGATAGCTGAAGAGTCAACTGCGTGGAAACCACCGTCGAATAGTTCAACTTCAACGTCTAGAGTAGGGAAGCCAGCTAGAACACCGTGCTCCATCATTGACGCAAAGCCTTTCTCAACTGCAGGCCAGAATTCTTTAGGTACGTTACCACCAACAACTGTTGATTTGAACGTGAAGCCAGAGTTTGGCTCACCTGGTTTGATGCGGTAGTCGATCTTACCGAACTGACCAGAACCACCAGACTGTTTCTTGTGCGTGTAGCTATCTTCGATTGCTTGAGTGATAGTTTCACGGTAAGCAACCTGTGGAGCACCAACTTCTAGCTCAACGCCGTAAGTACGCTTAAGGATATCTACCTTGATGTCTAGGTGAAGTTCACCCATACCTTTCAGGATAGTTTCGCCTGAATCTTCATCAGTCTCAACTTGGAATGATGGATCTTCTGCAACCATTTTACCGATCGCGATGCCCATCTTCTCAGAACCGCCTTTATCTTTAGGCTTAACTGCGATAGAGATTACTGGATCTGGGAAGATCATTGGCTCAAGAGTACATTCGTGCTTAGGATCACATAGAGTGTGACCAGTTTGAACGTTCTTCATACCAACTACAGCGATGATGTCACCAGCTTGTGCTGAATCGATCTCGTTACGCTCGTCCGCGTGCATCTCAACCATACGGCCGATACGCTCTGTTTTACCAGTTGCAGAGTTAAGGATTGTGTCACCTTTCTTCATCTTACCAGAGTAGATGCGGATAAAGGTTAGAGCACCGAAGCGATCATCCATAATCTTAAATGCAAGAGCACGTAGTGGCTCGTCTGCAGATACAGTCGCAACTTCACCAGTTGGCTCACCAGTCTCTGAATCAGTTAGAGGCTGTGGATCAACTTCTGTTGGAGATGGTAGGTAATCAATTACCGCGTCAAGAATAAGTTGGATACCTTTGTTCTTGTACGCTGAACCACAGTAAGTTGGGAAGAATGCTAGATCACGAGTACCTTTACGGATACAACGTTTGATGTCTTCTAGAGATGGCTCTTCGCCTTCTTCTAGGTAAGCCATCATTAGATCTTCGTCTTGCTCTAGAGCAGTTTCGATTAGCATTTCACGGTATTCAGCAGCTTTTTCTACCATGTCTGCTGGAATATCTTGAACTTCGTAGTTCTCTGGTTGGCCAGACTCATCCCATACGTAAGCTTGTTGGCTTAGTACGTCTACAACACCTACGAAATCTTCTTCGATACCGATAGGTAGAGTCATAACTAGAGGTGTAGCACCTAGTACGTTCTGTACTTGATCTACAACTTTGTAGAAATCTGCGCCCATACGGTCTAGTTTGTTAACGAAGATCAGACGTGATACGTGTGATTCGTCAGCGTAACGCCAGTTAGTTTCTGACTGAGGCTCAACACCACCAGAACCACAGAATACACCGATACCACCGTCAAGTACTTTTAGAGAACGGTAAACTTCGATAGTGAAGTCAACGTGTCCAGGAGTATCGATGATGTTTAGACGGTGATCGTTCCAGAAACAAGTTGTTGCTGCAGACTGGATTGTGATACCACGCTCAGCTTCCTGCTCCATGAAGTCAGTAGTAGTTGAACCGTCGTGAGTGTCACCGATCTTATGGATCTTACCAGTTAGCTTTAGGATACGCTCTGTAGAGGTAGTTTTACCCGCGTCTACGTGAGCAAAAATACCAATGTTTCTGTATTTTGATAAATCAGTCATTGTCTTACTCTGTTAATAAGGTATAAAGTGCGCGCAGAGTATATCACATTCTGTCAATACTGATACCCTTGCGTGCGGATGGAAGAAAAAAAATTTTAACGTGAAATTTCCGTCCCCAAAGCATAGTCAAACACAGCAATTTATGTACTTTATTCGCATTTTATTGAGGACGGATAGAACAGTTTGTGATTGCACAAATACCATTCTTATGAGCATTACAGCTCGTCAAAAGCCTCTATAGCTTCCGACAATTTCTTAACGCCGTGAATTTGCATGCCAGGGATGCCACCTTTCGGCATGTTGGCTGCTGGCACGATGGCTTTCTTGAAACCATGTTTGAACGCTTCATTCAAACGCTCTTGCCCACTTGGCACTGGACGGATTTCGCCCGCAAGCCCTACCTCACCAAAAATCACCACATCTTTAGGGAGTGGACGGTCACGAAAACTCGATAAAAGCGCCATAACTAAAGCAAGATCAGCGCTCGTCTCCGTCACCTTAACACCGCCAACCACATTAACAAAGACATCTTGGTCTGCCATTTGTAAGCCACCATGCTTATGCAACACCGCGAGCAAAAGTGATAGGCGGTTCTGCTCCAAGCCGACCGCAACACGACGAGGGTTGGCTAACTGCGAGTAATCCACCAGCGCTTGAATCTCTACTAGCAGAGGGCGCGTGCCTTCCCAAACCACCATGACGGAAGAGCCTGATGTTTCTTCTTCACCACGAGAAAGGAAGATCGCTGATGGGTTACTCACTTCTTTCAATCCTTGGCCTGTCATTGCAAAGACACCAAGCTCATTCACAGCGCCAAAACGGTTTTTATGACTACGCAAAGTGCGGAATCGGCTATCCGTTCCACCATCGAGTAGTACCGAACAGTCGATAATGTGTTCAAGAACTTTGGGGCCCGCAAGGGTACCATCTTTTGTTACGTGACCAACAATAAATACCGCAACATTATTCTGTTTTGCGTATCGTGTCAGAGCCGTCGCAGATTCACGTACCTGAGCAACACTGCCAGGCGACGATTGAACATCAGAAACGTGCATCACCTGAATCGAGTCTATTACCATTATACGAGGCTGCTCTTTTTCGGCGATTTGGCAAATTTTGTCGACGTTCGTTTCCGATAGCATTTTTAAATGATCTTTCGGCAAGCCCAATCGGGAAGCACGCATTGCCACCTGCTGTAACGACTCTTCACCGGTTACGTAAAGCGTTGGCATTTGCGCAGATAAACTACACATGGTTTGCAACAGAAGGGTTGATTTACCTGCACCAGGGTTACCACCAATCAAAATTGCGGCACCTGGCACAACACCACCACCCAAGACGCGGTCAAGCTCTTTAAACCCACTGGTGAAGCGAGGTACTTCTTGCAGATCAATTTCGGATAGCGTTTGAACCGTTGCTTCTGTTGCGGAACCAGCGTAGCCGCTTAAGCGTTCATTGCGAGCAACGGTTGGCGATGCAGCGATACGTACTTCTGTTATCGTATTCCATGCACCACATGCGTTACACTGCCCCTGCCAACGGGGAAAGTCCGCGCCACAATCATTACAAACATACGCTCGTTTTGCTTTCGCCATGATGCCTCAATTTTTTCTACAAATGTGACTAAGCACAGCCAAGTCAGACCTGAACTGAAATGAACTATTGATATACTTAAGTATTACTTCGCTTAGCCGATACAATTTAAAGTAACGACATACTCTAACAGAAATAATGCAGCAATCTGAAATTCTCTCGCTCGCAGAACGACTCATTCCCGTTTACGGTACGAATGACTTTGACTTTGTCCTTGGCCAACTGACCGAGGAAGAGCCGCCTTCGGCCAAAATTTTGGTTAAAATGGAACTTAACCGCTTAATGGCTCCATGCAAAAAAAGCATTGATTTGCGAGGTCGCGTTCAAGGCGAATGTCGCGAGTATATTTTGGATGGCATTCCACATTGGTTGGATGATGTTGCTTTCAACGCTTACCATAAAAACATCAAAAAGTTTGGCTGCTACACGGAAGGAATGTGGGAAGCATTGGTCAACACGCGAAATAACTTTCGCGTAATGAGCAAGCGCCTTACTCAGCAAAAAACGCAATCGTTAACGGATCCTAAAAGCCCGTTCTTAGCAGAACCCGTTCACCTAGGCTACGATTTAAAGCGCCAAGAAAAACGCTTGAAAGTCCAATCTCAAGTTGAAATTTGCCGTTCTAAAGGACAGCTTCTTCATGGATTAAGCATTGATTTATCTAGCTCTGGCGCAAAGTTCAAAGTCCCTAGCGCATTTAAATATAACCTTGGGGAAATTATTCAGGTCACGTTTACTGAATTTGCCAGCAAATCTAACGTTGCAGGTATAGAGAAACCGCTTGCATACCGCATACTCGCGGTTGATGACTGTTACGAAAATGACTCAGTTCGATACCTCAGAACCATACGCTTAACTGACACCAATGTCGTCACCAGAGTGATAGATGAAGCGCTCAACAGTGCTGCTAAAAGGGCTCGTCACGACAATCAAGACAAGATTATTCGAGCTCGAACTCGCGGTTATGAGCACATCGCACTAAAGCACACCAGCAGCTTGCCTCTATTCTTTGATGGTAGTGACCTAAAATTAGCAATGTTAACGCCAAACAATCAAAAGCTTTGGCAATACTGGCACGATGAGAGAAACCAGCAAATGTTTGGTTCCTTATTCAACGAGCAACGCATCGCGTCACTCATTAAGCCTGGTGTGAAAGGAACAACCAATGTCCTTTATTCATTTACTCACGAGCACGAGAATCGAACCTATTTCTATTCGATGTTTCGCCCTGAAGCAACTCGCGAACAGCGCCAGCTATTTTGGCATTTAGGTGGCAAACGAGAGAGTTGGCGCGCCTTTAGAATTTCAATCTTTGAACTATCTGAGCAAGAACAGGAAGACCTAGCAGCTTTCTCTCCAGAGTTAGCAGAAACGTCTCAATCACTGACTCATATTGGTATTTTGCAAGAAATTGCTGACGAAAAATCAGGGCAGGATTACCTGCTAACTGAAAAGCCGCGCTTACCCGCTAATACGTTAAACGCGTTTCGTCATCCGAGAAGAGTTATCGGCAATCCAAAGGGCATTTATTTTGATGCAAAGTCTCGTCGAAAAGAGCCTCGTTATCGTTTTAAAACACCTTTAGAGTTGTACTCAGGACAAACTAAAACAGGCGGCTGTACTGTTGACCTTTCCAAACGAGGACTCGGAATTAGGCTAAGTGAGCCTACGATGTTACGTTCTGGGCAAGAGGTAAGAATCAACTTTCGAGAATTACAACTCTACGATAAAAAATTGCCGTTAATGTCGGTGCCATACCGAGTAATTCGTGTAAGCCCAGACGGTTGTAGCGTGCAGCTAGTTATTGATGAAAGCAGCCAAACCATGAAGGTAATCGCTTTTTTCAACAGCATTATCGAGCACAATCAAGACAAGCTAATCCCGCAAAAAGAGACGCTACCAAGTAATGCTCTACTTGAAAGGCTGCACTGCATGTTGCTCTCGCGTACGCTGAGCACGCCCATTTTTATCAGTAAGAGTACGTCATCTTCAATCAAAACCCCCGTTATCGGGGTGAACTTGCCGCTACCTAAACACATTGAGCTTTTTGCCCGTCTTGGGCATGACCAACTGTTGTCACTTGAACCTATCTTTAAAGGTCGGACAAGCACATTAATCGCAGAGCCAATAAAACGTGTAGAAGGTGCTCAAGCCAGACATCAGGATATCTACATAAGCGCCGCAAAAGTAGGCAATAAAATTACAGGCATTGAGTCAAAGCTTCATCAAGAGTTCAACAGCGTAAAAGAGCGGATTCAATTTATAAAGAAAGCGCGAATGATGGGTGACTTTTACGTGATTCGCCTTTCTACTGCGCCAATTTTCGATCCGATGACATCATTACTGCAACAAGATTTAAGTGACTTAACCCAATTTGGCGTACATCAAGCGAGCAAGTTAGAAAAAGAGTTAACAGCGCTCGTTGGTTACAGTGAATTTGAAGACATTACTGAAGAGGTTGTAATTAGATTGGAGTTAACCGAGTAAATTCAAAGTCATACCAAATTGAAAAAAAACACCGCCTTTCTGGCGGTGTTTTTGAATGGATGGTTAAGGTTTAGCTTTCCAGCTGACCTTTTGCTGCTTCACCAATGCGCCAGATAAAATACAGAGCACACCGCCCAACCCTGCAAAGCGAATCGCTGATTGCGCTTGAGCTTCCACTTTTGGTTTTGCGTGATACGCAATCCCTAATCCTGCCACCGACATCATCACAAGATCATTAGCGCCATCACCGACAGCAACCGTGTTGTGCTGCTCAATTTCATATTCATCCGCCAGTTCCACTAGAATGTCAGACTTCATCTGCGCCGTTACCACATCGCCAAGTACTTTACCCGTGAGTTTGCCGTCAATAATTTCTAATTGATTGGAGCGAGCAAAGTCTAAGTCGACTTTATCTTTGATGTAATCAGAGAAGTAAGTAAAACCACCGGAGGCAATCGCTGTTTTCCAGCCCAAGGCTTTCAACGTCGCAATTAGCGCTTCAAAGTCCGGCATGAATGGTAACTGGGAACGAACTTGTTCAAGAATTGATTCATCGGCACCTTTGAGCTTACCAACTCGCTGACGTAAACTTTGCTCAAAATCCAGCTCACCTTGCATGGCACGTTCAGTGACTTCAGCGACCTCATCCCCTACTCCTGCCAGTTTCGCGATTTCATCAATACACTCTATCTGGATCGCCGTTGAATCCATATCAAATACAATCAACCCTTGAGTTGATAGATCGGGCACTTCATTAAGCGAGGCGTAATCTAGGTTGAGACTTTGTAAGATCGTTTCATGTTGAGGAGTCAACTCTCCGGCCATCAGGGCTACTTCATATTGGCCAACTTTCCACGTTTCTAGTATTGGGTTGTAAAAGCCGGTGAAGAAATCAATGTCTTCGAAGTGACTTGGCGAAAGGTACTCAGCAAATACGATCCAGTTTGCTTTTGCTTTATCTAATTGGGAGGCAAATCGAGTCTCGGGTAATCGTTTTAAAAGTGTCGTATGTTTTCTGATAGGCAAGCTTTTTGACGCGTCCATGTATATAATCCCTTATGACTTTGCTAAAACGTTACCTCAACAAACTAAAAAGGCAAGTCTTTGTTTTATTTTAAATGGATGAGTAAAGAGCATGAGTGAATCTTTGTTCTCAGTAAGGAATGCCCTAAGAATTCTGGCACTAATCCTACTGTGTGTGATGTTGTTTATCACAATAAAAAACAGTGTTGTGATCAGTAAGGGTAATGAGAAAATTCAAGCACAACAGCTTGAAACGCTCACCAAAGTTTTGATTTCACAGGCGTCTCTTTCTGCCAGTGAGATGATTTTAACTAAAGATCAAGAACGATTACTTCAGCTAACAAACCAGCTAGCACAAGACCGTTTAGTGTTTGATGCAACAATCTACGATGCACAGGGTGTACGTTTAGCGTCTAGTGAAGAGGCATTATCGGTACGCGAAGTTCTTGGCCTGGATACGCCTTTGGCAACAGCTTCCATTGGTCGCCAGCAGTTGGTTGAACCAGTTTTTGCAGATGGTGCGCTTATCGGTTTTGTTCGCGTGACCTTTGAGACGGGCCGGGTGACGGCTATTTCTGACCACCACTATCGCAAGAGCGATCGTTATATGTACATGATGGTCTTAATGAGCTTTGTCTGTGGTATGTTGTTCATCTTGATTTTACGTCGACAACCGATACGTCGTAAAAAAGCGCCAAACCTGCTGCTAACCAAGTAACTAGGTAGCGCTAACAACTCATATAAAAACAGCCCGCAATGTGTGGGCTGTTTTTTTAGCTCTTGAGAGCGAAAAATAGAATGACTCTTCGTCGCTTACTCTTCGTCACCAAGCAATACTGAATCTAGTGCGATTAGCATCATGTCGTTGAATGTCGTTTGACGCTCGTCAGATGTAGTCTGTTCGCCAGTCTTGATATGATCAGAAACCGTACAGATTGTCAGAGCTTTTGCACCGTATTCTGCCGCAACACCGTAAATACCAGCCGCTTCCATTTCAACACCAACAATGCCGTACTTGTCCATTACATCGAACATTTCTGGATCTGGCGTGTAGAAAAGCTCTGCTGAGAATAGGTTACCAACTTTAACGTCAATACCGCGAGCTTTTGCAGCGTCTTCTGCCGCACGAACCATGTTGTAGTCTGCGATTGCCGCGAAGTCATGACCTTTAAAGCGGATACGGTTCACTTTAGAGTCAGTACATGCACCCATGCCGATCACAACATCACGCACTTTGATGTCTTCATTCACTGCGCCACAGCTGCCAACACGGATGATTTTCTTCACGCCGAAGTCTTTGATTAGTTCAGTCGCGTAAATCGAGCATGATGGGATACCCATACCGTGGCCCATTACCGAGATCTTACGGCCTTTGTATGTACCTGTGTAACCAAACATATTACGAACGTCACACACTTGAACGACATCTTCAAGGAAAGTCTCTGCGATGTATTTTGCACGTAGTGGATCACCAGGCATCAGTACGACGTCTGCAAATGCACCCATTTCAGCATTGATATGTGGAGTTGCCATTTTCTTTTCCTTAACCTTTCTCTAGCGCTCCGCGCTTAAGGCGATATAAGCCAGAGTATTCTCATTTCCGACAAGCAGCATTTACATACTGCAAACATAAAACTAGGAGCTATCAAGCTCCTAGTTTTCAAAAACCTAACTAATTATAGGAAGTTCTTACCGTAATCCATTGGAGAAGTACCGAAGTAACTTGCCAATGTTTGACCGATATCTGCGAATGTTTCGCGGCGGCCAAGAGAACCAGCTGGTACTTTTTGACCATAAACCAATACTGGGATGTGCTCACGAGTATGGTCAGTACCTGGCCATGTTGGGTCACAGCCGTGGTCTGCCGTTAGGATAAGCACATCGTCTTCTTCCATAATCTCTAGCACTTCGTTGATACGATCATCGAAGTACTCAAGTGCCGCTGCGTAACCCGCTACGTCACGACGGTGACCGTAAGCTGAGTCGAAGTCTACAAAGTTAGTGAATACGATCGTGTTGTCGCCCGCTTCTTTGATTTGCTCTAGCGTTGCTTCGAACAATGCAGGGATACCTGTCGCTTTCACTTTCTTAGTGATGCCGCAGTTTGCGTAGATATCAGCAATCTTACCAATAGAAACCACGTTGCCTTGCTTCTCATCAACGAGCTTCTGAAGAACCGTTGCTGATGGTGGCTCTACAGAAAGATCACGACGGTTACCTGTACGCTCAAATTGACCTTTACCAGCACCAACGAATGGGCGCGCGATAACACGACCAATGTTGTAATCTTCTAGCTCTTCACGTGCGATTTGGCAAAGCTCTAGTAGACGGTCTAGACCGAAAGTCTCTTCGTGACATGCGATTTGGAATACAGAGTCAGCAGACGTGTAGAAGATTGGTTTGCCAGTCTTCATGTGCTCTTCACCAAGATCGTCAAGAACTTGAGTACCAGACGCGTGACAGTTACCTAGGAAACCGTCAAGACCTGCACGCTCAAGAATGCGGTCAGTCAATTCTTTCGGGAAGCTGTTTGCTTTGTCAGTGAAGTAACCCCAGTCAAACAGAACAGGAACACCTGCGATTTCCCAGTGACCAGACGGCGTGTCTTTACCTGAAGAAAGCTCTGCTGCATGACCGTATGCACCAATGATTTCAGCGTCTGCGTCTAGTCCAGGTGCGAAGCGACCTGTCGATTCTTTATGCGCCATTGCCAAACCAAGTTTCGATAGATTTGGAAGGCGAAGTGCACCTTGGCGATTGTCGTTATCTGCTAAGCCTTTGTCACATTGGTCAGCGATGTGACCTAGTGTGTCTGAACCTACATCACCAAATTCTTTAGCATCGGCAGTTGCACCGATACCGAATGAGTCTAGTACTAAAATAAATGCTCTTTTCATTGCTCGTTCCTTAGGCCCACTCGGCTTTTTATTATGGTTGAGTAGGCCTTGTGTAATTACTTGTTCTATTAGATATCTTCTGCACGAATTTGGCGGTAAACCTCTGGAGTTGGTGTGTATTCACCACCTACTTTGATTGCACTGCGCAGTGCTTTTGCCGCTTCTTCCCATTGCTCTTCAGTGCGAGCGTGGATGACCGCAAGAGGTTTATCACTGTCTGCGACCTCACCTAGGCGGATGAACTCGTCGAAACCAACTGCGTAGTCGATTTCATCAGTAGCAACACGACGACCACCACCCATAGCAACCACAGCCATGCCGATAGCACGTGTATCCATTGCAGAGACAATGCCCGTTTCTGTTGCGTAAACTGGCTTAATGATTGCTGCTTTTTCTAAGTAGTTGTCGTAGTTTTCTACGAAGTCCGCAGGGCCGCCTAAACCGGCAACCATCTTGCCGAAGCACTCAGCCGCTTTGCCGTTATCCAGCACTTCCATCAGTTTTGCGCGTGCGTCTTCTGTGTTCTCAGCAAGCTTGCCAAGTACTAACATTTCAGCACATGAAGCCATGGTCACTTCAAGTAGACGAGGATTACGGTATTCACCCGTTAAGAAACGAACCGCTTCACGAACTTCCACTGCGTTACCCGCTGAAGACGCCAATACTTGGTTCATGTCCGTAAGAATTGCCGTAGTTTTAGTGCCAGCACCGTTTGCTACCGCAACGATTGATTTTGCTAGCTCTTCAGACGCTTCGTAAGTTGGCATAAATGCACCTGAACCCACTTTTACGTCCATCACTAGCGATTCCAGACCCGCCGCCAGTTTCTTAGAAAGGATCGACGCCGTAATCAGGGAGATATTGTCTACCGTTGCGGTAATATCACGAGTCGCGTAAACACGCTTATCCGCAGGAGCAAGGTCACCAGTTTGACCGATGATCGCCACACCAGCGTCTTTGGTTACTTGACCAAAAACATCGTTGCTCGGCGTAATGTTGTAACCAGGGATAGATTCAAGTTTATCCAGCGTACCGCCTGTATGACCAAGACCGCGGCCAGAGATCATAGGTACGAAACCGCCACACGCTGCCACCATTGGGCCAAGCATTAAAGAAGTTACGTCACCCACACCACCGGTTGAGTGTTTGTCGACAATTGGACCACCGAAGTTCATGTGGCTCCAGTCGATAACCATGCCCGAATCACGCATTGCACACGTTAAGGCGATGCGCTCATCCATGGTCATTTCATTAAAGAAAATCGTCATAGCAAACGCCGCAATCTGACCTTCAGATACCGTGTTGTTCGCTACGCCTTGAATAAAGAAGTTGATTTCGTCTGCGGTAAGTACTTCACCGTCACGTTTTTTACGAATGATTTCTTGTGGTAAATACATTAGTGCCTCCCAAGCTCTTTTGAGCCATGGTTGTAGTAGGATAGAAGAGGTTTGGTAGCACCCGTTTAGGTGCTACCGTTCAGACGTATTATTGGAATTAGTACGCTGTTGGATCAGCGACGTCGTCCGATACTTCTAATGTATTTAGTAGGTTGGTTAGCAGGCTAGACGCACCAAAACGGTAGTGACGAGCATCAACCCAGTTGTCACCTAGGATTTCGTCAGCCATTGCTAGGTATGCTGCTGCGTCTTCAGCAGTGCGCACACCACCTGCTGGTTTGAAACCAACAGTTTCTGCAACACCCATGTCGCGAATAACTTCAAGCATCATGCGAGCGTATTCTGGTGTTGCGTTTACTGGCACTTTACCAGTTGAAGTTTTAATGAAGTCAGCACCTGCTTCAATACAGATTTGAGATGCTTTCTTGATTAGTGCTTCTTCTTTTAGTTCACCTGTTTCGATGATCACTTTAAGAAGAATGTCACCACAAGCTTCTTTACATTGCTTAACTAGTTCGAAGCCTACTTTCTCATCACCCGCCATTAGCGCGCGGTAAGGAAAAACTACGTCAACTTCGTCTGCACCGTAAGCAACCGCCGCTTTTGTTTCAGCAACTGCGATTTCAATGTCGTCGTTACCATGTGGGAAGTTCGTTACTGTTGCAATACGAACCTCTGGCGTACCTTGCTCACGAAGTGTCTTCTTAGCAATAGGAATAAAGCGAGGGTAAATACAAATTGCAGCTGTGTTGCCTACTGCTGTTTTCGCGTCATGACATAGTGAGATCACTTTTGCATCAGTGTCATCGTCATTCAACGTAGTTAGGTCCATAAGTTTAAGTGCACGTAGCGCTGCTGCTTTTAAATCGCTCATTTCTATCTCCGATCAATATTCAAAAAATTCACTACTCAGCCTTACATCACGTCTTTAACTATAATCAACAAGTCGAGACAATGTGAGTAAATGGCTAAACAGTCTATTAATGAACGGACTTGGTTCCCTGAAGACTCGGCATATACAGCGAAAATTTATCATATGCCAATTGCTATCCTTGTCACCGCACAGTACCAGTTTGGCCTATGGCACAACAATCTATGATTGCGGTGTCTTTAATATCACATCACAAAGCAAAACGCCTATTAGATCTGATATTGCAGGGCAATTCATTTGCCCATCGATTATGTAATATTCATTACGTGATTAAGAATCAAGCTTAACCACTATCCTGTGATTAATACATTATAGAGTTTCACCGCAAAACTGTAGCACCAAATAGAGCGCAAACGGTTTGTATCTCAAAATTTCCTAGCCCCTATTCCATTGACTGCGTAATACCTCGACTAAGGCAAACACCCGATGAAATTTTGGAGCCCGAAAAACGAAAAATGCCCCGCAGCAATCTCTTGCTACAGGGCATGATGTAAAACGGCGTCTATATATTAAGAACCGATTCTAATTATAGTGCTGCAAGGCTTAAGCAGAAGCCTGCAATTGTCGCTGCCATAAGGTTAGACAACGTACCTGCAAGAACTGCTTTAACACCCATGCGAGCGATGTCACTACGACGGTTTGGTGCAAGGCTACCTAGACCACCAAGTAGAATCGCGATAGAAGAAAGGTTCGCGAAACCACATAGTGCGAATGAGATGATAGCTGTTGTCTTCTCAGACATTACTTCACCGGTTGCCGCGATTACTTGAGCGTTTTCACCTAGATATGGTGTGAAGTTCAAGTAAGCAACGAATTCGTTCACTACGATTTTCTGACCGATGAATGAACCAGCTGTTACAGCTTCTGCCCATGGAACACCGATTAGGAATGCTAGTGGAGAGAACGCGTAACCTAGGATTAGCTCTAGTGTTAGTTCTGGCATGCCGAACCAACCACCGATGCCACCTAGCATACCGTTGATTAGCGCGATTAGACCAACGAATGCGATTAGCATTGCACCTACGTTAAGCGCAAGTTGTAGACCAGAAGCCGCACCGCCCGCAGCTGCGTCGATTACGTTAACTGGTTTGTCGTCACCGCCGTCCATCGCTTCTTCGATACTTTCGTGAGGCTGGTCAGTCTCTGGGTGAAGGATTTTAGCGAACAGTAGACCACCTGGTGCTGCCATGAATGATGCCGCAACTAGGTACTCTAGTGGAACACCCATAGATGCGTAACCAGCTAGTACACCACCAGCAACAGAAGCTAGACCACCACACATTACCGCGAATAGCTCTGATTGAGTCATTTTTGGAACGAATGGGCGAACAACTAGAGGTGCCTCAGTTTGACCTACGAAAATGTTAGCTGCCGCTGACATTGATTCCGCACGAGAAGTGCCTAGCGCTTTTTGTAGTGCGCCACCAAGAATCTTGATAACCCATTGCATAACGCCAATGTAGTAAAGAACTGAAATCAGTGCAGAGAAGAAGATCAGTGTAGGAAGAACACGGAATGCGAAGATGAAACCGCCGCCGCCGAATACTTCGAACATCTTGTCAGAAACAAGACCACCGAACAGGAATGATGAACCATCGTTACCGTAGTTGATAACGTTAGAAACACCTGAAGAGAAACCGTTTAGTAGATCACGGCCCCAAGGTACATACAGAACAAATGCACCTAATGCGAATTGGATAGCGAATGCGCCACCCACAGTTCTAAAGTTGATAGCTTTTCGGTTGTTAGAAAATGCCACTGCAATCGCAAGAAGCACTACCATACCGATTAGGCTCATAAACAGGCTCATAGTTTATGACTTCCTTATAAGTTATTTATTGGCGTGTTACAAAATGGAGCTATAAAGCGGGGGCAATTATACTCATGCAGAATCAATTAAAGTAATGCCAGCCTCACACTTTCCTATAAGATTCATGATTGATTCAACCAGCTTTGTGAGTTAATTCACAATAAGCAGGAAAACGTTTTCGATTTCAAACCACATCTTTAGATTTTATTCACATATCGAGAAAGCAAAATTGCTATTTTTCCACAGTTGAGAGGCAATCGATTGCTTTCGGCCGTTATGCAACTCTACGAGCTCATTAAAGACGTGAATGAGTTTGGCTGGGTGATTTGACTCCCCTTGATATCCAAGTATAGGCATATCTGGTGCGTCTGTTTCGATTACTAGGTTTTCGAGTGGTAATTTTTGAATTGCGTCGCGTGTTTTCTTGGCTCTTGGGTAGGTAATCGTTCCTCCTACACCGATAAAAAAACCTAATTTGACCCACTCCATGGCTTGCTGATAACTCCCAGAAAAAGCGTGTAGCACACCACCTCTAGGGAGATTCGCCGCTTTCACCATTTGAATGAGGCGATTGTGCGCTTTTCGGCTATGTAAAATAACTGGGAGTTCGAAGCGTCTAGCCAGCTCAAATTGAACTTCAAGTATCTTTTCTTGCAACTGTGGATCAACATCAATGGCAAAATCTAAACCACACTCTCCTATTGCCACGCACTGCTGCCCTTTTTGATTTAGATAGCCTTCTAGCTCTGTAAGGTGCTGCTCAACGTTATCTTCAAGAAAATACGGATGAAAGCCGAGCGCATAATACAAATTGGCATGTTGCTCTGCCAAAGTTTGAATACGAGCCCAGTTTTGCGGACCGACGGAAGGAATCAAAATTCTTGCGACGCCTTGCGTTTGAGCAAGCTCAAGTTGATGTGCAAAGTCATCTTGAAACACATCAAAATCAAAGTGGCAGTGCGTATCAAAGAGCTTCATCTTGACGCTTTTTATCTGTATCTGCGGGCAGAAAATCAGAGGATGGTTGGGCTTCACTCTTCTCTTCAGTTTGATGGGCTGGGTCTTTTCGATATGGGACACAACTGCGTTTCTGATCGGGAGTTAACCCCATCTCTTTACACCAGTTGTCGTAACGCTTTAGCCCACGTTTAAACCAATTCATATCTTATCCTTATATAAAAACGCCCTTGGCTAAGTTTATAGCCAAGGGCGTTTTAAAATCTAGTTTGCGTTAAGGCTTACCCTAACCGCGCAAATTAGTGCTCACGCGTCGCACGGAAATCAACGTCAGGGAAACGCTCTTTCGCCAAGTTTAAGTTAACCATTGTTGGAGCGATATACGTTAGGTTATCACCACCATCCAATGCTAAGTTCGCTTGATTCTTGCGTTGGAACTCATCCAGTTTCTTCGCATCACCACACTCAACCCAACGAGCAGTTGCAACGTTAATGCCTTCATAAATCGCTTCAACGTTATACTCAGATTTCAAACGAGCCACAACCACGTCAAACTGAAGCACACCTACCGCACCAACGATCAGATCGTTGTTTTGCAGTGGACGGAATACCTGTACCGCACCTTCTTCAGAAAGCTGAACCAAGCCTTTTAGTAGCTGCTTCTGCTTCAATGGATCTTTCAAACGAATACGACGGAACAATTCAGGCGCAAAGTTAGGAATACCAGAGAACTTCAGAGACTCTCCTTGCGTGAAAGTATCACCAATTTGAATAGTGCCGTGGTTATGCAAACCAATGATGTCACCCGCATAAGCGTGCTCTGCACGTGAACGGTCACCAGCCATGAAGGTTACCGCATCAGAGATACTTACTTGTTTACCTAGACGAACGTGGTTCATCTTCATACCTTGCGTGTAAGTGCCCGATACAATACGCATGAATGCGATACGGTCGCGGTGTTTTGGGTCCATATTCGCTTGGATCTTAAATACGAAACCAGAGAACTTCTCTTCAGTCGCTTCAACTTCACGTTCAACCGCTTGACGAGTTTTCGGCGCTGGAGCCCATTCAGTTAGACCGTCTAGCATATGATCCACACCAAAGTTACCTAATGCAGTACCGAAGTAAACTGGCGTCAGGTCACCTGTTAAGAACATTTCCAAATCAAACTCAGGGCAAGCACCCATGACAAGCTCAAGCTCTTCTCGAACACTTTCCGCAAGGCCTGCACCAACTTTTTCATCAAGCTCTGGGTTATCGAGACCTTTGATGATTCGAACTTCTTGAATCTCATGACCGTGACCTGATTCGTATAAAATCGTTTCATCACGGTGAATGTGGTAAACACCTTTAAACTCTTTACCACAGCCGATTGGCCATGTGATTGGCGCACACATCATGCCCAATTCGTTTTCTACTTCATCCAATACTTCCATTGGATCACGAACGTCACGGTCAAGTTTGTTCATGAAGGTTACGATTGGCGTGTCACGTAGACGTGTAACTTCCATTAGTTTACGAGTACGGTCCTCAACACCTTTCGCTGCATCGATAACCATCAGACATGAGTCAACTGCCGTTAGAGTACGGTAAGTATCTTCCGAGAAGTCTTCGTGTCCAGGCGTATCAAGTAGGTTTACCAGACAATCGTTGTAAGGGAACTGCATTACAGAAGTAGTAACCGAGATACCACGTTCCTTTTCCATTTCCATCCAGTCTGATTTTGCGTGCTGTGCGTTACCACGACCTTTAACCGTACCTGCTTTTTGGATCGCGTTTCCGAATAACAGTACTTTTTCAGTAATGGTGGTTTTACCCGCATCCGGGTGAGAGATGATAGCAAAGGTCCTTCGCTTATTGATTTCATTAAGAAAATCTTGGTTTGCCATGTATAAATTCTTTTAGTTTGTACACGGATTTGTACACACTTTTGGAAGTACTCTCTTTTCAGTTCTTCGCTTGTCAAATCCGTCGTGTTAATCGTAATTGGCCGCTATTTTCGCTGATCTTGACTTTATAAACAATCAATGGTTATCTAATCGGTTACCATTTACTCTCAGCGTGCACCAATGCTCAGTTGTAGCTGTTTGCAATCGTTGCTTCTTCAGCTAATGAACAACTGTGGCTAAACCACAAATTCCTTCGCTACCAGAAATCGATGATAGCTTGTCGTACTACACCGATGATGGTGCAGTTGCCGTTGATCGGTATTGCAGGGTATTGCGGGTTCAAAGGTTTTAGATACTTCTGTTCACCATCAATAACCAACTGCTTAAAGGTTGCTTCTTTCGAATCATCCAAACGCGCAACAACCAATGAACCTGAAGAGTAAGGTAACTCAGGATCAACAACGATCACTGCCCCCTCAGGTATGGATTTTTTTCCGCTTGGATTTTCCATACTGTCGCCTTTTACGCGAAGTGCGAAACAACCCTCATGTGCTTTCCCAGTGACTTCACGCCACTCCTCAGCATCTTCATGGGCAAATCCCTCCGCTATTTCAGTCCAATCACCGGCCTGAACCCAGTTAATGAGAGGAATTCTTCCCTTAATATCAGGCCCGACTTCTACATTACCGACCCCCAAGCCAATCTCGCCATCACCTGTGGCGAGCCAATGAGCATTCACGCGAAGCGCCTCCGCGATCTGCATGGTGTAACGAGACCTAGCCGATTTACCAGAGCAAATCTGGCTGATCGACTGCTGTTTGATACCAATGCGACGAGCCAACTCAGACTGAGTTACCCCAGTAAGCTGCAAGGCATGGTTTAGTCGTTCGGATAAAGTTTTCATAAGCCCGCATTTTACAAATAAAACTGTAGTCTTTCAACAATTTTAACTGTTGACTTATCTACAGTTTAAACTGTAACATTCAATCTTGTAACAGTTATTATTGTAACAGGAGACGGTATGGAAGTGTTCAAAACGACACAAAAACATCTCCGCCGTGCCATTGACTTGGTCGGCGGGCAATCAGCATTAGCAAGAGCCATCAACTCAAAACAGCAAAACGTCTGGTTTTGGTTGAATAAATCAGGGCGTGTTCCCGCTGAATTCGTTTTACCCATCGAACAAGCTACGCAAGGACAGGTAACCCGATCTCAGTTAAGACCGGACATCTACCCCGAATGCCAAAGCGAGCTGAAAGCCAGTAACCAGTAGGATTAAGGGCAAGTAATGGTCAGCATTTTACGTAAATACAAAAGCGAGTACCTCCATGCGTGATTATGGCAAGGTCTATACCCGCTTTTGGCTAAAGCAAAACGTTTTGTCCTGGAGTGACTCAGCGAAGTTGCTAGGACTGTATTTGCTTACATGCCCACATTGTAATTTGCTTGGCTGCTTTCGATTGCCGATTGGTTACGTTGCTTCTGACTTGAACTGGGATGAGCAACAGGTTGCCAAGGCTCTAAATGAGTTAGAACAAGATCAGTTCCTCATTCGTTGCGAGGAATCCGGTTGGACTTTGATTCGGAGCTTTCTGAAGCACAACCCAATCGAAAACCCAAACCAAGGTAAAGCAGCCTTTCGGTTGCTTAAAGATGTACCTGCCGACTTCATTGGTATGGTATCACTTTTGAAATCTCTTGCCGCTTTTCAAGCTCGGCTACCAGAAGAATTTTCATCATTGTTTATGCCTGATGGCAACCCGGTAAGGGACTCTCAACGGTCGGATGACTCTGAGGGAAGCAATAAACCAACAGTTAAAACTGTTGACCACATACAGTTTGAAGACTTCTGGGATGTACAAATACGCAAAGAAAAAAAAGCGAAAGCCAAAGAAGAATGGCTACGCATGGGCCTCAATGAAGACCATGAACTCGCCTTGGAAGTGCTAACACGCTGGAAAGAGCAACGAGAAAACCGATTGCAGTATCAAGATCGGACTAAGACCCCTATGCCACATAACTGGCTTTTAAACCGGCAATGGGAAGACGAGTACGTTCGCATTGATGAAGTACAGCAATCATCGACGAGCCTAAAGGGCAGCAATCACCAATTGAATATTGAAGAAAGCAATCGCCGCATTGCTGAAAGCTGGGCCGGACCAGGTATTCGGGAGGTTCGTTCAAGTGCAGGAGGTTGATAAACGCGAGTTTGCTGAAATTTGGGGAGCAGCTTGGGCCATGTATGGCAAAAGCGTATCACCGCAATTGCTATCCATCGCATTTGAAGCCCTTCGTGCTTATAGCATTGAAGAAGTGCGAATCGGTCTGACTCGGCATATTCAATCACCGGATACTGGGCAATTTTTTCCAAAGCCCGCTGACGTCATCAAGCATATCGACGGCAACTCAGGTTCAAGAGCCATGGTTGCTTGGAACAAAGTTGACAAGGCTGTTCGTCAGGTTGGCGCTTGGACATCCGTGATGTTTGACGATGCGCTTATCCACCGCGTGATTTCAGACATGGGTGGATGGGTTGAACTCTGCAAGGTTGATGACAGGGAATACCCCTTTAAGCAAAAAGAGTTTTTAACACGCTACCAGGCTTACTTGCTGCGGGACGAAGTGGGTGAATACCCAAGGCTATTACAGGGTATTGCAGACCATCAGAACCAGCAAAAAGGATTTGATATGCAAGCGCCGGTTGCCGTAGGCGACTGGTCAAAAGCGGCACAAGTTTATACGAGAGGCATCGCCGACTTTAGCGCAGTGCCATTAAAAAGAATAAGCCCGAAAGCCATTCAGGCGCTTCTCGGAAATCAATTAGAGGACAAAAATGAAAACGATTAAAGCAAAAACCATTGCCCTAGTGATAGCCATGTCCGCAAGCACTTCAGTCTATGCGTTTCCGGGCTATCAGTGGGAAAAAGCAGCACATAGCGTTGGTATTGATCCAGTCATGCTCTACGCCGTTGCCTTGGCTGAGTCGGCCTCACATCGTGGTCTCAACATGACCAGTCCATGGCCATACGCAATTCGCAATGGTTCAAACGCAACCTACGCCAAATCTAAGACAGAAGCAGAGCAACTGTTAAACCAGGCACTGCAAGAGACTGAAAAATATCAGCTCGATATTGGCCTTATGCAAATCAATTTGCATTGGCATGGGCATCGGGTGAGCTCAGCAGCGGAACTGCTAGACCCCATCACCAACCTTACGGTCGGCTCAAGTATTTTGGCCGAAGCAATCAAGTCTTCACCAAATGATTTAGAGCTTGGCATAGGCCGCTATCACAGTTGGAACGAAGAGCGTGCACGCTGGTATGGGCAAAGAGTGCTTTCTATCTATCGCAATATTTTACATGAACTGGAGGTCCGTCAATGACAACCAATCAACAAGACTTCTATCAATTAAATTTGGCGTACCTACACGCAGCACGAGAATTGGCGCGAATTGATCCGCAAGAGGCCGTCTTGCGCTTTGGACTTACACGCGACGTGGTTGATGCTCTGATTAATGCTGGTGTTGACGACCTGCAACGAGTGGCGACCTCATCATTCATGCTGTTTCAACCAAGGGGTAACCAAAGCCAACTGATTGAGATGGTGAAGAGCAAAGGCACAGGTATCCCAAGAATCGCTTATTTATTATCAACCCTAAACAACAAGGGGGATGCATGATTGATAACCTGTCCAAAAGTGAGCTATTTACCCGAGCCTCGCTGCTTATTAAATACGGATTTCGAACAACCATTATCGCGCTCGATACAGGTTTGCCAATCCACATTATCAGAAGGCTCCACAAAGAAGTGACTGGCAAGTCACCTTGTCCTGGTCAATTGCCAGAATCTGATGCCATCGTCAAAAGCAGAAGAGCATTAGTTGAAGGCTCCCTGCTTATGGCGCTTTATGTCAATATTGGTGGTGATAATGTCTACAAGCAATTAAATATCGATGCTTTGATGAAGGCTTACGATGCGTATTTGGTTGCAAGAAAAGAAGCAGATCTTCCAGCTGAGATCCCCTGGAAAAAACTGACCATCAATGAAGGTTGGGTTCTAGCTCGTGATTTAAGATCACAGCTTGCATCCTTACACCGGTGTCGATGCGGCAGTCTGTATTTGACGGTATCACAACAGCGCATTCAGCTTAAATGTCCTGTGTGCGAGATTATGGCCGAGCAAACCACTAGAGCACTTTTTGAGAACTAACATGCAGATGCATGATTTGATTGTGCACCTCCCGTGCACTTTGAGAGTACTAAGAAGATGACAAACTTACTTAAATCTTTACCAGCACGCTGCTGGTTTATATCACTGGGGCTTTTTCTGGCGACTTTGGCTGCGGCTCATTTCTTTCCTTCAGAAATATTAACGGCATCTGCCAAGTTAGCGGCTTTGCCATTTCTGTTCTGCACCGTCGTTTTTTTCAGCTACTTGGGTTTCAAAGCGACCTGTAATCCCATCGGACTTATAGCCATAATCACTATGCTTGTAGCAATCGCATATTGGCAAGCGAGTTGGACAATTGTTGGTTTGGGACTCTCTTTCTTAGCTATTTGTACTGGAATTAGATTCTTGAGTAGCCAAGTTAAAGATTCGGGTAGAACTTTGAGCATTGAAGAAAAATGGTATTGGTATAAGCTCCATTCGTTTTTTGATGGCTTTTATCCAAGGTATCCCAAAAAGCCAAAAAAATAGCCAGCCAACCACAAGCTGGCTACCTTCTATTTTCAGTTCCTTCCTGATGCCTGGTTATAAGCCCTAATATCGATCAAGTTGTTCTGAGCATAATCTCCCGCAAGCGATGCATTTGAGATCACCGCTATCTGCTTATCCACAAATGCTTTATCTTCTTCAGACACACTGTCAGGGATGTAAGCGCCACTCTCATCCTTTTGACGATACTCATTTAGCATTTGCTCCCTTAGACCTAGCATTTCAGGCGACCAACTCGATGAGTCTTCAGAGTTGAATACGCGTCCCGCCAAACCTTCATTGAAAGCTTGAGCGAACACTTGACTTTGAATCGGGGTCAATCCCATTCTCTGCCCTTCGCTGTATGCTTCCTGTTTGAAATCATCGGCATACTGTTCTAAGAACTCACCATATCGATTGTTAACTGCCGCACCAAATGCCCCCGCCAACATGGCTTCAGACTTAGTGCCCCAGTTTACTTCGGAGGCATACTGCGAACTCGATCCACTGTATGCATCATTAAACGCCGTCAATGGATTTTCCAAAGAGGTTCCGGCATCAACGGCGGCTTTTAACCCATCCCAGGTTGATTTGCTGGCCACCGTTGCGTTGTGCAAGAAACCTCGTGAGCCAGGATCTTCAAGCGCTTGTTCTTTGTAACTCTCATAGTCTTCGCCAAAGTGATTCAAGGTATGCAGAGCTGCATCAGTATGCTTGCCACTGAAATCACCAATAGCACTGGCGCTGTTGAAGAACATTTCAGCACCAGAAACTCCGCTATCATCAGCCATAATGCGTGATCGCCACTGAGATCCAGCTTCACTGTTTAGTCCAGATTGATAGGTACTTGTGTCAGTAGCTACGGCCTGCTGAGCTTGCTGCTGATGCGCATTCAACTGTCCATCTATACCAGACAGATTGGTTTGGTAAGCCGATTGAGCTGCGTTGAACTGAGTTTGAACTGTTGCTGCATCCTCGTAGCCGCCCAATACACCCGATTCAACTTGGCTTTGAGTACCACCAAAAGTAGGTGCAGTTGATGACAAGCCTTCATTTGAGCGCGGCTGAATTGATCGTAAATCGGCTCCGGTAGCCATGGCCATAACCGTCATTGCAGCTTGATAATCATTGTCGCGTTCAGCGGGCGTTGAAGAGTTGCTATAGGTTAAAGACTCCATAGCTGCCGCTACATACGCCTGATTATCATCAGGTAGCAAGCGCTGATACATTGGAAGGTTTTCACGTAAACGGTTACCTGCTTCAACATGCTGGTTCATATAGCGACCTAAATAATCCATGACTTCAGGATTGTCCGCCGCTAATCGGGTTAACGTCGCACCATCAGTATTTCTTTGTCCTGATAGACTGTAGCTGGCCTGATCAAGCTCACTAAAGCGATTTGATGCCGTGACAACGTCTTGTGCTGAACTCTGAAGTGACTGATAGTCTTGGTTAGACAACGACATTTCAACGCCAGAACGTCTTGAATCTGAAAGGTCCTTAACCATCGCATCGCGATACTCAGCACGTCGTGAATCACTTAATGCCAAGCTTTGCATCTCCCCAGTGAGCGTATTTGCGGTCGTAGATCGAGAACTGCCTTCTGACGACTCAACTTGGCCACTAAAGTTACCACCTAAATCCAGCCCTGCTCGTACCCTTGATAGTTTTGGTACACGAGATGAGTCTGGCTTATCGACTCCTGGCAAGTTGCCCTGTGGAGAATCATTGCCGCCAGTACCAAGAAGCCTTCCAAGAAAGCCCTTATCAGCAACTTCTTTCTCACCGGGATTAGTAATGGTTCCATCGCCACCGACCCTTAGGCCTCCCGATAGCACGCCCGATACCAAGCCACGTACAGCATCTTTTTTATCGTCTCCAAAACCATACCGAGTTTGCAGGTCATCAGTAACCTGATTAACAACGGCGCTAGATGCGGAGTTAGAAGAACCAATCTGACGTCCAACCGAAGAAAGGTTGTCGTAACTTAGCTTTTCACCAAAGGTTCGACTCATGGTATTGCCAACCTGACGGCTAAAGGCTTGAGTTGCCTGAGTCATGGATTCTTTTGCAGAGCCGACCATTGAACCCACTGCGTTTCCGACAGAGAAACTGCTTAGTAGGTTTGACGCGCCGGTCATAGCAGAACCAGTGAGGGCTGAATTTTGGAACATTGACTGTGATTGCATTACCGGGGCATTTTTCGCGACATCTGGACTTGCCAGCTTTTCATCAATGGCATCACCGTTTTGTAGACGCCCAGCCAAGTGGGTAGCGGTTATTGCTGAGCCATAAACGAGCATGAGCGAAATCGCCGGAACACTCGACGCCAACATGCCGCCAGTAGCTATCCAGGTTTGCAGCACTGAATCCATCTGCATCATCCCAGCAAAAGATGGCACTTCTGTACCTGCAAAGGCATCAAGAGCAGACATTTTCCCTGCAACGGTTAAATGAATATACAGGTTAATGATGGCCATGACAGGCATCCAAAGTTGAATCCAAAGCAGGATTAACAAGTACTTCCCAGCCATTCGCATCCCGATTTGGCCAAGGGCTATCACAAAGGCCATCAATGGGGTGATGGCGTAAATGAACCCCTCAAAAAACGTCATCATCGGACGAACGATACTCTGGAACAGGGTCTGCTCCGCCGCCCATTGCGTATTACGCTGCTCAATCGCTTGGTTAACCATAACGGCTGCGGTGAAAGCTTGATCATCCATATACTTGCCCGTCACGCTTTGCTCATAAATAGGCAAAAGCACTGACGCGGTCATATACTCTTGGGTGTTAACCGAAGCCAAACCAAGGTTATTCAGTGCATTTCGGATCACGTCATCAGTGTCCGTTGCTGACGAAGTCCCCAATGAGGCTGACAGAACCTGTTTAAGCCTTGGAATGAAGGTTGATTCTGTCATGAGTTTCAGTTGGCTATAGGCATCGGTGCAGTCCAGATCGCTACTGCTACCACTGAGCATGATTCGAGTGCCATAAATGCGCGAATCAAACCTAATCGCTGTCATCGGGTTAGGATCACTCAGCACCTGATCGAGGTTCTTTTGGCCGATGTCGATACCAATCAAGGTGCACTCTTTGATGTAGTTAAACCACGATTGCTCGATGTCCGAGCCGCCGACACGATTTGCATCACCCAACCCAGAGCGATCCATCACCTGTTTTCTCACTTTAATCAGTGACTGTAAACTGGATGCAAAGCCGTATTCCGTCATCGCGGGAGTTGAGAAGGCGGTTTCAAACAATCGCGTGATTTGAAAGCCAACAGTCGAAATCGTACTACCTGCGGCAGCAACACCGATGGGCACATTATCAACCACTCGAACTTGTCCGGTGTACGCATCCTCAATGCTCACTCGGGTACTGGGTCCAAACATGGTTGCAAAGACTAGCCATGAGACTAAAACGTGTTGAAAGTTAATCCCACGACCGCCTTGCATTAAGGCCTGGACAGAGACCATCAATACCCCAATGAGCAAGCCAATGCGAACCATTGAAGTAAAATCGCCTGTACCAGTGATCATCGCGACAGCGTTCAGGACCTGCTCTAAAAAAGCCGAATCCCCGATGGAATAGATTTCCCACATGACCTATTCCCCCAGCGCCGTAGATTTAACGGTGTAATAACGCTGTTTGCGAATGGTCTGTATCACCTGGTTAAAATGTGCCAGCAACTCTTGCTCTGAGCCGTATCTTCGCTGCAACGCGGCGTACTCCTCATTGATTTGGCGACGTGCACGTTCAAGGTCTTCCGTTAATAACTTCGCATAGGCATGATCTTCCACACCGGAGGTACTTCTAGCTGCATTGAGCATGTCTTCAACTAATGCTCGGGCCATCTCAACAGCAATAAATGGTGCCGCTCGTGAAGCAAACGACCTAGCGGCCCCTTCATTTAATGCAGAAAGAGTTCGAATCATGCCCCCAATGCTGGCAGGAGCCGAGGTCATAAAAGCCTTTTCGGTGGCGCTAGCAGCCCCTGTATTTCGAGCAAACTTAAAAATAATGCCGTTACTAGAACCTGTACCAAGAAGTAAATTTTCTACCTGAGTTGATAACCCGGTAAGAGTCACGTTAGTGATTATTGGGTTCAGACAACCGTCTTGCGTCACTGTGTCACATCGGTACATAGCGACGTTACCGCCATGAATTAGATGTTCAATAGTCACTTTATTGCCATTCAGTCTGGTCAGTTTTGGGGCTTTACCTTGACCATCAGCCGCATTCGCTAAATCACCAACGATGATCGAGCCCGTCACGGACATAACCGCTTCAAGAAAACGGTCATCCCCAGATGCAAACCAGCTTGATGCCGAGTGACGTTTCAATGCTCGCCAAACCAAATTACCTTTAATCGTTTTGTTCACATCAGATGCCGCGACACTCGAAGCGTTCTCATATGGGTTCTTACCATTGGATTCACTCCAACTGGTAAAAATGTCTCCAGCCCCTTTAAGTGAGCTCAACATGCTGGCCTCTGTTTGCCCCTTCTTACCAAAAGCAGCTAGGGTATCGTTCACGACTCCCTGAGCCATTTGACAGGAATTGCCAAAATATTCGTTCAACTGCTGGATTTTCTTTTGCAGTGTCTCCATGTGCTGGGAGCATTTCTCACACATAGCACTGAGCGCCAATTGGAATGCATATCCTTTGGCGTTTGCAGCAACAGAGCGAAGTAATTGAACAAACTGATCCGCGTTAACAAATGACAAACTTCCCGCGAACATATCAATGCCGCCACAACCGGCTTGGAATGACGGTGGCACCATAGAGACGAGGTTCTCGTTCATGATCCTGTTACGAACAACAACGCTTCCTCCAGATATAACGCCACGCCGCTGACTCTCGAATACACCAGGCGCAGTGGTGTTGGTCATTGAACCAAACAACTGGTTCATCTCCTGTTGCAAGCTTGCTTGGCTCATAGATGAAAAACCAATCGCACAGGCGATTAGCGATACTCGGATTACTTTTTTCATTGTTATAACCCTCCTTGTGCACGCAGATAGCGAACAAGGAACTCAGGGTCCTGTAATATCTTTTCGTTAAGCTCTTGGGCTGACATCGCGAGTGACACGCCGGGTTGAACAGGTCTGGTGGCATAGTAAGTTTGATCGTCAATCCAACCGGCTTGATGGGCTGCGAGAATGATTCGATTATTGAGCTCATCAAGGCTCATTGCGCCTTGTCCAATCGGAGTAATAACGTTAGGCGGGTCAACTAAGAACACGGCAGGGACAGTCGTAACGGACAAGGATTGGGCTTGTCCTGAATCGACTTTGTAATTGGGAAACTCTCCACCGGGTAAAGGCAAGCCATCGACAGCAATAGCAAACACCTCGAACCCATAGTTCAAGGCCATAGATTCGATGATAGGCGCTTGAGCATGGCAATAAGGGCAATCCGAACGATAGAAAAAGAACAAACCAGCCCGCTTCGCTACTTCACCTAAAGCTACATCACGTTGAGCGCCAGCTTCTCGATCCATCCGATTGGCAGCATAGGTCGCCAAGGGTCTGCGACTGATTTCATCCAAAACAGGATCGCCCATGACCACCTGCTGACTAACATCAGCAAACTGTGAGCCCTTATCCATCATGACGCGCTGGAGATACAGATAGGCTCTGACGTTCTCATTCGTCGGCTCATCAATTGCCTTGTCCATGAACGATTGCATATGCTCTCGGAACCATGCGGCACTGAAGGGCTTTAGTTCGCTCTGACTGGACTCCACGACACCAGTTTCCGGCTCTATCAGCTCATCAGGCTGCTCAGGTTCAGGAATAACCTGATACCAAAACCAGCCTTCCTGACCACGCTGATAGAATGGTCCATCACTGGCATGGGCGGGCAAGATGAATAGCAAGAAAATAATGATTGGGATGGTCACCCATAGGATGAACCAAGGGAACAAGGGGGTTCTCATTGTCAGCTCCAGAAAATTTCATAGAGCTAACATGCTAAAGATCCCCGTCAGGGCGATTAGCCAGATAGATGAATGAATCGTGTGTGTTTCTGACTAGCTGTCTTGACCAGTAACAGCTAACTTTAATGAGCCAAAAATATGGTTTTCCGTTTTGAGCTAGGAGCGGACATCGAACTATCAAACTTTGCAGAGGAAATATAGCTGTGGGTTAACTTTTAAAGAGTGATCGTGTACATTGGCCAGATTAAATCAAGATGACACTTTTTTATGGCAGTAGAGACTATCAATAGGGAAGCTGGAGACTCTGGCAAAGGCTTTAGATTACAGCTCATAAGGGCGATTAAGCTCATGCTGCAAACGATTCAGCAGGATAGAAGTACTGTATTTTTTACTGCGGTGGAAAATCTCGAAGATGTTTCCCATCAGACTATTGTAGATGGAGAAGTCAGTAATTACTTCGAAGAAGACAAGAATTATGACTTGAATGGCAATTTCACAATTTTTAGTCCTCCGGTTATAAATACGTTGGTCAGTTTTTATGACATCTATGTAGATCAATTTCGCACCAGCAACAGCGTATATTTGGGCTTTTACACGACGAGGGATGTCGGTAAGGAAAGAAAATCCAAGCTCAATAGCGGTAAAGAAATAGCTCTACCAGAAAAACCAATTTTAGAAATTCTTCAATCGTTTGATGATGTTTCAGACGATACAATTAATTTAGTAAAAGAAATTCTTGTTGAAGAGTACGCTTCCCAATATAAAGAAAAGCCTAAGTCAGGAAACTTAGAAACGCTTCGGGGTCTAAATGCTGATATGTTTAAAGAGTTTTTGAGGAAAATTTTATGGCATTTCGGTCAGGAAGATGAGGATGCACTCAAGCAGACAGTTTTAACGGATATTGAAAATTCACCACTTCACAACAATGCGCATATAGGCAAAGAAAAAATAATATTTTGTTTGTTAATGGATAAGCTGAGTGAAAAGCAAAATAGTAAAAACTTAGTCGATAAGTTGGTTCATAGTTCAGATGTAAAACTGATTTTTAAAGAAGCAGAGTCTCAAATTCCAGACGAGAGTATAGACCCTACTTGGCGCTATATCGCCGAGCTTGAAAAGGATGTGACCGACAAGCGAAATCTGAAGGAAAAAGTACTTTCAGTAATTGAGGATATTTCAGATCGTCGAATTAGACTGTTAGCTAGAAAAGCAAGTGGCTCTAAGTATGAAGAGCGTGAAGCAGACAAGTCTTTTTTGTCTTTGAAGTATCGTGTTTTTGAAGCTTGTGAAGAATATTTTTCAGATGATGGATATGTAGCCCCTGAAAGCGGCAACGACTTGGATGCTGTTCTTCAAACGCTCTTATCAAAAGCAGTAGAAGATATTTCTAAGTTAAAGACCGATTACAAATATACGATTTCTAATGATAAAACAATAGAAGGAATTATTTGGAATTTATTTGATGGGTGTTTTTTAGCTTTTGATGAGTGTAGTGATGAGTGATGTAAGTACAAAGAAAAGGCTAATGTACTTAAGCGGTGAAGATTTCTATCTTTATTGCTATTCCGTTCTTGTTATTTTGGATTCTTTAGGTTGTCGTGATGGGAAATTTTTTAGAGACTACAGGAAGTTGGCTTTTTTAACTGACATTATCAGTAATGATAAAACAGTCTATGTGGTTTCTCATTCTTCAGGAGAAAAACTGAACCCGAAAGATTATGAGTGTTTACTTGACAGCTATTCGAATGGATTAACTAGAAGAAGTGAAATTCTTAAGTTGTTGTTTGTTCTTGAGAAGAGAGGCTATGTGACTTTGAATCGAGGTAAAGCACAAGAAATTGATGTTACTTTGACTAAGGATAACCTTCCCAATGACTTTTTGAACAGCAATGTTTTCGAGTCGGAATCTAAGAATATAATAAATATATCAAAGAAAGTGGGACGGTTGGCATCGCTAACTCTGGATACCATGTTAGGTAAAATTTATGTTGAAAATGGAGTTCGAACATGGGTCTGATGCGAGTTAATAAGCTTATTTATGAAGGAAGCAAGTATTTTTTCGAGTCTAAAGAGTTCGACGAAAATATCATCCTAATTGAGGGCGATAATGGAACAGGGAAAAGCACCTTCTGTAATTTGATTTATTTTGCATTGGGTGGAGAGGTTCCAATATTTCGAAGAAATAATGATAAGCGCCACGATGAAATAACTTCTGATAGTGATAACTATGTTGATCTTTATATCTCAATCAATGATGGCAGTTATTTACTAAGGCGCTACTTTGGAGATAATGAAGTAACAGTAATCCCCTATGAGCGGGTGGTTGAGAAGATATATTCAGAAGATAAAAATACTTTAATTAAAGAGAAGGTAAGATTTTCTCTTTCGGAAGATAAGACTGAAATATATCCCGTAAACAGAAGCAAAGATTCATACGTTTTTTCTGACTGGATTCTCGAGAAATTGGAAATATCTGTGGTCGAGCTTTTTCATGGATATAATACATTTAAAATTAATATATCAGACTTGATGCGGCTGATTTATCACGATCAACAGCCGAACCCAGAGGGTATTTATAAAAAGCCAGATACTAATTCAACGTATGTTTCTGATTCTGAGTTGGTTCGAAAAGCTATTTTTGAACTCTTAGTTGGTAAAGCCTATTCTGATTACTACGACTCTATTGTCGAGGAAAAGAAGCTGTCGAGAGAGAAAAGCTTGGCTAAAGCGGTTGTGAATGAGTACACGCTTTTAGCCGACAAAATGCGAAAAAATGGCGGGGCTAAAAATGTCAGTTTTTTACAGAAAGAAATCTCTGATAAAGAGCAGCAAATTGACAAGTTGCATGATGCCAGACAGGCATTCAAGCGAAATCGAACTGGATCAAATACAATTAATCAAGATATTGAGTCGTGCAAATCAGAATTAATTGATTGTGAACTTAGATTAAGCCGATTAAAAGAAAATCTGGTTTCAGCTCTTGATGAACGGTACAAATTAAACGTAGTTAGAAATGAATCTGCTTCAGAAATTAGACGCATTGAAAAAGTTATTTTTTCACACGATCATCTAAACCTTTTTACATCTGATACTTGTCCATACTGCTTAAGTCACGTGGATCGTGTGGAAGGGCATTGTGTTTGTGGCGCTTCGATAGAAGAAGAACAATATGAGAGGTTTTTCTACACATCAAAAGAGTATAAAGATATTCTGAAAACGAAACTTAAGGCACTGTCAACAATTAAAACCGCATATGATGATTGTGACTCTGAAGTTCAAGAGATTAAAAAAGAAATTGAGTTGATAGAGAAAAAGTCGGTGACTTTCCGTGAAAAGCTACAAGAAATGCTTGGGCGGGTCGATGAAATTGTTGACATTGAAAGCCTAAATGATATTGACGATAAAATATTGCAGCTTAGAGAAGATGTTGCGAATTTGAATCGATTGTTGGAGATTGAATCAAAGCTGGAACGTATCCAAAAAGATTTTGATCTGGTTAGCTCTAAAGCAAAAGACGCTGAGTTAAAGAGGAAAGGGCTTGAGATTAAAGCTCAACAGGATGTAACTTCGAAGGTAAATGCGTTTAGTAAAAAGTATGATGAGCTGATGAAAAATACTTTGCCTGATTGCAGATCGGCAAAGATTGCGCTTGATAACTATTTGCCTTCAATTAATGATGGTCTCTATCGAGAAACAAGTTCACTTGTTTCAATTCGAATGATGTACTTTATCACTCTCATGCATTTAGCTTTGTCTGATGAATCAGTGACATTCCCGCGCTTTTTACTTATTGACACACCTGAAACTGCCGGAATCGAATTAGAGTATCTGATTAACTGTATTCGTCAGTTGGAAGAATTGAAAAATTATGGAGCTGACTTTCAAGTTATCATTTCGACAGGTTTAAACAAGTATCCCGAGTCATTAAAGGACAATCGTGTACTCTTTATGCCCGATAAGCAGAAGGAACATATGCTCTTGAAGAAGAAGAGCCTTTCTAAGTAATAACGTCAAGCAATTTAGATTCAACTAGTTAGTATGATTAGTTACTGAAGTTCTGCTATCGGCACGTAAGTAATATTCAGAAATTTTGAATACTACATTAACTCAATTTACTGCAAAAACCGTAACCAACGTTTTAATTGAGTCACCCGGAACCATAACAAAGTTCATTTTGCTACCAACATGCTGCCAGAACTCGGCCTCTTGTGCATATTTTTTTGTTTTTTGGATAGCGACGCTTTCTGGTAACTGGGCTTTAGTTAGCCCAGAGCATAGCAGCTTTGTGCACAAAGCCTTCCAAGGATGCTTAGGAGCACCGTCTGAAAGCCGTTCCACAAACCGTTCCAGTGCATGACGAGTCACCACGACAGGTCCAATGTTCGGAACGTTGATGACCTCATCGATTTCTCTCACGGTAGCATTATCGACGCTGTATTCTTCGAAGGAATATGAGAGCCAATCTTCCCGTTTCTCTACCGATATCTGTGCTTCCTGGTATCGAGTGAGCAAAAACCTAGTCAGGCTGTAAAGTGAATGCTGAGTTGAGCGTTGTTTCTGTAACTTTTTGATAGCTCCTTTACTGACCCGGATTTGAAGCCCATTACCGCTTCGGTTACTCCCCATCACCTCTTTCACTGACAGTAGGTGATGAATCGCATAGAGCTCAGCTGCAATTGGCTTTTGCTGCTCAGTTAGCTTGTCGTATTGCTCACCTAAATCGACCTTTAGTTCACCACCTCTTCGAAGGCCGGTCTTCCAGTAAACCGTAAACTCACCATCAATCTGCTTTGTTAACAGGGTTAATACCATCATGTTTGTTTCTCCTATTGGTTATCTATTTTTCATTCTCCATGATTTTTCAAATATGCAAGGCGCAAAAAAAGGGGCCGAAGCCCCTTAGATCAGATATGAACTTTCGGAAAGCCCATGGCTCCGTAAACATTCAGCACATCATTCCAATCCCAACTTTTCACGCCAAGTGACGTTGGTATCGGAGGGATCAGAACTTGTGTCAGAATGCCTTTTTGCCAGGCTTTTTTCTTGAGTTCATTCGCTGCATTCAGGCCGGTCTCAGAGAGATCGTGATCTGCCCAGATGTACAGCATTTTCACATTACTTGGTGGTTCAAACCTAGCCAGTAGCGTTGCATTCACAACCGACCAACATGTCTGTCCCGTAGCTCTGGTAACCGCTAAAGCTGTTTCGATGCCTTCAGAAACACCTAATACCTCACCAGGCTCACCTATCGGAATGGCACCACCAGTGATTGTTCTGTCACTTGGTATCGGCATCATCTTTTTAGGCTTTTCAACCGGCGCTTTGAATCCATCTTCACTTAGGTAGATCCGATGAAACGTGGCCGAACGCCCTTGCTGAGTAACGATTTTACCTAGCAGCGCTGGGTAGCTATCGATAAACAAGCCATCTTCATCATGGTAAGGCAAGTTTGGATGATACCTCAGCACCGAATCCCATTCAGGACGAAGCCGGGTAACAATGCCACGACGATGCATGTAGTTCCAAACTGGTTGCGCACGAGTATCTGCAAGAGAAAACGTTTCTCCCCAGGTTTGATTCAAGCGATGGATAATCGCTTTGTCCTCGTCCTGCTTTCTAGCCTTCCAATCAACTGCGTTACTCGGTATTGGCCGAATAGGCGCTTGTATTTGTCCGGGTTGAATACCAAGAACCTGGCCAATTGCTTCAATAGACTGAGCAAAGTTCCATCCATTAATCCAAGACAACAGTTCAAAACCATCATGAAAGATACCGCAGGTGTTACAAACGCCACCTCCGGTATATTCAGCATCTTTGAATAGCCTAAAGCCATCACGACCGCCATGAACAGGACAAGCCACATGACGGCCCTTTCGAGCAATGGCGGCATCAAGTTCTGGCACCAATGCCGCCAAGACTTGAAGCCATTGGCCATTGAGATATGGCCTTACTGTGTCAATTTGTAAAGGTAACGCCATATAACCTCCTTAAATAAAATGCCGACTCCTACCCCAGGTGGTAAAAGTCAGCTTAGGTCCAGCATTAGCCGTTCGGTTAATACAGGAGCGTTAGTCAAGCTGGATACCATGTCGTCTTAATAGCCACATGATGGACTCACGAAGCACATCAGGATCGACAACGGCAGCCATTGCGCAAACACGAAAGCAAAATGGCGCTATTTCGTCATTTTGAATCCACGACAACACATCCTTGCGCAACCGAGTACTGACACGACCGTCCAGCAATACACGGATCGCATCCAAAAGAATGCCTTCGCGTAACTGCCAGATTTCCGTGTCAGACCAAGTGACTGGGGCATCATCAAACTCAAATAGAAATTCGAGCTGTGATGATGTGTGCTGATGGGACTGCTTTTGTGATGTAGGAGAATGGGCAATACGCCCATTCATTACAGATAACCGCGTTCGGCAAGCGAAACGCAGCCCTCGTATGCGACCACGACATGGTCAAGCGTTCGAATATCAACAAGTGACAAGGCGTCACGGAGTCGATGAGTGATGCGTTTATCAGCTTCACTGGGTTCAGGATCACCCGATGGATGGTTATGAACCAGTATCACTGCTGCCGCATTAAGTTCTAGCGCTCGTTTTGTTACTTCCCTTGGATACACGCTCGCCGCATCTAAAGTGCCTTTGAACAGCTCTTCAAATCGAATGACACGATGCTTTGTATCAAGAAACAGCACGCCAAAGACTTCGTGCTCATACTCGTGCATCAGTGTTTGCAGGTATGAGAACGCCGACGATGGCTGTTCAATTTTTCGACCTTTACTCAATCGACCACGGGCAAGCTTGAGCGCCATATCTAAGATATCCGCTTCAGTCACTTGCTCAGGAACGATATAAGTACCGGCTTCTTCGCCAGCTAAGAACTTTTTGTTTTTCATAGGAGTCTCCCCAAAAAAAAAGCGGAGACGAACCCATGCCCTGAAGGGGACGGAATCGTCCCCGCAGGGTGGTAAAGTTGATGTGGTTACTGAATTAACAGTTGTTGTGTTACTTCGAATAACTCACGCTTCAGATCTTTGACGTCGTTAATCACGATGCTTTGAGGAAAGAATTTCTCAACACTGCGTGTTTGAATCCCGATCCCCAGCAGCTCAAAGCCACTGCGTCTGCACCGGTCAACAATGTCATGCGTGGCAGCCCAATCATCTGGGTCACCATCGGTTAGCACTATCATTAGCTTTCGCTTCTGTTTTTGCGCTAACAAACTGTTTGCCGCAAACCACATCGCTTGTGCCATAGGCGTACAACCTCGTGGTTTTTGGTCAAAACAGGCGGCCCGATGTCGAACCGATTGCTTGGGCAATAACGCGATAGAAACTTCCTGATGAATACCAGGAAAATAACTGACCGCAGGTACAACACCCGGTATGCCTTCCAGTGCCATGGCCAAAGCCAAAGCGGCTTCATTGGCAACATGAAAGTACTTTCGATTACCTTCGCCAATGGGTTTACCCATTGAACCCGATATATCGACCAGCAAGTGCACAGCAGCATTAGGCGCAATGCGAGGTTGCCTTTGAATAAACAATCTCGACTCACCGGCTTGTGAAGCGGCAAGACGATGGGTTGCAACTCGAAGACCGTGCCTTTTGGCATGATTCCGATTGTCCTGACTGGACTGAACCATGCCCCTAAGTCGGGCTCGAATTTGAGCGGACTCAGACGCCGATAAGGTCAAGATGGCCTCATCACCCAACATAGCCTGCTCTGCTTGGGGCAAACTGAGTGGAGTGACACCCTGATGTCCTTCAGCTTGTTCCGACAACACTTCTGCCACTTGTGCAAAGGTATCGGATTCAAACTGAGCGGCACTGGCCTCTAAGGCTTGTCGCAAATTGTCAGCTTGATCAGAGTTATCAGAATCTCCCGTTTCAGCAGCATCCCCCGTTGCAGACGAACCTGTTTCCGGGGTTTGACTGTCACTACTGCTATTGCTGTCATTACTCGCATCTTGTCCAATGTCATCACCGTTATCAGCATCCGACTCATCCTGTGGTGGACGAGATTCTTCTTCCAACATGGCAACGATGGCATCGACAAGTTTCAGCACTTCACCTGTAGATGCCAGGCTAGGCACTGCTGTCAGCATGGCGCTTAACCGGCTCATCGCTGCGGCAGGAAAGAGTTGTCTCACCCTTTCATCAACAGCTTGATACAAAGGCGTCAGTGCTTTCTGGCCCAGAAAATGGCATCTCAAGCGAAACAACAACCAGGCTTGCAAGTTAGATGCAGGCTCAGGCTGTTCAGGTACACACATTTGCTGTGTGTCCACCATGTACTCAATCACTTGCGAAATACTGCGCCGGGTTCCGGGGTAATCCTTTGCCAATTCGTTTTCAATGCGCACATCCTCAATAATATTGAGAAGTGCCTTACGGATCGGCTTAGACGACGCCTTCTTCACCATGTCAAAATTGGTATGCCGAATATGCGCCGCTTCATGAGCCAGATAACCCCAAGCTATCTGTTGATAGTGTGGGTCGTCTGGGTTTGCTGTTGGGATCACAATCCGCTCACCATCGGTAAACGCATCTTGTCCTTGAATAAGCACCTTCACACCAAACTTTTCGCCATAAGCGGCGGCAACGATTGGCAGTGCGTTTTTTAATGGATGATTCATGGGAGTCTCCTAATCATTAGGGGGAATACTCCCTCAGCGGGAGCGTTTCCCCGCTGGGAATGTAAGTGTTTAAACCTGTGCTTTTAGCTTATCCAGGTCATATTTTTGACCTAACCAAGCCACCAATTGAGCTGGACTCTCGTGCTGCTCAAATGACGTTTTAAGCTGGTCTAAACTCAGGATGTCATCCAATGTCAGACCGTACTGGTCTTGTAACTGAGTAGACACCTCGTGCTGATATTGCAGCCAGGCCCGCTCAAAAGCGGTTTGCTGCAATGCCATGTTTGGAACAAATACCATGGCCGTTACCCAAACTCCTTGTGCGTCCGCATCTGCGATCAAAACAGGGTTCTTGGGGATCAAGACACTATGTGTTGAGTACGACCGTTGTACTAACGTTCGACAACACGCCACTTCTGGTATCGATTCACTTTCAACCGCATCAGTCACACCACGAAAATGCGGTTCAAACTGGTTCAGTTGGCTGGGGTTATGGATGGTTGATTGCATAATTTCCTCTTACATAGTTCAGAGGACATGCGCCCTTAAGGGCAACATGCCCTCAAGGACGTTAGAAATAAAATGAGTTTGGTACAGTCGAACCAAGGTTTGGTCTGACGGTTGGTTGTGGTATTGCACGTAAGTTATCTGCCTGAGCAGATACTGGCTGTGCGGGTTTAGGTTCAGGTTTGGGCATCAGTTGTCTGATATCCAATTGACCTTCACCGTGCATTCTCATCTTGTCTGGATCAGACAAAATTAAAATGGTCGCCATCAGTTCGTGATAGAGATTGTCTGTCACAGGGCCGGTCTTCGGCAGACGAACAAATAAATTGTCCATCGCTTCAACCATCGGCTGAACTCGATGATCCAGGAAGGACAAACCATCCAACTTGTCTCTTAATCGCTTGAGCGGATTAAGGGCTCGCTGACTGATTTGATTCTTGCCTGCAACGGAACGCTCAAACAGTTCATTGGCATCACGAGCCACCTCCCTAAAGAGGGTGTGTCCCATACCATTGACCTTGTCATCTAAGCCTCCAGCTTGTTCAGCCGGTTGCATTCGATAGATGGCATAATCGAACTGAAGCCGTTGTTCCACGTCTTCGATGGGTGACAGCGCACGCCGGATTGCATCTGCAAATTCCGGGTGTTTCGCAACCCAGTCAAACGTCACCTGATCATAGTTGTCCAAGAACAACTGCTTACACTGCGCAAACTCCTGACCGATCCGGTCAAGCTCTGGAACAATCTGATCAATTCGGTCTTCAGGGACGGCATAGCCACCTAAAAACCGCACACCGACTTGCTCACACAAGCGCTGCGCTTCTTTTTTAAGCCGTTCAAAGTTCGCCAATGCCTCTGGGTCGCAAATTTTTTTACTCCCTAAGCTGGCAACATCCTTCGGTGGAAGTTGGCTGCCATTGGCTAATCTGAAATCTTCAGGCCTTAGTTTTTTTCTACCGCTCCAGATGGAACAGTCGATGTGACAAATCAAAAGTTTGTCGAGGGTTTGAATACTCATAGTGCATCCTCATGCGAGATGGGGACGCACCACTCCAAACAGGAGCAATGGCCCCCGTTTGGGTGGTAGTAGTTGACGCGCTAATGGCAATACCACTATCAGAAATAGTAATTTTGCGAATCAGGCGACGATTGGTTGAGATCGATTTTCGCAGGCATTAAGTCCAGTGCTTCAGCAATCGGGCGAACCCGCTCTAAATCACTGCCTAGCAACCGCAATACATCTTTTTCCAACTTCAGTTGGTCGGATACTTCTATCCCTTCAGGACTCGCTACTGTGAGCGAACACAATGGTGGTAATTGACGCTTAAAGGCCAGTAACAGCAACAATGGCCACGGGCCATCATCAGTGTTAACAATGCCAGCGCCTTCACCTGACACCATGCTGATTTGATTGGTACTAGGTAATCCGCTTTTGCAAAACCCTAATGACCATTTTCCAATCCTGACCTGGTTATCATCAATAACAGCCAAGCCATAGGCTTCAAGCAGCTTTGCCATATCGAACAACGCTTTTTGAGCCAGCGAGATTTGGCCATTGACGTCCTTGCGAGTACGAAACTCCCAACTGACGTTATTGGCGCACGCGACGCTATCTAGCGCATTTGAGAGTTCAAATGGCCGCCCTTGATGATCAATGCCGACTTGTCCAACAAATCGATAACCCTTGTTGATTTTCTCATTGATTCGTCGGTCTGCTTCAGCGTTAGGATCAGTCGAGTCAATCAATCGCTGCTGCGACATTTGACCAGCTTTTCCAAACCGAACTTCAATCTCCTGGGTGTCTGATCCAACGTAAATGGCCCATTCTTTGGCTGTCCCATCAGAATGACTGTAACGGTAAAGAGCAAAGCACTTTTCCATCATCAATCCTCCCAGTGGTCACCGAAGACATCAGCGGCAATACGGTGAATAGCTTCACGTTGCTCCAACTCAGCACGAGCCGTCAAAGACCGAACCAGTGCATACTCCACTGCGTTAGGAGCACCTTTGAAAGCAAGTGTTAACTTTGCCCAGCGCACCAAGGTCCTAGTGGACATGGTGATACTAAGCTCAGCACCGCCATCCGCGCCCCCAATAAAGAGACGACGAATGTCACCAGCCACTTTCACCATTTTCTGGCGAAAGACTTCTGGCAAGCCCGGCGCAACGTTCTCCAGAATGGCTTCCTCTACAGAAGGCTCTGCATAGGTCGCTTCGATGATTCTAAAGCGATCAAGAAAAGCCAAATTCTGTTGGAGCACACCTTGATACAAGCCCGTTTGGTCACCGCTGCCCGCACTGTTGCCGGTAGCGATAAAACGAAACTTGGCATGTGGCATGATGATCTCACCGCCATTTTGTGCGATGACCAACGGGGCACCTTCCAAAATGTCATTGAGCCCAGCCAGTTCAGCAGGCTCAGCAAGATCCATTTCATTAATGATCAGCAAATGGCCATGCTTGACAGCCAGTGCCAGCGGCCCATACACAAAGGTCATGTTGCCATTAACCAGTGTGTGGTGACCGATAAGATCGGACAACTCCAATCGACCGTGCGCAGTAATTTGCTGAACAGGCCAATTCAATCGAGAAGCAACTTGGCAAATTAGCGAGGTCTTACCGCATCCCGTGGGGCCTGTAATATACAAACCGTCACCGTCTGGGTTAGACAAGAACGCCAATACGTCACGTAAGTCTTCTTTTCTAAAAACATACTCGTCCTTGCGAACGGGAATGTTTGGATGGGTAGTGTCGGCACTAAATCCTTCCAGAACGAAAGCATCAGGAGCCGGGACATTAAACGCTTGATTCACTTGAACCAAAAATGGGGATTGTTCAGTCATGGTAAACCTCATCAGTTTTGACGAGGCTCCATGCCCCAGCAGGGAATGAAGTCCCCGTCGGGTGGTATGTTGATTGTGGTATGGCTGTGTATGTAAGAGTTCAGCTCGCTCTATCATTCGTACCCAGCATTGGCTACGAGTGAAACTGCTTTCTGATGCACTCCATATGAGCGCATTAGAAAGGAGCCGAAATCGGCTCCAAGTGAACGTTAAAAATAAAATGAGCTCGGCGAGTCACCTGGCAGAACCAAGTTCTCTTGCTCAAGGCTGATTTTGATTGGTGTTTCAACGGGCTGCTCTGGCTTATTGGTGCTAATGCGCAACCGCTCTTGTGGCGCTTTTCGGTAAGCGGCTAAAACCTGTTCATCCAGCTCGCCTAACTTATCGGTGGCCAATTGCTTATAGTCCACCGTGCCCGCCATCATGTAGCGGCTGAGTTTGACCCCAGCATAGTCGGCATGAGCGTAGTTACCCATCATGGCGACCAATTTTGACTGGGCGTCTCGCATTTCCTCTTTCAAAGATTTAATGTGATTTTCCAGTCGGACCACTTCGGCATGTGCTGAGCAATACTGTCGAGACAGCGATGTCCAACGGTATTGGGCTTCACCCTTAGGAACAAAACAATCTTGCTCAGGGCATTTTGACGGTTCTTTTTTGGTCTGTACTAACTCCCAAAACTGAAGCGCTGTTTCTTGCAATTCAGTTAAGAACGCCGCGTCTCGTTGTATTTCAAACTCAATCAGTTGATCCTCAAAATAGAATACCAACCAACCACGCGTGCTATTGGCGACCAGTATTTGATGCTGTACTTGCACCCAATACAACTGGTACGCCTCGCTTTGTTCTCGATGAGCTTGCACATCCTCAAAAACTGACTGGCAAGGACATTTCAGTTCAACGGGCTCGCCCGCATCGTTGATGCCATCAAAGCTGGCTCGAAAGATTGCGTTATGATCGGCTTCTGCACATAACGGCAGAAGAAAGTCATTATGCGCATTTTCAAATGCTCGCCTTGCTTGAGGCTCCAACCGTATACCGCGAAGCACATTTGGATTATTCGACAGGTCTTCCGGTAATACGAATCCAGTTTTTTCTGCCCATAATCGCCAAGGTGTTTTGTAGGGTGAACGCCCCATAATAATTGGGGCTTCAGATGCCGTAACCCCTGCAATGCGCCACTGGTGCCATGCAGGAGTACGTTGTGATAGGTCGATAACCTTCATATTGCCTCCTTTGAAGGGAGACTCCCCCGAAGGAGAGAACTCCCCTTCAGGGTTAAGTGGTTACTTTGCAGCTTGTGCTAACGCTGTTTGGTGCTGAACAACACTTGCTTGAAGCGAATCAATTGCCGTTTTACCGGCTTGAATCGAACCTACGACAAGGGCAACAACCAATACCAAGCGAAAAAGTGAGGCTGATTTAGTCATGGAAGATCTCCAAAAAAAGACGAGACCTTCCCCCTGACGGGAGAATAATCCCGCCAGGGTTAGTAAAATGAATGCGTGGCTCTAAGAAGCTAAAGGCTGTGTGAGCGCTTTGGCTGCTTGTTGCTGTGCATTAAATATTTCTTGTTTCGCAAACGTCAGTTCAACACCTTGAAAATGTTCATTGGCATATTCCAATGCACTATTCCAAGCGTTTGAAGCTTCCGCCCGCTCGATAAGCTTGTAAACAAGCCCTCGGGTTCGATCATCAACTTGCTCGGGTGGAATCACCGATGGCTCAACAACGTGTGTTGCTTGGCCTTCGATAATTCGCTCCGCTTCGTCTTGATCGAAAATTCCCACAAAGCCAAACGCAATGCGGGAACACTGGATCATGGATTTATGTCTTAGCATTCGCTTAGTGTGCGTCTGCCATGGACCATCTACCCGGTAAGGGCCATTTTTGCCGTTACCTTCAAAAGGCGGTCGATAGACTTCATCCAGATACTCAGTGATTTTGACTGGGTGCGAACGGTCGCGCCGGTAGATGATGCATTCCATCCATTCCGGGCATTCTTTCGCGCCATCCAGGGAGACTTTGTTTTCTGAAGTCTTGAACTCCATGCCATCAAACTGGTCGTGTTGATTGATGATACGAGACCATCCATCGACACCTACCACTGGAATAATTCCAGCTTGTTTATCAGGGAACGCAAAAATCTCTTTGGTGAAAGGGTTCAAGCCGTACTGATCTGCGACCACCAAGAGCGCCATCATCTGCTCATTGGTCGGTGCACTACCGTCACGTTGCTTGAATGCTGTTGCTTTTAGGGTATCGAACAACTTGTTTGGATCGACACTAAAGCGCTCAGCAAAGCGTTGGATTAGCTTTGGTTTTTCCATTATGGACTCCGACAATCAAAGTGGGAGTCTGCCCCTGACGGGAAAGTACTCCCGGCTGGGTTAAAGCGTTATCGCTCGGTTAAAAATCTGGTTCAGGATAAGTTTGTGCCCAATTAGCTTGGGAGCTCGCATCATCCGCCGGTGATGGCTCAGATGCTTTGTTCACACTATCAAGAAGCAGAAACTCGTCCGCGTCCACTTCGGTCAATCGATGCTTAATGCCATCTTTCTCCCATGAGCGCGTGCGCTGAGGCCCTTGAACAAAAAGCTTCGCTCCTTTTTGGATCAAATCTTTTGCTCTTAGCCCTAACTTAAATCCACCACGATCTCGAAAAACGACCCGATGCCATTCCGTATGCTCTTTGAGCTCATTGGATTGACGGTCGCGCCATTTCTCAGAAGTGGCCAGCGAAATGCTGGTCACTAAATCACCTGATGGATAGGCTCGCGTCTCTGGCTCAGAGCCAACGTAGCCTATGAGTGTTACTTGGTTTTTCATGATGTTCTCCTCGTCTTAGTTGAACTCTGTGCACACAGTTGCTTCTACCTGGCTGGGCAAAGAAGACTGACGACGCAGATAGGTTGGTATTTCGAGTAAAGCCATGTCGTACTGATGTGGCTCTTTGTAAAACGCAGATGTCAAACGGGGCATACCAGGAGCTTTAGGCACTGCCATTGGACGACGTTTTGGTGTTGGTGTGAGCAACCGTTTGATTTGAATAAATACAAATCGAAACGGGCGCACGCTTTGACGAGCAAGCAATCGCAAAAGCGACCAGCTCAGTTTTGCAAGCAACATAATGCCTGCGACTTGGATAATAAATCCGAAGATATATTCCATGGGTGACTCCTTAATTAGGTTGTGAAGGAGTCACCCCCAACTGGGGAAAACTCCCCCAGTTGGGTGGTGAAAAGGCGAACCATTAGGAACGCATGGTTGAGCATGTAAAAACATGCAGGCTATTTGTTTAAGGAGGCTAGCTACCTCTTAGTACCACTGAGAATACTCAGCGGCGGGCTTCCTTTGAGCTCATGCTCTCAGGCGCAGATATCACTGAAACAGATCAGCAATATTTGATAGTCAGTGTAACCGTCTTATCCAGACAGGATAGTTAGAAAGATGCTCAATTCTTCCACCTAGCTGAAAGGCCATTACCGCACAGAGGATTAGGCTAGGGACTGATTATTGTCATATCAGGAGCAAAAACTTATGGCCCAAGCAAAACCCAATTACTCAAAACCCATCTTTGAACAATCATTCACAATTAATAGCTTACAGGCGCAACGTGTCGTTGACCGTGTTTTTAGACGGACGGTCAGTGCGCTTTACGGAATCGATGTCATCCTGCGCATCATTGGCGATGAGAACGAAATTGATGAAGTGGAACAGATCATTAGTCAGTTGATCGAGGATTGCGCTAAGGCGGTAGACAACGAACAATCTCGTTTGGACAAATTGATGGAGTCCAACGGCATCGATGAAGTACCTGACTACACCGACCCGATTACCTTCAACGCAAAAATCAGCTCGCCCCAGGTTGGCCAGTTTGTCGGCTTAGTTCGCAAACTCGATGCGTTGATGATCTCAATGGACACACTTTGGTTATCTAGCGTGCTTAGCAACAAACAACGTATTGATGGCAACTACGCATGGCAACAGCGCATTATCAAACTGGCTAGGCGCATTATTGATATCGAAATTCGAGCTCGAAAATCAGCCCAAGCGAAGGGTAAAGAAGCAGAGGTTGAACAAGCGGCGCCTTCAACCGATGACGATATCACTGAAGAGGAAACAGATACCCCCGCCAACTAGCCAGCTAGGCTCCCATCACACAGCCCCTCTCGAAGGGGCTATTGAAATTTAGTGTTGTGGATTTTGAAACACAGTTTTGGACAAGAATGAGCTAGAAGTATTGATCTAGCTCTGGTGATTTGAATTAGAAAATGTATTAATGTTGTGTATAGTTTATCAGCAGGTATTCGTAAGCATCTAGTCAGGAAAAACAACAATACCCAACGCTTCGAGAAGCTGTTCTTGTTGCCAGCTGGCAATTTTGATACCTGATGTATCGACTTTTCGAGGATCTAAACCGTCGAGTTCGGCGTGACATAAATTAGCACCCTGTAGGCTAAACTGTCCCCAGACATCTTCAGAAAAAACACCTCGACTTAAGTCTGACTCTTTCAGTGATGCGCCCGCGAGGTGAGTCCCTATCCAGCGATTTTCAAACAGCTCACATTTTTCTAAACAGACCCGCTCCATATTGGCATAAGACAGGTTACATCCAGTAATAAAGGCTGAGCAAAAGTACATACGATTACTCACTTGATTGGCAAAGTTTGCTCGGGAAAAGTTGGCCCCTTTTAAATCACACTCACGTAACTCAATACCGTAGCAATTGGCGTTACTAAAGTTTGCCATCGCAAGCTGGCATTGTTGGAAACTTGCATCGCGAAGGTCTGCGACATCAAAATGGCAACCTTCGATATCACCCTGTTCAATGAACTTGCAGTTAATAAATGTCGCATCACGCAAGTTAGCACGTCGAAAATCGCATCGGATAAAGGTGCAAGCAGTGAAAGTAATATCACTTAGATCTTGATGTGAAAAACTGTGGTGTCGATATGTGTGACGGTAGGTTTCCATGTTGACTCCTATGATGAACTGGACGCAACACTACCATCAAAGCCACATCACATCACCAAAATAAAAACACTAAAAATCAAGATCTTAAAAACCCTCATTTTGCCTATTTTAAGGGGGTAAAATAGCGCCCTGAGCCTCTATGTTAACGTTCAAAGTACGCGGCACCATTGAAAAAAGTTATCCGCTTAAAAAGCCACAGAGAAAAGGAACCCAATAGATTACTGATGTCCGCCATTAGGTAAAGTAACCTTAAACGGAAGCCTGCAATTTGAAGTAGATACAAGGTCTAAGAAGGAATGGGGCAAAAGCGCGTTAGCTGAAATATGTTCTATCTGTGATCACAAAGTGCAAAAATGGTTACTTTAAAGCGGAAAAACACATTAAAGTAACCAAAATGGAACATTATTGGCGCAGCTATTTTAGAAGGACATGCTCAATTATTCCCCGAAATTTCTTCCGTCGCCTCCTGACGCAGTTTCTGGGCATCCATTCCGTTTAGCCGGTCAATGGCTCTGTCTGCGGCACTCTGACGATTTCCATCAACGTTTAGCGTACTTCCTGAGCCAGTGAGTCTTTCCAAATCCAGTGACGGTATTTCTGGTAGGTTGCCTGTTATCGATAAGATTCCAATCCATTCATCGAGATTGACTTGGCTCCAATCGACCTGGTTTAACTGACTCGCGGTCAAACCTTCACAGTTTGGTGACTTCGCACTTCCCCAACCAAGGCCCAATTGTGGACGCACTTGCTCTTGAATGATCCGTGAAAGCGGCGAAGTAAAGCAGCAATATGACTGCCGTTTTTCAACACAGGCACCTAAGAACTTAGACTTGCAGTAAGAGCCCACGTAGTGGCAACTCTTCAATACTCGCTTGGCGTTCATTTCAAACTCACTCTGCTCACATTTCCAGATAAGCTGAATGAGGATCATGGTGACTGAATAAATCATGTAGGCCGTCATAACCGTACTCAGAACCGCGCCAGCTGCGCCACCCAGCGCAAAGTTACCACCCGAAACGACACCATCGGCTCCAACCGCGCCACCAACGTTACTAAACAGTGCCGATTGCGCCCCCGAACCAAAGGTCGTACCTACCCATTCAGCCGTTTTGTTGGTCAACACCTGCATGAAGCCAGTCGCAGCTTGCTCCGCTCCCGCGCCAGCAGCCGTTGATGGCCCAGCCCCCATAAGAGAGTCCCATGCAGACACAAAGGGCTCTTTAACCGCACTCCAGGTGCTCGTGATTGGCTCCCTGAGCGTATTCCAGGAACCATAGATTGCCGAAGACGGATTCATGGCCATGACTGCCGTATCAAGTTTGTTAACCGCCACTATCATCGTGATGTAATCTGATAACGACACGCCACTTGGCTTTTCACAGCAATCCACTATGCCACCAACGGCTTTTTTGCACTGGCCAGCATTACCTTTAAAGACCGTACACTCGACGTTATCTTGGCCATCAGCTCCCGTACATGACATATCATTGGTCATAAACTGCGCCGCATTAAGCATCGCAGCGGCCTCTGCAAAGTTAGCCTGCTTGATTGACTCTGGCTCTAAACAATCTGTGCCCATACAGCGAACTGGCCCCTCACAGTTGTATTGAGTTTCCATTCGTGCATTTTGCACTTCAACGCTTTGTCCGCAGTCATACACCAAACTTTGGATATAACAGAAGCCTTCATGACCAGCCCCGCCTTCAGTGCATTCGGTTCTGACATACTGGCAGGCCGGGTTTTGCTCCAGCGCGGAACACGTATTGGTGGTCGTGTTTTGTCCGTTATTGACGATGGTTTGAGTATTACCATTGGCATCTACCCAGCTATCTGAGCTGCCCATATTGAACTCTGGATGAGCAGTCGAAGCATTGTAGGTTGCTCTTGCCCTCCAGCATGAGAGCCCTAATCCATCAGAGCTGCCACGACTCGTTAAATGAGCAGGAGACGAAACAACAGCCGGATAAAGGCTTCCAAGCTTTGCCAACTCGCCACTACCAACCGTTAACCCGTCGATTCGTTTTGTGCCCGTATCCAAACACTGCCACTGCACCGCAGTAAACTGATCCGTTTGCATCAAGCATTGGTCTATGCCTGGATCACTTGATTGATGAACAACCTCCTGTTCTAAGTACTTGCCAGAGAAGGTCAATGAAGCGCTCAGTTTCGCAGGAGCCAAACACTTCTGAACTTCTCGGCTGCAAGTATCGAAATCGACTTTGTTCCAGCCGGATTCACATCTGGAGCGAGTGACTTCGCGGGGTTCATTCCACGAAATAATAGACCCATTGACGACTTTACAGAATGAGCCAACCAAGGTTCCTTTTGGACAGGTCATTTCAGGGTACTTAATGGACGGTTTCGTCTCAGTCACCGTTTCCTCATTGCCCGTCAGTGAGAGTGTCGTTTTCCAACCATTTACCTTGGATGGCGACTCGGTGATTTTTATCTCAGTATTTTGATTATCAAAAATCCTCAGCGTCGCGTTTCCAGTTTGCATGGTACTGCTGTGCTGTGGAACAAAGCTGAGCGTTTCGGAGCTAAAGCAACCGCGCTCAATGAACCAGCTTTGTTGATGGGTTTCAGCGGATACACGTCGCTCTAACTGACACTGAGTAAGCGTGCTGATCTTCTCGCACACCTGATAATCCGGTACATGCTTGGTTTCAGTAAATGGCGTAATCGTCTGAGTAGGCTCACAGGCCTCAAAACTACTTGGCATAAGGTTGGATACCACACACTTTGGATCGCTGGTTTGCAATCCACAGTCATAGGTATCGGTAAAACGAGTGCATTCACCTTTATCATTGGTCTCGGCACATTCTGACGACATGAAGCCACAGGAAGGATTCGCTTCAAGCACTTGGCAAGCCTGATTTTCAATCCCCTTATAGCTTTCGTCATCCACACTGACTTGAACACGCCGACACAAAGGCGATATGCCAGTCACAGGGCTTGGGGCAAAGTAGGATTCACAAACTGAAACACCATTGACCACCGTACATCCGTTGGTTGAAGAAGGCTGATCCGTGCATTGAATGCTGTAGTCTGAAAACTTCGTCGGGATATCCGCTGCTTGTTCAATACAGGATTGCGGTGACCAACTATCATTCATCACCACCTTGGTTGGATCAAAGCGCACCTTGATGCGTGCATAGCCCTCACCACTACCCGTTACCGATACGCGAATTTTGACTGGCACTTCTAAACCGGGCTCTAACGCTTTTAGCTTGGCGGTGAGGTCAGTATTAGGATTGCGTTCCCAACTGGTACTAAGCTCGCAGCGACCTGCCGTTTCTGGTGGAAAGTTATTGTTCGGCCCAGACCAGACTTTCTGATCGCCAAGCCACACCTGCATGTAGTCATCCCATTTGGCGTACTCAAGAACGGCTGAGGTAATCGCATCGGGGTTCACGACTTTGAGTGTGATGGCCTGTTCAAATACTTTACAACGGCCACTCCAGTAGTTGTCGCCTATTCGTCCAATCCAAACTTCAAGACATCCCTCACCACAAGAGCGAAGGTTCATAGGTCCTGAAACATGCTCAATAATGCCTGCCGTGTAATCGTGAGTAATAGTGCAGCTGTTAACCGCTGTATTGAGCCTGTCGCATTGCTGGTAATTTGGGCTACCTTCACCTTGAGACTCACAGCCTGGGAAGCTTTGTGTTAATAGATTGGGGTCAGTTTGAACCGCATCGGTTAATGCCCAAAGCGGATCATTGACCATATCTGGCCGCGACCTGTCTTTGATTTGCTGTAGCGAACGAAATGCTTCACCCGTAGCGCCACTTTCGGATGCCATGCTCTCTTGGCGCTGCGTCCCCAATTGATTCATACTGGCATCAGAGCCATAAACGCCCATTAAGACATCCAATGAGCCCTGATCCATACCAGGGAAAAGCTCTTGCAAGTTAATCGTCTCATTACCACTGCCATTCGGCACCGACAATGTATTGCCATTGAGTGCGGGCATCGTCCAGTTTTGCAGCAATTGCTTACCTTCCTGTTGTCCGCTTAGGCCGGATTGACGCTGCACATCAGCGGCCACACCATGTAAGGGCAGGCACGCCATAGTGATTGATAAAATACCCGCTAACACTCGGGTAAAAAGTGTTGGTTTCATGGTTAACCTCCCGAGTTACAGCAGTCTTGCCAGCGCCACAAAATGTAGAGCGCATCTTCACCGGCACCGGGGATCGTTCGCCACTCTCCCCATTTCATGGTGCTTTCACCGATAACATGAGCACTTTCAGTTTCTGGTACAGGAAAGAACATACTCATCTTGTATTGGGATTTCGGTAGCATGGGTTCGATAACAGGTCGGCATAGCGCACTGTTCCCCATTGTTCGTCTAGCAAGACCACGTCTGTGTTGAGCCGCGATTGCACGCGCCGCTAAATGGCTGGTGTTTTCTGCTAATGAGCCAAAGGCTAAAGTGTGGCCAGATAAGGGATATAAATGGCCCCAACTGCCAGCACACCAAAACAACTGGTCGATGGGTTTACCAAGCGTTGATGAAGCAGCGTCAGCGGTACAAGCAGAGATAGCCAATGGATTAGCAACAGCAGCAGCTTCAGGCTGAGTAAAAAAGGCCAGTTCATCGTTCAGCCATGTTGGGTCCAATTCCGACAAATACATCAAGTCAAAATCCATGTAACCATCGGCATTGCAATTGCCATCCATGAACAAATCGAGCATGACCAAAAGCGGAAAGGCGTAATAATGGTAATGGTAGAAAGCAAGATCACCGGTATCGTATTCACCTTCACCATGACCACCTTGCAATCGCCTATCACCTAACGGTAAGCGAATCCCTCCCAGTGAAGGCGAACAACCTGGCGTTCTGACCAGTTCAATCAAACGCGCTGGCTCCCACATACTGGTAACAATACCTGGCCTTGGCACGCCTAAGTTGTCTTCACATAAGCAAAATGACTTATTTGATGCGCCGCTTGGGACATTGCCAGAGCCAAGAGGAAGACCGGCAACCCGGATAGGAAAAATGCATGACCAGCAAACATCCGTCAGCAACTTGCCGGACAATAACCCCGCGTCTGGGCAAGTCAATTCGGCTTTTGCAGGAATAGAGGCGCTTAGGACAAACATGACAACGAGAGTCCGCATCAGACGATACGTATTATTGAGCTTTTTCATGAACAAGCTCCTTTGCTGGAATTTCTTCTATTTCAAACGCGAGCCCCTTTGCTTGAACAAACGATGGGGTGACTTGCAGATCAAAGCGCTGCTTTAGCGAGGCATTGAGAAGGTAAACCGGACTATCCAATGTCTTTTCGAGCGCATTGAGGCGATTCCAGCCTTGGGCACGGTCGAGCTGCGTGGTGATAAGCGTAATGCGGCGCAGCGTCCTATCTTGCGTCTCAAGCCAATGCGCTACTGCGTCCACTTCTTCAGCGTTCGACGCATTAAACACCACGAGCTGCTGAGTAAATGGCAAGGCTTTGAGCGGGTTAATACGCGTTCCTGCTGGGATCAATGTTCGGCCATTGGCATCCAATAGTGGCCGCTGCATGACGATGGTTGGATCAACCGTTCTTATCCGATACTGCGTGGCTTTGGGTAAGTCAGTGAATGTTTGGCGAGACCAGAAACGCTCAATGGCTTTTTTCTTTAATGCGCCCAGGTCAATCGACTGTAATCGCTGCATCGCCACTTGCATCAAATCCGGTTCTAAAATCGAATGAATCGGACCGCGTTGACCCAATGAACCGGTATTGCCGGTTTCAATTTGGCGTTGCAACCAGTCCTTGCTGTAAACCCCTAGTGCACTTGCAGTCACCTTGTCATCGTCTATGCGAAAAATGGCAGGCACGCTAGTCACCCGCCAGTGCACAAAGGCTTTCGGATCGATTCGAACCTGAGGAACAGGATCAAGCCCCGTCATCAGGGTATGCCAATCACGGATAGCTGCCCCCAAGGTCTTTCCTTCAGGAATTCCCCGAAACAACACAATAGCGCCGGTAGCACTGGCCTCTTTGAAAAGCTGCTTCAGTGACGAATCTCCCAGTGAGGACGACGCAAATATCAACCATTCATCGCTGTGTTTGAGCGACGCAGGTTGTTCAACCGGTGCAAAAGGCTCTATAAATTCAGATGCACCATCCACAGCACTTTGTAAAATGCTGCGGCTCATTTCGACGATCTTTTTGTCCTCGTCAGACAACGGATAAGGCTCTTGTGCCCAGGACACTTGCACCCAAGCCAATGGAGCAACCAACAAAAATAAGAGGCATAGTCTTCTCATCATCCACCTCCTACCAAAGCGGCCAAGCGCGACCGACAATCTGCTCGCGCTTAACGGCATTCCAATAACGGGAGTCGAAACTCGTTGCGGCCTCACCGGAAAACCAATACTCGTTTTCTTGCAGCGTCAATGAGCGGCTAAATTCTGTTTCAGCCACACCAAGACGCTGGGCTAATGCCATGCCGGTAGAGACTTCAGCACCATTCACCAGCACATGCTCAGGCGTCACCTTGACTTCATCCCCTGGCATCCCTGTTAGGCGTTTCAGCATCCGAGTACCGTCGTTATATAACGGAGCGAGTCCTTTTGAGTGGAAGGCATACAGACCATCCTTAACGGGCTCTTTATTCCATAAGTCAATCAGATATACCGTGGTATCAGGAAGGCAGCGCTCTTGCTGGGTATCAATACCTATTCGGTAGCGCATCATGGCATAGGTGCCTACCAAGGCCATGATTAACGCAAGAATGGTCAGCCGGATGAGATATGGCCGCCAAGGCATTCTTTTACGGAGTATCTGCATGAGACACCTCCTTTGAGCCTACTGGCACGAAAACAGAATCATCAGCGCCAACCACCGCTTGGGCATCCAGCACGATAAAACCGGCTGCTTTTAACTTTTCAATTTGCTGATTGGTCTGAAGCAACCTGGATTCGATGTCTTGTTCGCTGGCATTAGGACCCAGTGACAACACCGCATCCCCAAAATCCACGACTGCAATGGGCGTACTTAACGCCAACTGGCTGTGGATGGGTTCGAGTGTTTTCATTAAAAGCCAGCTGGTCATTAAACCGCTACCAGCAATAGACAAAGTAATAGAGGCCATAAATGGCCAAAGCGTGGTCTTATTCATCTAAATCCCGCGAGAAACCCCGTCCTTCTAGGGCGAGGAGGGATAGCGGTTGCTCCGAAGGAGCAAAAACTACCCGATTGGTTAATGTTAATATTTACTTTCACAAAAACAACTGTATTCTTGTGAACTATGAAAGAGATCGCTATTAAACAACGCTTTTACCCAACGACTGAACAGGCTCAATTGCTTGCGCAGACTTTCGGCTGTGTGCGTTTCGTTTATAACGCGATCCTTAAATGGCGTACCGACGCTTTCTACAACGAAAGCAAAAAGGTTAACTACAACACGGCAAGCTCTAAGCTGACCGAACTCAAGAAGCAAACTGAGTTTGAATGGCTTAACAGCGTGTCGTGTGTACCGCTCCAACAATCTTTGCGCCATCAACAAACTGCGTTTAAGAACTTCTTTGAAGGAAGGGCGAAGTATCCAGCCTTTAAGAAGAAGCGCAGCAAGCAAAGCGCAGAATTCACGAAGTCGGCGTTTAAGTTCAAAGATGGCAATATCTACATTGCCAAGTCCAAACAGCCGCTTGATATTCGCTGGTCGCGTGAACTTCCTAGCGAACCAACTACCGTCACTATCTCGAAAGACAGTGCAGGCCGCTACTTCGTGTCTATGCTTTGCCGCTTCGAGCCTAAACCACTGCCTGTTACCAAAAAGACAACGGGTATTGATTTGGGTTTGACCGACCTTGTGATTACCGCTGACGGGTTTAAATCTGGCAATCCCCGCCATACTGCAAAGTACGAGAAGAAATTGGCTCAGGCGCAACGCCGCCTTTCCAAGAAGAAGAAAGGAACTGCCAACTTCCACAAAGCCAGAATCAAAGTTGCTCGCATTCAGGCGAAGATTGCCGACTGCCGCCGCGACTTTACCCACAAACTCACCACTACGTTGATAAACGAAAACCAAGTGATTAGCTGTGAGAGTTTGAGCGTTAAAAACATGGTCAAGAATCCGCGACTTGCTAAGGCCATTGGTGACGCCAATTGGGGCGAAATGGTTAGGCAGCTTGAGTACAAAGCAGAATGGCGCGGCAGAACACTTGTCCAGATTGACAAGTGGTATCCGTCTAGTAAGCGTTGTAATTGCTGTGGTCACGTAGTTGATTCTCTACCGTTACATATAAGGCATTGGACTTGTCCAGCGTGTGAAGCGCGCTTAGACCGTGATACCAATGCCGCTATTAATATCAAAGCCGCTGGGCAAGCGGTGTTAGCTTGTGGAGCGTAAGTAAGTCCCGATTGTTCTAATGAACTTCGGGCATAACGCCTTGAAACAAGAATCCCCTTCCTTTAGGGAGGGGAGCAGTCAAAGCCTCGCTCCTTCAACAACTGAGAGATGGCATCAGCAACAGAAAGGCCTTTGCGCGTTAACTGTTTAATCGCGTTTACATCTTCTGCACGGGACGAGTACAACAGCTTGTGAAACGGATCGACGATAAGGCGGCCAATCCCGGTGCCCATCTCGGTAATAAAGAAAATCTCGGAATAGACACCCGTGACGGTATGAACCGTTTTCAGGTATTCGTAGCCGCCTTCACCTAATGGCAAACGGCCTTCTTTTTTGAGCGCGTTGATGGTTTCGGCTTTTTGGCCAAGCAGGTACATATTGGCCGAGTTTTCAGCGATGGCTTTACCTGTAGGGCTGTCGTATAAATCGTTGACCGACTGCGTTACTGTTACAGCACTGCCGCCATATTTTCGAAATCGACGGTAACCCGTCTCGATAAACTTACCGACATCACCTTGAGTCAGCAGATCCCAGGCTTCGTCAATGAACACAATCTTGCGACGATCCCGCTCACCTAAGTACATCTCCTGTTGGATTTGGTAGATAAGCTGAAGCAACACCACTTGTTGCAGATGCTTACGCCCCTTGAGCTCTTCTAACTCCAGAACGGTGAATCGGTTTTTGAAGCGAATATTGTTGTGACCATTAAAGAAGCGGCCATATTCGCCCTGTGTCGTAAACGGATAGAGCTGCTCACCCACGTCCTGCACACGTCGGTCTTCATGATTTTTTAAAGCCTCTGCCACATCATCAACCAACATGGCACGACCTTTTTTCTCCCACAGTTCACGGGTCTGACGTTTTAGGTTGGCCATCTGAAAATCGGTTAATGACTGCGTAGGTGCGGCCATTGCGGCCAATAACCCAACCAGTACATCCGCTTCTTCGTCATAGTCCTCAACGATTTCAAACGGGTTTAAGCAAATGCCACTGTCCCGCCCGAACTGTAAGAACTCACCATCATAGACTTCACACAGCTTTTCATAAGAGCGGCCAACATCAATTACCCAGCATTGCCCGCCTTCAGATAAGTAGGAGGAGATGATTTCGTTCACCAGGAATGACTTGCCCGATCCCGATTGCGCCGCGATGCAACAGTTGTAATTACTGCCCGAGTCATAAAGGGACACACTCATGATCTGGCCATTGCGGGAAACAAAGTTAATCACTGGCGTGCCCGTGCCTTTCCAATCTGCAAACAAAGGCAACAGTGGGATCACATGTCGTGTCGCCATGGTCTTAAATCGAAACAAGTCGTTCATCGCCTGGCGGTCGGCACCAAATGGCAAGGCATTCAGGAAAATGGGCAAACAGAAGTACTTGTCTTCCATCAGCTCAAACCCGAGTTCTTTGAAATAAGTTCGAGCATTTGAAACAGAGCTGATGGACGCCTCTTCCGTCGGGGAAAACAGCGTTAAGGTCATATTTGCCCGAATAGGACGATCACCTTCTTGCAAGGCTTCAAAAAGAACATCAAACCCCTTTTTCTTGGCTGCCAGCACCGGCACAAACTTGAGCATCGGGCCATAAGCCTGATTGACCGCCCATTGACGCTTCGTCTCTAAACGAGATCGCATCGCCTCGGCTGAAGGAAAGTGAATGGTGACATTTAGCAAAAAGCTGCCGCGTAAGCCGCGACTGCCCGTCATCATATCGCCCGCAAAACTTGCGGCATGACCAAACCAGATCCGCTCAGGCAAGCGCTTAAACGATAAGGTTTTAACTCGGTAATCACCCAGCATCAGACCTTGGCTATCCACCTTGATAGCTCGGTCATAATCCAACACTTGCTCTCGAAGTGGTTTATCTGCCTCACTGCGGATTGGAGATGGATTACGCCAAGAAGCATCTTTTCCCCAGTTAAGTTGCGCACTTAATGCCGCGAGCCAATTTCGGTCAGTCATCTCAGTGACGCGAAAACCAACCGTTGCCAACGCCTGAGAGAAAGAAGCTCGAAGCGCGGATGCTCGACTCAACTCACGCTCCGTCGGTATAGGACTTTCCAAAGGCAATTTGCAGGTGACGATCAGTTGAAAGTTGCGTACCTGAGTCTGGGTCGATTCTTCTATCGATTGAACCGTGCCCCCATCGAGGAAATCCGCACGTTTGCGTATCGACGCCCTAAGCAATGGATCGGATTGACGATGCCGTAAGCCCATCATGCGCTGAAGGTCGGTTTGAATATCAGGCGAGGCGTACAGGCCAAATTGCAGCAAAGTGTCTTTTGGCCAGTCGTTGTTGAGTAGAACATTAACCCTGTCTGCAACAGACTCATCACCACCAGGCAATGGGTCACATAGAAAACCAAAGCCAACACTCTGGTCTTCCATGAAAAACAGTTGCTCATCGTCGGAATAGGCCAATACTGGCAAGAGCTCTGAAGCGCGTTGCCCTGAATACAGAGAGGCTTTCATTAACGCCCCTCCAACCAAGCAGAAAGATCATAAGGACGGCCTCGGCTGATGCGACCATCATTGGCGACGATGAAAGGCACACCTTGAATGCCCAGGATTTGAGCCGTCACCAAGGTACGCTGCATTGGTTCTAAGTTGCAGGCATCATCCTGTTCTAGGTTACCAATCCGGCCATTCAGCAATGCATCGGTGGCCGCTTTTTTGTCACGCGCACAGCCAAGCTGGCGAACCTGACGCTCTGAATCAGGACCAAGCACTGGCACAGGGAGTATTTGGAAGGTGTATTCTTTGGTTAACGGTAAAGCTTGTTTCAAAAGCTCATGGCAGTGCGGGCATCGTGGGTCAACAAAGACCACCACTTTCTTTTTGCCTTCACCCAGCGTCAGTGGATTCAAATCATCCATTTTTAGGCCAAGACGACCTAAGTCCAGCGTGTTCCCCGCTTCACGAATTTCTTCAAGGCTGGTAAGCGGCTTTTTGGACCAGGCATCATAGAGCGTGCCATCAATGACGAACCGGCCACTGTCTGACATGAAAACAATACGGCCATTGCTTTCGACCGCTTTCATACCCGTGACAGGTAAAGAAACCATGCCGTCAATTTTGCCAACGGGCGACACTTCAGACACAGGTTCAGCTTGAACCAAAGGAGACAGCGCAAGCGCCAGAATGATTGGAGATAGTTTTCGCATGAGGAGTCCTCGTTAATGTAAATCGAGGCTCCAGTCTATGCAGTTGTCCTATGTGGACTCGGTTAGATAGATTGAAGAAATCGCAATCTAACTAGGGGGCTTATAGCTCGTTGAGGTTTGTTATAAACGAATTACTCGGCGTTTGCGTTAACAAGCCAATCATCAAGCACTTGCTTCAATTTATCTAATTGCTCTTGGTGTTTTGCTTGATTCTTTGCCAATTTGTTAATGTTCTGCAATTTCCAACGAATCGCTGGCAAGTCTGCTGCATTAGGATAGTCAAACAATGCCCAGTCAGGTTGCCCTCTTTTGAATGACATAAGGAAAGCATGATCTCTTTCTGTGAAATGTTTTTGCAGTTCAATTAACATCATGGGCCTAACAGAGGCTAAGTCTTCGCATTCAACTTTTTCAAAAGTCATTCCGTCAAATTCTGCCTGAAATTTCTCATTCAGAGGCTGCCAGTTTGGCGACATGACTTCATTAATAGGCCGAGGGTGACTTAATGTATAGGTTAAAAAACCCACCAAAATCTCTCTCGAAATCCCTTCACTGCCAAGTAACATACGCACATCAAATAAGTCGCGAGGATGTTGGCGATCCATTGCAGCACACAATTTCCCACCATACAGATCGGGAAGACTGACTACCTGAATCTCAGCATAACCAAACTCGTCTTCAACAGACTCTTGAACTGGCATTATTTCTGCACTATGCAATGTACCTCTGGCGACGGGCGACACTTCAATTTTGATCGTCGCAACCGGACTTGATACAACGATTCTCAGTTCATCAGCTTTATTATCCTGAAATGCCGCTCTGATATCTGGTTGAGTATTGATTCTGTCTGTAATGCGCTGCAATGCAGCCCTGACATTAATCAAAGCCTCATCTCTTGGTTCAAGTGGAAGATAAGCAAGATCAATATCTACAGATAGCCGAGGAAAATCTCTCACAAATAAATTAATGGCGGTGCCACCTTTAAGTGCAAAAACCGTCTCTGTTGCTACCACAGGAAGCATTCTTATGAGCAAGGAAACCTGTTTGTAATATGGGCTATCTTTATCCATTATGTTGTTCACCTTTTTTGACGCTTAATATCTCTGGCACTGTGATTTGATATCGCTCATCAAAACGTCCTTTTTCGACAACCTGCCGCTTTCCTGCACCCAATTTAATTCTTGTTTCATCTATGCGATTGACCCACTGGTGATCGTAGTATCGACCCAGAAATAGAAATATTCGGTTTGCCTGCACAGAGCTGCTTCGCTCAAGAATATCTTGTACTTTTCTAGGGCTAAGATTGACTAAACCCTGAAATAATTCTGCGACATGCTCAAATGAAATCAGCTTCCCAATAGCGTCTACCACTTCATAGGCAGCAAGTTCTGCACAGCTGACAGTGAGTTCTTTCTCTTTAACCGTGATCCTTTTCAAATCTTTCTCGGGATTCACTTCAAGCTTATGATTTCCACAGTAAAACCAATTCTGATAAGGGAATTCACGAAACCATTTTGGTAAGGACGACTTATTTTTAACGCAAATCCAAACTTGCTCTTTGTTCAGCTGTAAATAGTGACTCAGTCCTTGGTGAGTTAAGCTGCTCAATCCAGCCAAATGAACTGAAACGCCCAATTGCACATCTAATGCTTGAATGGCATCAACCCAAGTTGGCTTTATATCGCCCTGCGCATCTGGACGATAATACACGCCAGAACATAGCTTCTTTAGCCAACCGTTCTGCGCGTACTTTTGAGCCAAGGAATAGCTCACACCGTTTTCAGTCAGCCATTGCTGAAGTACTAGCGCACCAGGAGAAGTATGAGCAACAAGCCAGTTTATCTTAGATGACATTTTAACACCCAAAGTATGAATATCACGAACAGTATAAACCATATAGTTTATTGTGACAGTGATTTTAACACTTTAGGTATTAATATACCAAATACTGTAAACCAAGCCCGCTAATGCGGCGTTGTTGAAATGAAAAGGTCTACACAACATCACCAATAACCCGATGTTGTGTAGACCTAGTTTGATTACCTTAAGTGAACTGCCTACTGTGGTTCACATTCAGGTGCCCAGTAAAACGGCGCTGATTGCTGGAACTGTTGTGCCAATGACTTCTTGAGTGCTGGCAACAACAGGTAAGGTTGCAGACATAACACTTTCAACGACTGTTGGTGTGTTGTAGAGACCCATACCGCCACCAATGCCCAAAGCAAAAGCCATCAAGCTTTGGCGAGCGATACCGCCCACAATACCCACCAGAACCATGGCTCCCGCTACGATCCGTCCCAAAGTACCTTGGGTCCAGTCTTTTAGGGTATCCCACACATCGGTGAAAGCATCACCACCGGTGCCCGCAAATGAGGGCTCCGAAATCATTAACGCCATTAAACCAAGCGCACCAATAGTCATTAGGCGCTGAGTTTGAATGGTGCGAACTGCATTTGTCATTCGTTAGTTTCTCCGTAGATACTCAAGTTATCGCGCTTACCATCAGCTCCCGCTGAGGCTGAATCGCTTTGAGTCTGAAGTGGACGTAGCACTGGCGAAACCGTTCGAGGTGCTGACACCCCAATATCCCACCGGCGCGGTTCAATTTCGGTAAACACGTAGCTGGATAAATTCAGATCCCCACGGTCATCCTCCCAAGGCGCAATCCAAATCCGCATTACCCTTGAAGGAATGCGAATAGGTGCAGATTGCTGCGTCTCAGGTAATGCTGGATGGCTCAGCAGTCCTGTCTCTAAATCAGATTGTGAATACCCAGAGGGAGAACCAATTCGAGTCGCCACAGCATCAATCGTCTTGGGTGCAGCGCCATTACTGGTAAGCTCATAGACTTCACGAGCGGATAAACAGCGCACACCGTCAGGCATACCTGGGCATCCATATTCACTACTCCCAAGACTCAATGAACTACAGCCAGACAATAAGGTTGAGCCGACTGCCAATAAAAGTAATCCAGCTTTAGACCACTGTTTTGGCTGGTGCTTTGAGTTGTTCTGCATTGATGTCGTCATGGTTAACTCTCCTCTGGATACACATCTTATTGTCTGAAACGGACTTCGATCGGTTAGCAACATGCAGGATTTTTTCATCTTCTTGCACCTCCCCCTTGCGAAGTGGCCAACGACAACGAGGCACCACGAGTGACTATGACTTCAATTTTCCTTGCAGCGTCTACCTCTATGACTGGGAACATATTTTCAGCCATGTCCAAATAGAACTTGGCCACTCGATCCAATGCTTTACCAGTGCCTTTAATCGCAGCACCTTGTAATGCTTCTTGGCTCATGACTTGCTGGTACAGCTGAGTATCACCGGCATTACCCGTCTGAATAGTCGGAACAGGATTCACATCAAATGCGCCTGCCAAGCCCTGAAGGAATCCGGCCATCATCGATTTGGCCACCAGCTGGCCTTGTTTCGACACTAATCGGCCACGAATACCGGCTTTGCCGTCTTCACCCACGGCATAAGAATCCAGTCGTGTTTCAATGACGCCACCATCTTCTCTCACACATGAAATGGTCTCGCCTCGCAAATAAGCACGCTCAGAGCTCAAATCACCGTAACCTGCGGCGATCAAGAAACACTCTTTGATATCCGCTCTAAATCGGTTGGGTAAAATGGCTTCCTTTTGAATCCTCAGCAATGCAGGAAAAGGCTCGCGTCTTGCGGACTCGTGAGTAGGAGCATCCAAACCTGTGATCAAAGTACCTGAGATGATGCTGCCCGCCGGTAGATACAAAGGCGGCGCTTCTTGCACAACAACCTCTGGTTCAGCAACCACTTCAGGCTCAATCATACGAATCGTGATTGGCGGCAATGGAACATCTCGTGCTCGTGTACCTTGGCCATTGGCTGGCTGCTGATAGAGCGGATCAGGCAGCGGCGCATTGGCAAAATAGTCGTCTGGGTTAGACGGCAGAGGCTTTTCTTCTTTAGGCAATTCCATGGCAGATAAAGGCACTTCAAAGCGGCTATTTGTGCCTTCAACTGCTGCATCACCTCCAGCGCGAACATCATCAAGTTCCGCTCGAAGGCGAGCCAACTCCGCATTGACCTCACTTGGTATAGAAGGCGAACCTGGGCTTAGCCGTCCTGAATCAACGTCACGACGCAAGCGCTCAACTTCACGACGTAACTGTTCATTGCGCTCACTGAGTAGTTTTACGTTCGCAGCCAAACTATCGACCCCAACATCACGAGTATTGGTATCCGTAAGAATGTGCCGGATCGTTTCCTGCCGGTTCCGACTGCTTGAGCCATCGTCAGGATTAGGTGAAAACACCATCACCATAAGGATGAGACCACCAGCAATACCAGCAACCGATAGACCCCGCTTCATGTTCGGGCTCATTTGTTCCCATTGTGCTTTCATCGTTATTCACCCCCCCACAAGAAGCGAAGGTCGCAGACTTTCCACCGCTTCTTCACGATGATTGCGAACAACCACATACAACTCAGTCTTTTCACCCGGCAACAAGATATTGCGAGGCCAGTAGGCGCTTGCCACTATATCTGGTGTATTACAGGCTATTTCACTGGCTTCTATCGGCTCATCGGCAAAGCTTTCAACTAGTCCTACATAGACAGTGAAGTAATGTCCCGTCACAATTTGCCCCTGCTTAAAACCAAACTTTAAGCCCGGCTGAAAACATTTCGGGCTTGTGTCAGTTTGGCCAGCCAAACGGATGTCATAGCCTTGTGGTAGTTCATTTAGTGCAAGTCGTCTGAGTAAATCACGTAGGCTATCGACGTATGGCTGAGCCGTTTCCCAAGTGGCGGCTTTTCGGTTCACGACGCCCTTAATAGGCCACTGCTGACCATCAATAGCTAAGGTGATTTCACGCGGTGGAATACGACGGGGTACTAAGGTGACTGATAATGCGGGCGCTTCCTGACCAGGCGGAGTGATGTAAAGTGAAACCGGTGATTCTTTGTCCGTGGCCACATATACAACATTCCCCTTGATTTGCGTCTGAGCATCACTGGTTGTTCTCACCTGAGGCGATTCAAACGGCGTCACAATCCGATTCAGATGACCAAGTGCTACAGGGATCAGTTCATTAACCCCCGGTGTCATCTGTAACGTTGTTGGCACATCCGTTGCTACCTTATTGCTTTGAATAGGTGGATTTGCTGTAGCAGGCTGCTTCATCACACTGGCTGGCACAATCGGCAATTCCACGTCTGCATACGACGCTTGAGATAACAGGACGCCACTCAAGCTCATTGCGATTAAGCTTGGTGTCATCCATCGACTAATTTTGGTTCGCATCATTCACCCTCCGGTTTTGCTCTTGGGTCAACTTTTCACGAACGCGCTTCGTTCTAGCTTGCCCCTCATACGTATCCATCCAACTGAGCTTTGGACGGTATTGCTCAATATCGATGTCAAACTCATAGGTGCGAGTTTGGCGCTGTTCATCTCCAGATGGCCCAGAAACCAAGGAATAACCGGTCACAAAGACATGGCCGGTTTCATACTCATACTCCACTTGTCTGGGTTGGAATTTGAGCGTGACTCGGTCTTCTCGGATTTGCCTTGCCTGAATTTCCAGTGCATCGACCACTTGCTGGTACACCGCTGGAGAAAGCAGTGGTTCTATAGCAACCCGGATAAAGGACACATTACCCGGCGTCACGTTGCCCATAAGCTCAGCCAGGTAGAGCCCCCAGGACTCCAGGTAAGGTTGAGTGGCTTGGTTTCGTGACACTTCAGCCGTTTCAGACAAGGTTGGCGGTTGAATAGCTACCACGGTATTGCGAGAAAATGCCGCAACCGCAAGCAGCAAGTTAGATAGCACCAGCACCGCAATCAGGAACCGTTGCCATCGGTTCTCTAATTGCGTGCCTTGCCATGATTTTAAAAACACGTCGAACTTCACGGCAGATAGCTCCTGATAAATGGGTTAGGGATCGTCTTGGCTTTGGTTGGCAACAGCCCGGCCCAGTAGATGGCGTGAAGAATAAAACCATCTGGGCGACCATCACGAAAACGCCGATAGAGCTTGGTTGTCACCAACCCCAACAGGCATAAAACCAAGGCATTACCGGTAAAAATGCCGATCACTAGCCCCAACAGAATGGGAGCCATCTCATCGGCACTCCAAAGCAGGAAGTGCGGCGGGTCATCGATATAGGATGGAATATTCACAGGTTCCATAGTCACTCCTCGTTGTTTGAATTGAGAAGTGAAGGATGCCTTGGGATTGGTAGGTTCAGTGGTCAGCTAGATGCCGAATTCTTGAAGGTTTTGAGGGTTCTACTCAGACAATACTAACAATTGATCTTTTTGATGCGGTTGATATGATGGGGTTATTGGTCGTGTCGAGACCAGCTGCCCACTTTAGCAAACCCGGACGGGACGACATGCATATCAAATTTATTTTTTGCTTAGGTTTTTTCTGCGACCTCGGCAGTGGGCACCGTATTCGCTAATAGGAGAAACTCAATGCAAATTACTAAAATCATTTCCTCTGCCTCGGTTGAACGTTTAAAGCAAAAAGCACGAAAGCTTAAACGTGAAAAATCCATTCCACACACTCAAGCACTCGATGAAGTTGCAGTATCTGCTGGTTTTAATCATTGGCATCAAGTTGTGCTAGCTAATGACTTACTGAAACCATCAGAAGTGGCGTTATCTTCTGGATGTGTCATGGCTTTTGATGTCAAAGATGGTATGGACGTCGATACCAGTGATGGGGTTTTAATTGAAGACCACTTCTTGGAGATGCTCACTGAAAAGCAGCTATTTGAAATTTATGCCAATTCCCCTGATGAGGACGACGAACAAAACAGGCCGCTAAAAGAAACGCTATCGGATTCAGAGCTTCATGAGTATTTTCGAGATTATTGCTCATTCATGTACTTTCGTATTGCCGAGCCTCATGCAAACAAACCGTTAAAAGAAGTATTGGCTCTTATACGACAGTACTCGTTTTGGATGCCTCAATATATTTGGCTTCAAGGCCACCTTATTGATACTTACCATTTGCCTGCTGAAGACGAGTGCGTATTTTTATAACTATGAACGCTGATTTTTGCTTAGCGTGAACACTTCCACCCCTTATTCTTGCAGATGCGGCACTTTTACCTTAAGTGTTCACAGTTGGTCAAGATTCGCTTGTTTTTTACGCATGGATTCTCCTTTCAAACTAATTTTATAGGCGTTGTGTAAAAGCCTATCTAAGATGGCGTCAGCAAGTGTTGGATCGCCAATAGTTTCATGCCAATGATTGGTTGGAAGTTGGCTAGTAATGATTGTCGATCCGATTCCGTGCCGGTCTTCAATCACTTCCATTAAGTCCATTCTTTGCTGCCGCTTTAGGGCGTCCAATCCCCAGTCATCTATGATCAGGATTTCAGTTTTCCGCAACTGTAAAAGCACTTTACCAAAGCTACCGTCACCGTGTGCGATCGTGAGCATTTCAAGTAGTCTGCTGGCCCGGTAGTAGCGCACGGAGATTCCTTGTTCACAAGCAGTTTGCCCCATGGCGCAGGCCAGGAATGTTTTGCCTGTGCCTGTTGGCCCTTCAATCAGAATATTTCGATGCTGCTTAACCCAGTCAAACTGCAATAGCTGTGCGACGGTGCTTTTGTTTAAACCACGCTTGGTTTGGTAATCAATGTCTGATGGTTGGGCATTGATTCGGAGTTTGGCTTGTTGTAACAGGCGTGCAATTTTACGGTTATCTCGGGTTGTGATTTCATGATTAACCAAGAGTGCGAGTCGTTCGAGAAAGCTCAGCTCCTCATAGGTATTGGGTTGATCACACTGCTGAGACAGAGCCTCAGCCATACCGGTTAATCGCAAACTGTTTAGCTGAGTGCGTGTTTTATTAACTCAAGTTTCGGAGTTCAGTTTAGCCTAAAATCAGCACTCATCACCAATAGATTTGGCTTCTAGCCTCAGCGTGAAGGTATCCATTTGCATGACTTGCATAAAGAACTCCTGAACCGTTTTGTCTATTTGGTTCATGATCTCTTGTGCGGCGCAGACTCCGTATAGCTTGCTGAGCTCATCAAGCGCTCCCGATATCAGTGCTCTAAAGATAACCCAGAGTCGGCTAGCAAAATCTAAGGTGCACAGACTGTTGATCATGTCGTTACGACTATCACTCAGTCTAGCGGCACCTTCCTCGTGTTGAGTCAGTAGCAGCAAGCAGAATCGCAGCGCCGTTAAATGGATGGACGCGATATAAGCACTGTAATGTGTACTTTGCTCTTTGAGGAACCCAAGCTTTTGTTTCGCTTCCTTAAAGTACACTTCGATGCCCCAGCGCAACGCATAGATTTCGAGTATTCTCTCATCACTGAGGTGAGTGTCGGTGGATAAAAACAAGGCCCAATCATGCTTTCCAGCGCGCTGTTTTTCTTCGTTGACACCACGAACAAACAACAGCTTGACCTTGATCCAGTGATCAGGCTCTTTGATGCTTTTTGCTAGATTCAACTCAACGGTGATCGCCTTAGACTGGTATGGTCTACCCTTAATCTTCTGCCATTGGCCTTTGATGTGGTGTTGGTAAAGCTCAGCCGCTGTTGAGAGAACCTTGTCACTACCGGCCACGCGGTAACTCATTTTATTTTTCTTCATACGGACAATGGAGACTAACGATTGCGCTTCCATAAAGGCCAGCATGGACTTACTGGCAAACCATGAATCGGCTAAAAAATACTGTGCATGAATGCCGGACCGATCGGCTCGCTTAATCATGCCATGGACCATCTCCGGTTTAGTCATTGACTGCGCATCACGATAACGTTTTGCGGCGATACTGCGACCATCGGCAAAGGCTTTGGTCAGAGGTTGTGATTTAACTCGACTGATATAGAGTTCGCTATCTAAAGGGATAAATTGCTTTTCAGTCGCCAGCCCTAGGGTCAGGATTTGCTGCCCCATCACACAACGACCATTGAGGTGATCAAAGTGGCTAGAGATGCCTGGCATGGTTTTACCGCGCCGTGTTTTAACAGAATCATCAACAACATAGGCGCGTATGGCGCTGTGGTCAGTCAAACTGATGACGGTCTTCGCTGTTTGAAGGTGCAACTTGCGCCAATCCAGATCTTCCCGATTAAGAAGATCATAAAGGGCATCCTTCTTAGTGATCGAGAAGCTTTGTAACGACTCCTTTGAAAACATCGTTAAGCCAGACCCAAAGCAGTAAAAGGTACACTACATCACTGACGGGTGATCCTGAACGCTTTGAAAACCGCGCTTGTTTCAGCAGTCGATTAAAACCGATGCGCTGCCATGCTTTGCTAAACAGATTATCCACTTGAACATCGTGGCGGCTTAAATACTCAGCGGTGAGCGATGGCAAAACAGAAGAGGTTGTGTCAGAATTCATACATAGCCTTGGGTGGGTGTTTTGTTTTGTCTAGTTAACTAACATTATACCACGAAAAGGCTATTTTTATTTATATTATTCAGTAACTTAAGCTGTATTTTTTGCTGTTTTTGAACCCCGAAACTTGAGTTATTAATCATTCGTTTTTCCTTTGCGTAATTAGTGATAGTACTTGGCACCGCGAACATTATCGTGACTGAGGGGAAGGGAAATCTGCTTGTCTGCATCGCCATCTTCCATGGGCAGGTTGTCTAAACCTTTGCTGAGAATTGAGGCAATGTTTTTGTACGTAATAGCGTTAATATAATGTGCGCGACGACAGGCGGCTTCGAGCCTTTCCTGGCCATACTTCTTTGTCAGGTTAAGTAAACCCAGGCAAGCGCGATAACCGTGTTCGGGGTGACGGCGACCAGCAAGTTGATGCTCAACCACCAATGTCGTGTATTCGCCAATTCGGGTTGCCCATAACACAAACCGCTGAGGCGACCACTCTTGATGCTTCAAATGCGCCTTCGCCATATGCGTGGTGTCAGTCGTGTGGCCGTGTTTAAAGGCTCGCGGGTGGTGGGCCACCTGCTTTCCCTGATGATTAATGGTCAAGGTGGTTCGGCTTGCATGAATCATCACGTTTTGTTTTACCAGTTGATATGGTACGGAGTAGAAGTGACCGTCGTATTCCACATGGTAATCAAGATGAACTCTGGCCTTTTTAACCTCAAGGTACTCATAGGGGGATGGTGGTAACGGTCTTAACGCAGGCTTATCAATACTTTCAAATTGAGATTGGCGAGATCCCGGACGTTTTTTAAACGGGCGGTTGTTGAGGTCTGCCAGCAAAAAACGAATGGCTTGATTAAGTGACGCGAGAGTAAAAAATGGCTGCTTTCTCAGGCGCATCATGATCCACCGCTCAACCACTTGAACCGCGACCTCTGCTTTAGATTTGTCCTTTGGTTTGTAGGGGCGAGCTGGGATGACGGCAACATTGTAGTGCTCTGCAAGTTGCTGATAGGTAGGGTTTAGGTCAGGATCATAGCGGCAGGCTTTGCTAACGGCACTTTTCAGGTTATCTGGCACAACCACCTCCGGAACACCACCAAAAAAGTTAAATGCTCGAACATGGGAACCAATCCAGTCAGGCAAGCTTTGTGACCATGTCGCCTCAACGAATGTATAAGAGCTGGCGCCCAGGACGGAGACAAAAATCTGGGCAGTACGTACCTCGCCCGTTTGAGGGTTAATGACATCCATGGTCGGCCCGCAATAATCGACAAACATCTTCTCGCCAGCTAGGTGTGTTTGTCTCATCGATAGCTGGCGTGAGCCCTGCCAACGTTTGAACAGAACGGTGAAGCGAGAATAGCTATAGTGATTACTGGGGTGGTCTTGTGTGTACTCTTCCCACAGCAATTGTCGTGTCATTCCCTTGGTCCCCAACTCATCGTGAATTGCATTGAAATCGGGTTCCGCAAACACGGTGACCGTGTCCTTTCTTGGTTTTCGTGACGGCTGCAGGATGGCTAAAACTTGTTGCTCTGTCATGCTCTCTGGCAAAGGCCAACCAATGCCAGCCGCATCGGCTCGATTGAGGTACTTTGAGATAGCCCCCGTTGATATATTCAGGCTACGGGATATTTGCCTGGATGAGAGGTCGGCGCCGTATTTGAGGCGCAGAATTTCTTTGATTTTCTGCATAGAGATCTTCTTCGTTTTCATAACGGCTCCTGAGGGTTAAACAAAGGAGCGCAGGTTAATGGTTAAAAACTGACCTGCAAGAAGGGGTGGGGATTTTTGCTTACCGTGAACACTAAATTTTGTCATGCGGAAAAAGTGTTCACGCTTAGGCAAAAATCAGTGTTCACAGTTAAGAAAATTAGGTGTTCACGCTAGAGAAAAACTGGTGTTCACGGTTGGGAAAAATACGCAACGAGAACGGCAATACCGTAGGCGTAAGGTTTTAGCTCTACAAGATGAGGCCCAACTGGCCTCATATCTTCTTCTGCAAGTGACTTAACGCCAACCCTGCCATCAATGCCAAGCCGATGATCATCGACGGTAGTACCACCGGTGGAATAGCCAGCGGGGCGAACAATCCCATAAACAGCAAAATGACACCTGAGCCCAGGATAATCATGCTGTAGCGGTGAATGATTGGGCTCGAAAAATCAAAGGTTGTCTTCTTAATCTTCCAAGTCATCAAGCCGTCCCACAGCGCCGGTAACATGAGAATAAGCGCAAAGGGCAACCAGACCATCAGCAAAGCAAATCGAGTGAACACTTGGTACAACACATCAAAAAATGCCTGAATACGGTCTTCTACCCAGACAAACCAAAAGCCTCCCATGTTCTCCATCCCTTTAGAGCGCAGTCGCTGCTCTTCAGTGGGGATTAGAAAATCACGCACAGATTGCTCCACCTGCGTATCCACAATCCATGACTGATACCAGCGATGGCTAGTTTGACCAATCCAATGGCTTGTTTGTGAGCCCAATTGGTTTTGGATCATCTGCTTCTCTTTACTGATGACCCGGCCAGTCCAATCACCGGGCACTAACACGCCAATGGCAATAATCTCTAGCATCAGTGCCAGACACAGTAGCCAAACCGACTTATGCTTGCTCATGCCAAACATCCTCTTCAACTCGCGCCAGCATGGCTGCAACGGTTGGCGTCATAATCCGGGCTTTAATCACTTGTTGAAGCCGCTTTGTCGTCGTATGACCACTGACATAACGCACATCGATGCGTCCTTCAGCCAAATACGCCATCCGATTTGGACGATTACGAATCCAGGAGTAGAAATACACACCATCTACGGCAGCCCACTCGAAATGATCAGGGTCACGCAGCCGAATCCCCGTTAAAGCACTGGCGGCAGTCCAGGTCAGTGCCTCAATGAAATGCCAAAGGCGTACACTGTCATCATCACAACTGACTTCTTCATAACTGCCCAAACCATTACAAAAGCACAAATCAAAGATGGAATGGCCATCTAACGTGAGCGCATCCGTTAAATAGTCCGCTAAACAGTGTACTGAAGCCAAAGCATGAGGCCAGTCTGTTTCAAGCAGTCTTAAAGCTTCCTTGAACTGAGGGTTATGTTGCTGCCACTGAGCGAGCATTTCTTTACTGGTAAGTGTTGTCATTTTCAGACAGACAGAATGATGCATACAGACTCCTTATGCTGCCTGTGTAGAGCTGGTTAAAATAGGAAGGCGACCCTTAATCACGCGGCCACCTGAAAGCTTGGCGATGTACTCCAGGTTGGGAAGCTGGCCTAATAACTGCGGTGGAAACATATCGCCTTCTTCCTCCATCAAGCGTTCGCCATGATTGCCGGTAAACAACGCGGGGCTGTCCGAGTTGGACGACATACCTTGAGTTTGCATGATGTACTGCAACCGAGTCTTAGGCAGATTGTCGGTAATGTACTGCTGCGTTTCGGCATCCATCACCCGAAGGGCTATCAAGTTGTTAATGTTACCTAACACCTGGCGAGCCTTAGCTTCACTGCCTGTTCGAGCTGCAAAGTCAGCAAAGGTTTGTGTAGCAATTACACAACGCATTTTTGCGCCACGGCCTTTGTTGAGCAGTTGAATGAAGGGATCGTTGACGACTTCAGCCGCCTCATCGATGAAGATATTTACGGGACGATTTTCAACACCATAGTTATAGCGGTCACCGGCCACGGCGGTGAGATCGGATAAAAGCAACGAACCAATGGCGCTGCCAACCATGGCGTCGGTCAATGAATCCAAGCCGATATAGGCCACTTGGGCATTGTTGATAATACGGCCAGAATCCGTAATTAACCGGCTGTCATCTACATCATTTGCAATCGGTGATAGCAATGGGCCTAGTTCACTTGATGTGAGCATATTGAGCACCGGCATCAGTGAGGCCACCATCTTGGAATAGTGGGTTCTGTCATGCTCAAACATACTCAAAAGGCCTTCCAAATCGGTATTGGCGGCAACGGGCTGAATGCGTTCGTAGTAAAAAAGCAGCATCGCCATAGCTTGTTTAGCTAAGGTGTTGGCTTTTTCGGTAAAGCGCTTGATCTCCACACTAAAGTTCGGATACACCTGCTCACCCCAGGCTGTGACGGCTTTTACTACCAAGCCTTCTGGACCGCCTTCCAAGAATCGTCTCAGCGTTTTCAGATCAGGACGCTGTGAAGTAAGCAACAAACCTTGCACTATGTTATTCAGTGCCATTTGGCCAAATGCTTTAAATGGATCAGCACCGGTTTCAGATGGGATTAATGCCGCAATTCGGCTGGCAATTTCAGTGCCCCGGTTAAAATTCCTCAGGGGATTAAGTCGTACTGAATGCTCTGGAAAACCTGGATGAAAATACACAAAGCGTTCAGGACTACCGGCGGCAATACAGGCTCGCTGTGCATTATCCTTAAGTTCTTTGTCTCCCTTGGGGTCAATAATAATCACGGCTTCATTGCGCAAAATGGCCTGAGTGATCATCGCATCAAAGCATCGTGTTTTTCCCGCACCGGTGGTGCCGACAATTAAGGTGTGCCCCTCAGTGTGACCAACTGGCTGGTAAACATCTTCTTCTTTGGGCTCAACACCATGAATCCAGGTCGAACCCATTTGTTTGCCGTGACCTTGGTTAAGCAAGGTTTTCTTATCCCGCTTTAAGATTTCATAAGCGCGTTGAGCATGACGTTGGTCCCACTCAAAGCCATACCCTAACCACAATTCATCAGGATGTTTTGCCATCACTTTTTGTAAATGCGACAGCGCCATAAATGCCAATGGTTTGCCTTTTAGCCCCATCTGCAACTTATAAAGGCGATAAGCCTCAGGCAGGCGATACAACGCCATGCCCGAGGAAATCCCTGTCATCCACCAAAATGGCTCAGGTGGTAACTCTGTCAGCATTTCTGCGGCAATTGCCCCAGTTGCCCCAACCAGCCAACCTGCTGCTGCCATGGCTTCATAGTTCGTGCGCCAGGGCATCTCATATGCGTTTTCTTTCATTCATGCTCCGCAAAATAACCGTTTGCAATCCACTTAATTTCAAATGGATTAACGTTTAGCGTGAGCGGTAAACAGAACCGTTTCCCCCTCATCAAACTGGCATTGGTCACTGGCCGAGATCCCCCGAAGCAGCTGTCCGGCTGGAATGCCGTGCGCATTGGCGACTTGGCGTAAGGTTTGAATCGTGACGCGAATACCATCGGCACTATGATCCACGTCTGGGTAATCGCCATCGGTCAGTAAGATGGGCAAATCTTTCACAAAATTAACCATCTGTTGCCGCTGCGCGTGTTTTGGGTCTGTACTTGAATTCGCATTGGGCGCAATCGGCTTTTGCTTACGCTCCGCTCTTGTGGCGGGCTCTTTTGCTTGGGCATTGGCTGTCTCAGTTCGACTCGGACGCTGTGAAGCCTCTTCGTTCTGAATTGCTGTCACTGATTCTGCGTCTTGATTGGAGAGGTCTATCAGTGCAGTAAGCCCTTTAGAAATCGATACTTTCAGCAGTAACCCTTGCTCCTGAACGCCATCATTCGTAGTCACAGTTCTGGCCTTACGTGTCGGGTTTGCGGGATCTAATTCAAGCCAATCTAATCGACTGAGTTCAGCAAGCAGTTTTCGGGGGGCACACCAAGGTCTTACGGCATCGGGATAGCGGATCAGTATCTGTTCATCAACCATAACCAACGCACTACTGGCCTCTGGGAGCCATGCCAAAGATTCAGGCAGATTCAATGCTTCTGCATCGTGCTGGTTTACGTTATTTGAGATAGCGCCATCATATGAGTTGTTAGGCTTTTCACATTCATCACCTGGAACGTTTTCAGTTGCCTGAAGGTGATTAACATCACTAACAAGACGACGTTCATCATCTTGTTCGGACGAGTTTGTCGATGGCGACTCAGCCGAATTACTGAGTTCGATTGATGATGACGCTTCAGACAAGCCTGGCTGCTCACTGGAGCGACTCTGAGGCTCTGCTTGTGTTTGCTGTGTTGCTTCCCACTCAGGTTTACTAAACAGTGTCACACCAATTGGTACATTCGAGCTGAACAATAAATCGGCCTCAGATATATGCAGCATGGGTAACCAGATTGGCTTGCCGTCTTTGATCAGCACTTCAGGGGCTAGGCTTTCATATCGCTCATTTGAGGCGGATTTAATGGCCAATCCTCGCTCAATGAGGATGTCCGCAAGGGTATCGGGATCTCTTGGGATGCCAGGTATCTTGTCTTTGACTAACAGCTCAATGATGTCTTTAGCCGCGCTTTTCCAAACCAGGTAAAGATGGGTTGATTGATTCGATTTTCGTAACCAGACTCTGGCGTCTCGCTGATTGACCAGCCATTGTGAACTGGCAAGTAATCGCCTCATGGCATCAAGTAGATAGCGTTCAACTGGGACACCAAGGGCATTGTCGTCAACGGAAACTCGTTGAGATTTCAGGTCTCGCTGGACACTGGTTTGGTCAGCTTCAATGACCAATTTGGACAGGACATGCTCTGGATCGGTATTGCCAATTGCTTCCAGCATGGCTTGCAAAATCTCAGGGCCCGGCTGGGTTAACCAAGCGAGCAACTCAGGTGTCATCACCCGGTTTAAAACCAGAATTGAGAATTGCTCGTGCCGCTTGCACCGTCCGTCGCGCCAGCGAATGAAATAGCGTTCAATGCTGTTATTAGTGGTCCACTGGGATAGTGTTTCTAAAAAAGGGTTCCACTGATAGCGTCCATCTTCGTCTGTGATGGATAAGTCTGAAACAGGCTTACCAATATCATGGAACAAACCGCCAAGAGCAGCTGCAACACGCCATCTTGGTTCCAGCTCTTTTTTCTCAACCGGTGTGCCACTGGCAACAAAGATGATCCCTTCAGATGCTTGTGCCGCCCAGAAAGCAACTTCCAACGAGTGACGTAATAAACCACCAGCGCCACTGTGATGATGATGCTCAGACGCTGGCAACAAATGAACATAAGCAGCCAGATGGTCAATACAGGGCTGAATCAACCGTTGAAAATCACGCTGATTAAAGCCAAGTACCTGGCGCAGCTTGGCAATTAGCTCGTCTTGTGTGGACTGCAAATCCTCGGGTGACGCAGCTGGCAACCCCTTCAGGAATGGTGGGTAGCGTGGGATTTCTGCATCCAGTTGAGATGACAGCTCTGGTAGTGCTTTTGTTTGAAAAAATAGGTTTTTGAACATAGTGAACCTCCGACACGATAGTGTGAAGGTTCAATCTAGTGTTGCTGGCTAATTAGATTCAAAGATTTAATACTTATATGTGCAGACAATGTATTTAGGTCTTTTAGCACCCGATGAAACAAGCGAGTTGAAATACTAAAATTCAGCTTACGGGAATCAGGATACCTCTGCCGGTTTGTTTTTTAGCGCTTCAGCCGCTTTTTGCAGCGGCCCTTTTAAAGCTTTTTCTAACTTAGTCATCTGCTCTAAGTGCCACGCAACCGCATTGGGCCACGTATCTTTGTTGAAGCCATCGGCTTTGGTTGAAAACTGAATACGACAAGATTTCTTTTCATCCAATCTCATCCATTCAAGCTCCGCACCAAATACTTGTTCAATGCCCTGTTTGGACCCAAGCAATGAATCAAAGAGATATTTATTCTCTTCGGTAATTCCACGGCTAATCCAAAGCTCAACTCGAAGCTCTTTTTGCAGAAAAATCAGGTTATACGGACAACCACTCAGTCCAGAACCTGCTGATAGCCAATGATCTTTACTTGGGCTAATGTTGTTGTAGAGCTGGCACGGACTTTTCTGAAACGCCTCTAAGGCTCGCTCCCAGTATTCGCGACGCACCGTATGGCGGTTTTTCAGTACCACTTCGGTCGTTTTTTCTTCCGCTTCTTTGGCATTAATACCGATCATCAGCTCCTTCGCTTCGGGCGTGGGGATGATCTGGTCAATATTGATGAGTAGCTGCTCGCTCAACGAATAAGGGGTAATTTTAAAGCATGCAATACTAATACCTTGTCCCAATAGCCAAAGTGCAGTACTGGTCACTTCTTTGCGAAAGTTTGCCGCAACTAACATAATACGCTGGCTGTTACCTAGATTGAGCTTGACCTCATCCAGATCTGGCGCATCCAGAAATTCGCAAATTCTTTGACTGGCATTAAGTTCAGCAATTTGCGGGACATTTAACGGGTCAACTTCTCGTGTTACAGGTTGATAGCGGTCCAAGTACTGCTGGTAGATTTCAACTATTTGCGCCTTGGTCAAACTGGCGCAATAAGAGGCATATTTAAGTGCCTGCCAGACCACATCACGACCGCTGTCATCCAGTTTATTTTCAATGATGACCAAGTTGCCATCTTTATCTAGCGCAAGTAAATCTAAGCGTTCGCGGGTATCATCAAAGCCATCGAACTCCTTTTGAATAATTAATAACTCTTCACCCAGTGCAGAAGGCTCATGCGCCAACCATTCCTGAAGGTGTTTTCGCTCAGAAAAGCCAAGTTCACTGAACTTCTTTGCCCTAACAGGACTAATCCTGTTGGTTTGATGATTTACCGTGAACATTGTTATTTATCCTATTACTTAGCACTTTTTATCGCTTCAATTTCATTTACAGAATTATTTAATAAAGCCATTTAGCAACTGAGCAAAATCGCATCTCTAGACTCGGGATTTATCTCTTTCCATCGCTTGATTAATGTTGTGACGCAGGGGTTACCCGCAAGCTGATTCATACGAACCCAATCAACATCTAGCAAATCAGCAAGTAATTCGATGTCCAATTCACCTTGCAAGGTGTGCCATTGTCTGATGCTTGGCTGTCTCATCAACTGAGCTTTTGGAGAGGTTAATCCACCGACAACAAAATATCCCTTTTCTTTGTCGTACCATATGCGTTGAATACCCGGTATGTTACTCATCCAGCGTTTGATGTCATTTAAAGGCTTATCAAAGTATCGAGATAACAAGGTATCTAAACTACCGCTGATTGATGTATCTTTTTTCTTTCCTCGCTTATCTAACCAACGCTGAATAACCTCTTTTTTTACCTGATAGTAAGTCACCTTCGTTTCATTTTGCTGATGAAGCGAAACTAATTGTTCTTGCCATAATTCAACTAATTCGGGTAACTCACTTTCAAATCGCATTGTTGCCTTTTGGCTAGATAAAACGCCATCATCACTCAACTCTTTGACAATATTGAGCAATACTTCACTATCTGGCAGAACCCAATCCGTCAACGGATAAGGCTTCTGTTTCTTGGTTAAATCCGAAAGCGCATCTTCCATACCCAGTGGCAATACATTCGTTTGGTCGTAAGATGGATCTTGCATCATGATTGATACTTGTGCATCCTTATCCTTACTCAAAACAAGCGTAATTCTTGCCGCAAATCGTCGTTGTTTATCAACTTCAGTACCGTAATAATCCATTACGACATTCTGACGATAACTATAGGGCCACTTCTCATTCATCAAAGTGAGCAAATCATCTACGGATGTTTCGAAATTGGCGAGGTACTCATTTATTTTCAAAGTCATACCAGAATCAGTGGGATCGAAGGGGATCAACACCGGCCTGTCGTTTGAAACCGTAAACAAATAACCATCAGTAATGACAATGGTTGATTCATTTAAACAGGCGCGTTGCAATGGCAAGACTTGAGAAATAGCCCTATCAGAATCAATCAGTAAACGTTTGATCTCTAACTCTTTAAGAACCACTTCAAGCTTTCTAATAATCGCTTCTTTGTATGCCTTGGTATCTAATAATTCGTAGTTGTAGGTGTAATATCCACCTTCAGACGCAACGTATAGCTTTATCGGGTCATCGTCTCTTTTTGACTCGATTAATAACCTTTTTTCGACTGGATCTCCCGTTACATCATGAGGATTAACGTTGATATGTTGAACTGCACACCGTCCAACTAACGACTTCGTTAGTGGATAACGATCATCTTCAATACCTTTTTCCTGATCTAGCAGAATCAAAACGCGGTCCGAACGTTCAAGCTTTATCCGTTCAAAGTCATTTGCCGCAATTCCGTCCAGTAAATCCCACGAAACATCGACGCCTTTCTGTGCAATTAGCGATTTAAATAAGTCTAAGATTTCTTCACCGGCAACAACGGCATTAACTCTTAGGTCTATAACCTTGATTTCACCGGATATCTCGATGCTTGGGAAAGATGACTTAGCCTTATTGGCCTTATGCTTTGTTTTCAACGTCAGTGGTTGGAGATTTAACGTTTTAGCTGAAAGTTCAAAACCATAGTCACGCGCAAAACAGATAAACGCATCTTGCACTGGTTTTAACACCATAGGCCAACTTTGCTCAAACCTAGTTGGTGTAGAAAGATCCAGAAACGGACGCTGTTTCCGTGAATTTTTACTCTTTCCAATTTCTTTAAACAGCGTACCTCTCGGTTTTCTTTCATGGCCAGGATACCACCTGACGAGTACCTTATTTTTGTCATAGACCCATAGAGGCTTCTTAATGCGATCTATATCATCGTCATTAGATAACGGTCTTAATGGAACATTGGTATAAAAGAGAGCAATTTCAGTGGTATTTCCATCTTTTAACTGCTGAGTTCTACAATCTAGGCTGATCGCATTAACACCGCCAGCCCAGCTATCTACTTTCAATAACGGACAACCTAAGCTGTAAGCGCCTTTACAATGCCCCCCAAAAGCCCGCAATGAACGCATCATTAGTCGAATCCACACAGGATTTAACACCGGTGAATATTCAACTCGAACTGGAGTAATAGGTTGCAACTCAGCGTCTACAATAGACGGAGGAATATCACTTGAGCTTTGTAAAGCCACATAGAGACCAAACTGATTACCATTTTTTTTCATTAAATAGGCAAACTGCCGACTGTCTAGTTCAGCATCGATACGTTCTTCCCAGGCTTTCTTCTCTTTCCACTGATAGTTGTTATTGATGAGTGGATAGTGATAAACCACAAATTTGTTGGCTTTATCTGCATCAACCTCGCTATTCAAATAAACCAAATGAGACAGCGGCAACTTCCTCAAATCTTTATTTTTATCCATTAACCTTGCTCCCTCATACGCTGCCAAACTATTTTCGAAAACCACTTAAAGCCAGACGTCATTTGATACTCATCGTTCACCAAACAACCTGGTAGAAACAGGATTGAAGCATTCTCAACTTTTACTGGCTCCAACATTTCAGAAAAGCCAGATAAGGTACAATCTTCACCTGTTAATAGATTCGCGATAACCAAAATGGCGTTTTCACCACGGATTTGACGGATCTTCTCCAGCTTTTTAATTAATCCCAAAGGCGCAAATTCAGGACGTTTACCAGAAGCAAGCCATTGCTCAAAGCCTTCATCTGACTGTTCCAGAGCAGCTATCGACCAAAATTTAGCATCAACAAAAACATCCGCTTTGGCTATCTCAAAATCATATAATTCAAACAGCTCATGGTTGTAGACGTCTTGTTTAGTGACTAGCTGTTTGTCATTCAGCAGTGCGCGAATACCTTCCTCACCAATACGCCCTTGTAAAATTCGCTGAATAACAACGGGATGAAACGCAAATTGCTCTTCAATGTCATTGGCAAACGGCTGAAACGACGTTCGAAAACCTTTGCGATTAAACCAATCCGAAATAGCAGGTTGCCTGTTAACAACCTCATAAAGCGTCTGTGGGTTATACTTAATCAATCCCGCTGCACGCTTTTCAAAGAACTGCCAACTTTTTGGGTCGTACCATATTTCACCAGTAACCTTTGTTTCCTTGGGCCGTTCAAAGCACGCCCAACGACACAAAGGCTCAGTAATGCCAAACGTATTGTTATGCGGCATCCATTGGAGATCATGCTGCAATACAGCGCGGCCTAGTTCATGCCAAAGTCCTGAAATATCTTCGATACAACCCATACCTTGTCGTGCATCTCGGATAGCGGAAACTAACTTGTTATCAATAATATCTACCGCAGCAGAGCCATCTTGGGATCGCGTTTTCAACAAGGTAAGAAAGTTGGAAACCGATGCATCTTCGGAATGAGTAAGATCATCAATCAGCTGATTATTAAGGTTTGAAACCCAATTTCGGTTGTTAGTACAAACGGTTAATTGGCCGTAGTTGCGAAGATGGCCTGCTACATCATCGCTTAAATGAATGGCGACATGGGGCACATACGTCCAAGCACGTTCAATACGACCAACTTGCTGCTGCACGTCAGCAGCAAGATTCTTAACGTAGTCATTTGTCCCTTTATAGAGCTTGTTTAGCTCCTGGATTTTAGTGACTGAGTTATTCATCAACGGCATAATAAATTGCCGCTGCTGCTTACGTGAAAACTCTGAACGCCTGACTAATTTTTCTAAGTTTCTGAGCTGAAAGCCGGCATGAGACATTTCATCATCAGCGTCATTGCTATCCCATGGTGAAAAGTAAAAGTGCTTACTTTCAATAATAAACAGTGACGTCAGATCCATCTGTCCTTGAGAGTTGGGCAAGGAGTAGTCCAAATTAATGCCATTGGTAGCGGATGCAGTTTGTGTCATTACCACCACGGTTCGGCCAGAGTCGAACGCCGCTTGATAGGCGTGCTCAAAGCCTTCTCGCTTTTGTGCTTCAGCATTGAGCAAGCAAATCATCATGGGCTTGCCGTTGACAGCCAAAGGAATAAACACATCGTCAAAAGAAGACAATACGCCAGTGGTTAAACGCTCCATTTCAAGCCAATCCGCGCTCATCCTACTGTTTTCAGCGGTATCACTTATCAACCACTTCCGAAGGTATTTGACTGAGTTAACAAAGGCCAGGTGTCCTTTATGTTGTGGCTCATTCGCTGCCAAATGTAGAACGTGCAGTAATTTAAATAACACAGACTGCCGGTATTCATACTTGTAATCTGAGTGCTCAGCCTCAAAAAATGCAGCGTTCAAATGCAGTTTTGCTTCCTGAAAAACTGGCGCATTGATAGCATCATCAAAGTCGTGGATCGTGGTTTTCAGTGTCGAGCGACGCATTTCAGATTTTTCTTTAACCAACCAGCGGATCACTGCCATTTGCAGTTGCTTATCCTCGTCAGTTTGTAAATACGGAATTGGTTTCTTAAACCAGTCTTCGGGGCGCTGCTCAAAGCTATCGCCCAAAAAACTCTCTGTACAGTGTGGGTTGCGAGCCTGAGCCACGTAACGCAAAGCACTTTCAATCCAACGTATATCGAAATGACCAATCCCTCTTTCGATATAAGAAGTTGCGGATAGTGCAAAAACGAGGTTTCGACTCGATAACGAAACCATTAACCCTTCAGGCGTTGTCGGCAATAGTGCGCGTTTAATCTTGATCCTCAGCGGGTCAATATCCGCTTCGGCTTCATCCGTGGTTAACAGCCAAGTTGTTAGGCCAAACATATTCGTCTGAGTATTGGGTAATCGATTTGATTTACTCAGCGCTTCTAACTCAGGCAAGCTAGTGCGAGGCAAGGAGAACAGCGATAAGCTGGGTAACGCTGTGCTGTAGTAGGATGGTCGATAGTCATTCGCAGGATCAAACAGCAATCGGTTTAGCCGAACGAGATACTCATAGGCTTCGGACTCATCGGTTGCGAACTGCGACAATAGCAAACTGAAGCGTCTGATATATTTCTCCATCACACGCAAAAAATCACCGACATCAACTGATGCTTCATCGCTTTGCCCATAACTTTTCACTTCAAAGCCGTGAGGTTTTTGCTGTAACTGCAAAGGCTCACTGGTTACTAAGTGATCTGAGCGAAACAGATATTTCTTTTCGAACGGCACACCGGATTCATACTGCTTTAATGGTATTACCAACGCCCTAGACTGATTGAGATCGACACCTTTGCCGGTCAAATCCTCCTCTAGCTCCGCAATAAGCTGTTTAAGCTCACTGTAAAGCTCAGGTATAGGCTGCGCAGTAACAAACTGCATTCGCGCTAAAAGACGCTTGCCCCCTTCAAGTAATTGACCAATACACTCAGGCGGCTCTTGCACCATTTGAGACTGGGCAAGTAAGGTCTGTAGAATATCCGCTTGGTAATCAAACTCATCAACAAATACTACTTTTCCGGCCAGTTGGCCGCTCGACATTCTGACTTTCTGTTTACCGTCGTAAAAGGAAGCGAACAGCTTCTGCGTCGTTAACACCAGCAAATGTTGCTTATCATCGTGCCAGGCAATCGCCGGGAAAATTCGACGCACCCATTTGTTTTCTCTATATAAACGAAGCTTTTCTTTTGCTTGCTCTGTGAGTTCATGCGTCTTGCCATGGTGCTTACTGGCATACTTCACTGCCTTCTCTAAGGACGACATGCACCCAAGTAGTGTGCGCTCGACAAAGCCACACAGTTTTCTTAGTTCCTGCTCTTCTCGTTCGAGTAAGACGCCCATCGAATCAGGATTTTTCTTTTTGTACTCAACATTACGGGCAATGGCTGAAACGTTGTGGCAAGCACGAACGAGAGCCTCTTTATCAGCATTAGAACGAAACACTCCTAAACCATGGATGTCCTCAATGGCCGTATAAGGATCGGGCAAGTCAGACTTTTGAACGCCTTGTTCGTGTGGCAGTGCCCGTTGCGAAACCGCACTAACAACAGTTTCATCCTGAGCATAAAGGATACTAACGAGCAGTGGATTACCTGAGCTGTCTTTTGCACTTGTGGCACTTTCATAAATGTCATGCAGGATGTTCCAGCGATGGGTGACCAATATGGCCTGCAACCCTTTGGATTTTATAAATTCAAGGCTCGCTGGAATTTTCCCGTCTGGACTACGATAAAGCGAACTACTTTTGCCCCCGCCTGTTGGGCCTTGTAACTGACAAAAGCCAGCAATAGCATTTTCGCTCTTTGCATTAACCGATAGGGCAAGCGCCTGTTCAATCGTATGCGCAATGATTTGATTATAAGAAGTCGGTATTGGCTGACTCATCTAAATCCTCGTTAACTTGATATTCCTTTTGAGTTTCGCCCCTCTTTTAGAAGGGGCGACAAGGTTGGAGACAACACAACACCAACAAATGACTCATTAATTCAATTCAGGCACGATTTCCTGTGACCAACTGTCTTCCATCAGCATTCTGAACGACATACCACCCGACGCTGCTTCCAACGTAAGTTCGCCAGCATCTACCGCAGTTTTGACGTGCTCAGTTAATAGCTCAAACAATCGACGCTTGTACTCAGTGTCATCGTTTCCTTTTAAATGCTCACCCTTGGTTTCCAGTACAGAGAAGCGGTAACTGCCAGAGTTTGGCTGTTCGACGCACACCAACAAGTCAGGGTAAACCTTTTGCTTTTGCCAGCCTTGTAGGCTGTACTCGCGTTGATTTACTGCAATACGATGCCACCAATACACAGACTCTTGCTTATCCAAATACCAGGCTGTGTCGCGCTCTAAATTGTTCAGCCCATTTTGATAGACCTTTTCAAACAGGCTTTTTTCGAGTTCTGATCCATCTTTGCGGCGAAGCACCTGATCATGTTCACTGACATTAACTTCTAAGGTTTGCGCCAGTTCCCAATTTAGCTTTTCGTTATCTGAAGCGAGTAGACGTAGGGAGATATCACCCTTGTCCAACTTAGATCTGAAGATTTGCTCCGATAATTGCGCAACCTGCTGTTTAATATCTCGCTTCATCTCTTTGAGTAGTTCAAGGCGATTAGTAAACAGCGCTTCCTCTGTAACCCCATTACTACGCAAGGTGTCTAAGGTGTGCGTTAACACGCGCATGGCTTGCCATGGATTTGGAATAACATCGGTGAGCTGCCTTACCATAAACGAGATATCCAGGCCTGCATTCGGGTCAAACTCGATGTTCTCGTGAACCGGATCGGCCAAGTCCAATTCGCCTTGGTTATCCTTTGACATTTTGTAGTCGATACGGGCAATCGTGCGCTGTAACTTGTCGTCCACTAGCTGGAAATTCTCAGCATTCAAATAAGATAGTGATTCCCAATCTAGGTCACCCAGCACATCCCGTTCATAGTCAAACAAACGGTAGCCGTCTTTGTACCCAGCATCGCGATGTAAAACCCGAGGCAAGAATATTTTCGGTAGGTTACGAAAACGCTCTCTACGCAATAAGGTTTCTTTGCTCACTACTGCGGCGGGTTTATTGGCTTCTGTAGCTTTAACTTGATTCGCCACATCTCCCATCCCTTCTTCTTCTAAACCTTGCTTAACACCAGCGACGGCTTCCATCACATCCTGATCAAAGGTGTAGACGTAACACTCATCTAAGCTTGGTTTTTGCGTCAATCGCGCATGTGGTTGACGTAGCACCCGGCCAATCATTTGGGTGATTGCCGTTTTTGCGGTCATTTTAGACAACACAGTTAACACATAAGCAAAGGGGCAATCCCAACCTTCACGCAGCGCATCCTTGGTGATGATGTATTTGACGGGGCACATTTCGCTGAGCAAATCATCATCACCCAACTCGTCTTTGTCAGACGTTTTCAGGCGAATTTCATTTTCATTTACGCCCAATTTTTCCATTAAATACTCGCGGGCGTCTTCCGCATGCACAAAGGCAGAATCTCGTTGGTCTTTACCTGTGCGCTCAACACGGATCAGCATGATGGGGCGGATGTAGCGACCAGTTTCGTTTTGTAGCTGCCCAGCATCCTTCTCTAGCTCTGCCAATTTGGCGTGCGCAAGCGACAAGGTATGCTTCCACTCACTTTTGTCTTCGTTGATTAAGTTGATGGGTAACTTAATCATTTGCTCATCTTTTAACGCTTGCCCAGACACATTCACTAGCACATTTGAGTGATGCTTACCGTTTGCGTTAGGCGTGGCAGAAAGCTCAAGAATAAACTTAGGGTTAAAGCCACACAGGGTTTCTCTTGCGGTTTCGCTATAGGCTTTATGCCCCTCATCCACAATAATCACTGGGCGAACCATGCGTAACACATTGCCTAAGCTTTGTTTGACTGACACTGAGCCTGGGGCTATGCCTTCTTGCCAACCGTAATCGGATAGATCGTTACAATCTAGATTACGAATACTGCTCAATAGTGCCTCATTGGCTGTGGTGTCATCTTCAATAGGGAAGAAAGTGGTAAATCGCCCGCTATCACGGAACATGCGTAGCGTTTCTTTGGATTGACGCGCACTGGATTGCAGCATCAACAACATAACGCACAGGTTTTCGTCGGTATCCCGCTTGGTAAAGGCATCGTTCTTTTCGAGCATTTTTACCCGCCCACCCGAAGCACGTTCAAGCATTTGCCGATACGGATGTTCACGATTAGCTAACTGTTTCCATGTTTGCTTGTAAATGGCATCCGACGGCACCACCCAGAGCACCATACCTGTCTGTTGCGTAAACAAATCCGTTTGCAGGCGCTCGACCGCAGCAACGCCAAGTAAGGTTTTACCACCACCTGTCGGTACTTTCAGGCACACGTTAGGGATTGGCCGCTCTAAGCCATCAAATCTTGTGACATAAGGCGCTGGCACCAAGTGGCCGCTTTTGTCTTTAAGTAGGTCAATACGGCGCTCCTGTACCAGAGCTTCCCAAGTGTCTTTGGCGTAATCGGTTAAGCGGGCCTCTTTGCCTTTCATTTTCTGAAATGCAACAAAGTCTTCCGCTTCTTCCTTGGTGTCGGCCAGCTTTTTTAAGTAATAATCCAGCTTATCCAATACACCATTCTGGTAGTCTTTTAACTCCATGTTACGCCCCCATAATGCGATGGATGGCGTAAGGCAACTGGCAAAACTCAATGCGTTTTTCAGTTAAGTCTTTCTGGCTCATAAACTTCGCCACAGCAAAAACAATGGTGCGCTTCTTCGTAGCATTGTTTTTCGCTATAACCTCGACTTTTTCAGCGTTTAATGCCGCTTCATTCGAGCGCAGCCACTCGCTATCTGGGCGATAGAACAAATGAATACGGAATAAGTCTGTTTCGCCGATAAAACCATCGGCAGAGGCTTTAGCGACCGTTTCTAACGACTGACCAGTTGCTGTATAAAATACATAACGAGCAAGCGCATCGAATGACGGCATGGCTTCGCCGGTAAGTAAGCTTTCAATTTGGATCGGTTCACCCAAGGTACAATAGGTAAAACTGCCACCAATGCCAGGGGCAAACTCATCCACTTTGCGCTCACCGGTGACAGTCAGCACGCCATCTTTAAGCTCTTTTTTGATTTTGTCGAAATCGTTGCTGTGTTTTTCTTCAACTTTGGCTATTTTTTCAAGCAGCTCTGCGTGCTTTTTCTCAAAGACCGACCAAGTGATTTTTTCAGAAAGCAGTTCTTGTTTTTGCTTACCTTGAAATGGATAACCATTAATGACACGGCGAACACGCTCTGCTGTTAATGTATCGGCGTAGTCTTCGCACTCAACTAAGATAAACTTACGATTGCCATTGTCTTTTTTATTAGCCTCTAGCACTGCATTAGCAGTAGTGCCAGACCCAGCAAAAGAGTCAAGAACAATAGCTTGATTGTTATTGATCAACGTTAGAACTCGGTTTATCAGATCTACCGGCTTTGGCGTAGCGAAGATATCTCCTTTATCCGTAAACATCTGACCCAGTGATTTTTTCGCAGAATCACTATTACCGACTTCATGGTACTTCCATATGGTTTGTGCAGGTATAGTATCTTGAACTTCACTCAAGAACCGTTTAAATCTTGGTCTACTATTGCCATCCTCGCCAAACCAAATTCTATTATCGGCAATTAGCTCTTCAATTTTATCTTTGTTAAATCGCCAACTACTTCCTTTGGGGGGGACAGAGACAACCCCAGTTGGAGAAGTTATTTCATATATCGCGTAGTCACGTGATTCCATTCTTAGTAAATCACCTGATGTCCACGGACCTCTGGGATCGTTGTCAGGGTTTTTATATGATGCATTTTGGCTGTCTGTGCGTTCTAATCCCCCCATAGAGAACTTGGTTGGATTTTTGCTGTATACAGCCATAAAGTCATGTTCTTCCGAAAAATATTTCGTATCACTTTTAGTGCTATACTTTTTCTGCCAGATAATCGTGCCGATGAAGTTTTCTTCCCCAAAGATCTCATCCATAACGATCTTAAGTCGGTGAAACTCATTGTCATCTAAGGTGATCCAAATACTTCCAGTCTCGGCTAGTAGTTCTTTTAAAAGTGTTAATCTCGGCCACATCATGCAAAGCCATTTGTCATGACGCTCCAAATCTTCTTTATCAACAGGATTGGCAGACTTTTTCAGCCACTCCTGCATCAATGGTGAGCGCACGTTGTCGTTATAACACCAGCCTTCATTACCTGTGTTATACGGCGGGTCGATAAAAATGCAGTCTACTTTACCGGCATGGGTAGGCAGTAACGCCTTAAGAGCTTCAAGGTTGTCGCCATGAATGATGAGGTTGTCATCCAATGATGCCGTCTTGCCCTCCTGCGGTAACGATTTTTCCGCAACCACTTTGAGTTCACGAAAAGGCACACTCAGATGGTGTGAATAAACAAACTGCTTACCTTTAAAATCCAACGTTGGCATCGGTATTCCTTAAATTCTTTATTAATTCTGATGATTAGATTCTGTTGTCTAGGTTAAATGAGACATATCAGTGGCATAACCAGGCGCAATTGCGAGGTTTTGAACTCCATACAGCGCGGCACGATTGTTCAATGCAAGCTGGCATTGGTTGGTTGATAAACACATAGCCTCTGAACAATCAACATTCCAAAGCCTAAGCAAATATCCGGCGGTCGCGGCTCTAACCTCAACCTTTAGAAAGCCATTAGTCATGCCATAATCCAGTTCAATCGCTTCGCTGTGCTCAATACGTGGGTGAGGCACTAACTCCAGCTCAACAAAGCGATTCCATTGGCGGTCTTGGCTTTCGAGTTCAGCCTCAGATAACGTAGAGTTTTCAAGCACAATCGCTGCTTTTATTCGGGTCAGCACAAAGTCTCGGAACTCAGCATGCTTGCGGTCAAAACCACGAACATGCCAACGCAGGCCATTGTCCACCAGCGTATGCGGCACAATTTCACGCGTGGTTTCACCGCTCGATAACGATACATAGGTGATACGCAAGGCTTTGCCTTTGTGTATGGCCTCGGTGACTTTCGCCACTATCGATAAACTCGGCTTGTTGAGGTGATAAGGCGCTTCACAAGCAAGGGGTGGTTTTACCTTTCCAGTGAAGCCATCACCGTACCCTTGGCTAATGGTTGCCAGTGTTCTCACAACGTCGTAGTCGAACAAGGATTCAAATGCTTCACCACGTTTATGCAACTTGAGCTTTTGGTCATACTCAATGTTGCCTGGTGCAAGCTCTCGGTACATGGTGAAGTCTTTCGTTGCTTGTGCAGCAGCTATGCTGAACCGATCTACTAAGTCTGCCCGTACCGCTTCTCCCTTAAACAATAAGGTGAAATCGATGTGGGCAATGCGATCCCTGGTTGCTTGTGGCAACTGCGCTATCTGCGAAAGCCTATCTGGCTTCACCACTACCGTTTGTTTCAGACCATCATTTGTCATGCGTCTTGTTTATCCAATTCAACCAGATTCTTAAAACTCTGTTTATAAAGTACGGTCAGACATCGCGTAATCACATTGAATAGTGTCACTCAATGCTGCTCTTCATCCGCAATGACTAATCAATCTCTACCGGTTGAAGCTGGACAGATGGCCATAAAACACTGAATAGGCTTCAACCTAATTAATTTTATTAGGTATCATCCTATCACAAATTATTTTGTAGGGAAGACTAAGCGGCAACTTTTTGATCTGGATTGCAATTGCCGCTCAGGTATGGGCGTGAAGACCTTGTTTGGTGCCATCGATGATAGTTGCTATCAATCAATGCGCTACCCGAACCAGTGGCACCACGATGTAACTGCAATGAGATACCCCTTTGTCCGACTCTGTAGACATCAGGGCTCGTTGCTCACTCTCCCGAATGCGCCTGGCGACTTCTGCCTGGGCTGGTAGCAATGGCAGCATCCCTTCAGCAATCGCGTCTGGGGCAGACTCTTGGCCACAGGACATCAAGTGCTTCCATGGATCTTTAAGAAAGCGCTCGAACGTGATGCCAAATTCAATGATGCGGGCAGAGACGAAGATTTCGCCCCAGTATTCAATGTAGGTGTCTTGGTACATGGAAAGATTCCTCTTGTTGGTTAAACCATGAGTTCACTTTCCATTTTCCAGAGATTCTCAAATATGCAAGGCTTAACTTATAGAGAGCTACAAAGCTTTAAATCGATTGCGAGCATCTTTGTAGTCATAGTGGGCATGTTCTGAGCCACGATGGTACAAATCATCCAGGTAAGTTTGTTCCTGCGGTAACTCGTCTTCGCTGATTTCGCGCCACCAATGCTTGTTGGCACCTTTAACACCGTCATGCCAGCGGTAACCACGCTCTTTTAAATAGTCCTTTACGTCAAACGGCGCACCAAACGCACGAACTAACACAGTTCGCCTGTCCGCTTCAGACAACAAGTTTGCAACGGACTCGGGCAACAAATGGAACAACCAGGCCATCGCCAAACAATCGGTTGCAGCTCGGTGTCCTTCATAAAACCAACCTAAGCGAAGCAGCAGGTACTCAAGCTTTCGACTTTCAAAACCCAGTGCCTTCCAATCTATGCCACTGGCTGAACAGGCCCAAGATAGATGGCCTAATGCAGCAAACCGCTTTTCAAAGAAAGGACGATCAAACTGCGCATTGTGTGCAACCACCAGCGGATCATCGGATAACCAACTCGCTACCAGTGAATCATCAATGTGCTGGCCTTGCACCATATCATCGGTGATACCGGTTAACTCGGTAATCAGCTCGGGGATAGGCTTACCGGGATCTTCATACAAGCTGATCACATCAACAATCGACACAATCCGCTGAGCAGAGGGGCTGTAAAGCACCTTAACCATACCAAGCTCAATAATGGACTCGTCCTCGGCAGACAGTCCGGTTGTCTCTGTATCGAGCAGCACCATTGGCTGTTCATCACCAACCATAGGAGAAAGTTCAAGTGGCCAGGACTGCGGCTCACGCGTTAATGGAATACGCTCCAGCAATCTAAAATCTTCTGGTCTTTCTGGAATATCCGCGAGGCGCTCTAGCGGAAATGGCGCAGGGGCTCTTGTCATTGATGGTTCCTCTTCAATTCTATTGTTCGCTTTGGGTTATTTCACTGTGCCACAGGTTTCTCTAAATGCACCTTGGATACCTCAGCGTTTTTTTGATCTTTCTACTGGGTGACCCATGTATGAAGGCTTTGGCTAAGCCTTTCAGAAAGCCTTAGCTAAACCCTTTAGGTAACCCTTACCGATACCCTTTAGGTATGGCTTAGCCAACCCCTTTTCAAACGGTTGAAAAAGGCTTGAACTGAGTTCGACTGAGCATTTTAATGATGCTCCTGACTTCGCTTTAAGCCAGTAAATTCAATACGAAGCAGAATTTTACTAACTGTTTTTAAACCCTTTGCAAAGGGTTCAACAAGCCTTGTTTGACGGTTACTTGACCCATGCGTTAACCAGTAGCAGTAACAGGATCAGTAACAGAAACAAGAGCAGTAGGCAGAAGCAGTATTGTCCAAGCCTTGCAGGCTTTGACGAGGGCGAGCAATCCCCACATCAAGCTTTTCAACACAAAAAAGAAATCACCCACGACACAACGTCTTACTCGAACAACTACAGTTTTACCTACAATTTTACTTGTAGAAATCAGCATAGCATCAGATACTGTATAAACAAACAGTATTAATTCTATTTTTTCGAGGTTCGTCATGAGTGTCTCGCTGATAGGCCGTAGCGGCGCACTTGCCTTCATCAAAGCCAAGCGCCTTCGTATTCCATTGTTCATGGAACGTGTTTCTGCTGGTTTTCCCTCACCAGCGCAGGATTATGTTGAGCAAACGCTCGACCTCAACGAGCTGTGCATCAAGCGACCGGCTGCAACGTTCTTTGTGCGTGTTGAAGGTGATTCAATGATTGATGCTGGGATTCACCCAGATGATATTTTGGTGGTTGATCGTTCTGTTCAAGCAGAACACGGTGACATTGTCATCGCTGGCATCCATGGAGAACTCACGGTAAAGGAGCTTCAACTAAGGCCGTGCGTCAAGCTGATCCCAAGAAACCAGGCGTATGAGCCCATTCATATTCCTGAAGGGGCAGAGTTAGAGATATTTGGTGTGGTCACCAATGTGGTGCGAAACATGCGCCGTAAGTCGTGACTGTCCCATGCCTGTATTTGCCTTGGTGGACTGCAACAACTTTTACGCCAGTTGTGAGAAGCTGTTTCGTCCTGATTTAAAAGATACGCCGGTTGTGGTGCTGTCCAACAATGACGGCTGCGTGGTTGCACGCTCGCGTGAAGCTAAGTTACTCGGTATTAAAATGGGCGTACCCGTCTTTCAGATCAAAGCCGAAATGCAGCGCCATGGCATTTTGGCATTCTCCTCTAACTATGCGCTTACAGTTGGGAAATACTTTAGACATCACATGTTGTAATGTTTCAGGTTGTATAAATTAGACGTCGAGATGAGGGGTGGTTACAATTTTTACTATTGGTTAAGAAATATCTTGAAAAAGTAGATGTATGAACGCGTAACCCCCTGGGGGAAGGCTTAGCAGTGTGAATAACGGATGATTTAGGTGTTAATGTGATTGAACAAAATAGGTCGTTTCCAGATGACTTCGGCTTTGACTATTGTCTTATGTGGATTAGTACGGAGAAATATCCCTCATTTATAAGTAGGCCACACCCTGACAGTGGCGAGATCATCCATGACGTTAGGGACAACTCAAAACCATTTGCTCATAAACTTCCAATTTTAATAGACCCCGATGGTATCAATGTGGTGCCAGTGAATCTATATCTTCACTCTTTGTTGGCAGATCCAGATATATCCTCCGATAAGACGATTCAATCCCATGCAGTTGCGTTATTGAGCTTCTATCGGTGGTTGAGCACGGAAATCCCCGAACATACACACCCAAGGACTGGCCTTCTGGTTGATGAAAAACCTCCGTTAACAATATATGACTGCACCGAGAAGGTAGAGGAAAGTCCAATCGTGAGATATCGAGACTATTTATTGGAAAACCTTTATACCAAGGATGAAACTGGAAAAGTCGGTGGTTCTCCAAGTACAGCCTCTTCAGTGGTCCACCGAATGCGATTTCCGTCTGCATCTGTTGAAGTTGGGCGACGACGGCTTCTGAGCCTTTACCG
>NZ_JAWOTH010000007.1:0-228570 GCF_033338745.1 Vibrio sp. Vb1026
AGCGTTCAATCTGAGCCATGATCAAACTCTTCAATTTAAGATTTTGTTCGGCTCAATGAATACTGAACATTACATAAGTAATGTTTGAATTGACTGTGCTGAATCTTTCGATTCAATGGTCACTTCGTATCATTGAAACCTAATTTGAAGCCTAAGCTTCTAATTGGATTATCATCAACGAGTGCCCACACAGATTGATAGGTCTATATTTTTAAAGAGCACACTTCGAAGTTCTCTTCAAAGTGGACGGCTATTTTAGCTAGATAACTTATCGTGTCAAACACTTTTTTAAGTTATTTATCTGCGAGTTAATTTTAACTCACTAACCGTAGTTGTTTAGGTTCCGCTTCACTTGCTTTCCCGTGACAACGGAGGCGCATTATAGGGAGTTCATTAAAGAACACAAGTGCATTTTTTAAAAAAACTCACCTTTTTAGTTTATTCGTATAGAAAACAGACAAAAGACTCTAAAAAACTATAGAAAAGGGGCCAAACGGCCCCTTTAGTGTGATTTTTATCTCAATTTTACTGTATCCATACAATTATTGATGAGCACAAATTTGGTCATTAGTAACAATTAGCTGCACTGTCTTGTCTGGAACGATTTCACCAGAAAGAATTGATTTGGCTAACGGGTTCTCGACATTCTGCTGAATTGCACGTTTTAAAGGACGCGCACCATACACAGGATCGAAACCAACTTGAGCGATCAAGTCGAGTGCTTTGTTGGAAACTTCTAGTTGATAGCCTTTCTCCTCTAGTCGTTTCGCCAAACGTTCCAATTGAATAGAAGCAATGGACTTAATGTGCTCTTGACCAAGTGGATGGAACACCACGATTTCGTCAACACGGTTCAAGAACTCTGGGCGGAAGTGTTTGCTAACCACATCCATCACTTCACTCTTGATACCTTGATAGTCTAATGTTGCGAAATTCTCTTGGATACGAGATGAACCCAAGTTAGATGTCATGATCACAACCGTATTACGGAAGTCAACAGTACGACCTTGACCATCCGTTAAACGCCCATCATCGAGAACTTGCAGCAGAATGTTAAATACATCCGGATGCGCTTTCTCTACTTCGTCTAACAAAATTACCGAATACGGCTTGCGACGAACCGCTTCAGTTAAGTAACCACCCTCTTCATATCCGACATAGCCTGGAGGAGCACCAACCAACCTTGCCACTGAGTGTTTCTCCATGAACTCAGACATATCGATACGGACCATCGCATCTTCACTGTCGAACATAAAGCTCGCAAGTGTCTTACAAAGCTCTGTTTTACCCACACCAGTTGGACCTAAGAATAAGAAGGAGCCAATTGGTCGGTTTGGATCAGAAAGCCCAGCTCGACTACGACGAATGGCATTCGATACAACAGAGACCGATTCGCTTTGCCCTACCACACGATTATGCAGCACGTCTTCCATACGAAGTAGTTTCTCTTTTTCCGCTTCTAGCATCTTGGATACCGGAATGCCGGTTTGCTTAGAAAGTACTTCTGCAATCTCGTTGTCGGTTACTTTATTACGCAATAGCGTCATTTCCTGCATTTCAGCTTGGGTTGCAAGATCTAACTGCTTCTCAAGTTCAGGAATACGACCATATTGAAGCTCCGACATACGGTTTAGATCGCCAGCACGGCGAGCAAACTCCATGTCCATACGAGCTTGTTCAAGCTCAGACTTAATATGTTGAGTGCCAGAAAGAGCTGCTTTTTCTGTATTCCAAACCTCTTCTAGTTCAGCGTACTCACGTTCTTTTTCATTGAGTTCTTCATTAAGCGCTTTCAAACGCTTTTCACTCGCTTCATCGTGCTCGTTACTTAGTGCTTGTTGTTCAATTTTGAGTTGGATGATTTTACGCTCAAGCTTATCCAAGGACTCCGGCTTAGAGTCAATTTGTAAACGAATGCTTGAAGCCGCTTCGTCGATTAAGTCGATCGCTTTATCCGGCAACTGACGGTCGGAGACATAGCGATGTGACAAACTCGCCGCAGCAACAATCGCTGGGTCGGTAATTTCGACGTGATGATGAAGCTCATAACGCTCCTTCAAGCCACGTAAAATCGCCACGGTATCCTCAACGGTCGGCTCATCCACCAGCACTTTTTGGAAACGACGTTCTAATGCTGCATCTTTTTCGATGTACTGACGATATTCATCCAATGTTGTTGCGCCAACACAGTGCAGCTCACCACGAGCTAATGCCGGTTTTAGCATGTTGCCCGCATCCATTGAGCCTTCACCTTTACCAGCACCGACCATAGTGTGTAGTTCATCAATGAAGAGGATGACGTTGCCTTCTTCTTTAGCAAGTTCATTCAATACTGATTTTAAACGCTCTTCAAATTCCCCACGGTATTTCGCGCCAGCAACCAGTGCGCCCATATCCAGTGATAGCACACGGCGACCACGCAGACCTTCAGGTACTTCATTGTTAACTATGCGCTGCGCTAAGCCTTCAACAATTGCTGTCTTACCTACGCCTGGTTCACCGATAATCACAGGGTTGTTTTTAGTACGACGCTGCAATACCTGGATAGTACGACGGATTTCATCATCACGGCCGATAACCGGATCCAATTTACCTTGCTCTGCACGTTCGGTAAGGTCTATGGTGAACTTTTCCAATGCTTGACGAAGCTCTTCTGCATTCGGATCATTGACCTTTTGACCACCTCTGATCTTTTCGATTGCCTGGCTGACTTTTTGCTCTGTTAAGCCGATCTCTTTGAGCAATTGCCCCAATGGTCCGCGATCTTCTAAAGCGGCAAGCAGGAAGACTTCAGACGAGATATAGGAGTCTTGACGCTTTTGCGCCACTTTGTCACACAGGTTAAACAATGTGCCCATCGAGCTAGAGAGCTGAACATCCCCACCGATGCCACTGACTTTTGGTAATCGATCTAACATTTCACTCAATTTAGAGCGTAAATGCGTTACGTCCACATCCAGCATAGTAAGCAATGGACGAATTGGACTGCCATTTTGATCAAGCAAAGCCACCATGAGGTGAACTGGCTCGATATATTGATGATCGCGCCCTAACGCTAGTGATTGAGCATCAGAGATAGCGATTTGAAACTTACTTGTGAATCGATCAAGACGCATATCTACCTTCCTAACCTCAACTAAAGGAAATTCTTTTGACAGTTAGAAAGATGGATACTCGGGTGGGGAATTTCAAGGGAGTGAATGAATAAAGATAGCTTTGCAAAAATAGTAGTATGCATCTTAGCACTTTGGTGCTTATAGCTAGTCTTCGATCCAAATAAAGGTTGCTTGTCGACCAGTCTTACCATCACGGCGATAAGAGTAAAAAGAGGCTTTATCTTGGTAAGTACAAAGTCCAGAATCAAACACTTGTGTCACACTAGCCCGGTTTAGACGTTGCGTTGCCAACACCGACATGTCAGCAAACCATTTACCGTCGATATCGCGTGGAGCAAATGCTTGATTCGCCTGTGAATCAAAATCAACAAAAGCTTGCAGAACATCTTCACCCACTTCGAAGGCTTGAGGGCCAATGGCAGGGCCAAGCCACGCTATCACTTCACCAGAAAACAACGCTAACGCATTTTCGACAATGCCATTTGCTAAGCCGCGCCAACCTGCGTGAACAGCGGCTACTTGCGTACCTTGTGTATTAGTCAATAATACAGGTAAACAATCGGCGGTCATCGCTGAACAAACAACATGGCTTGAAGAAGTAAATACACCATCCGCATCAAGCGCCTGTGTTGTTGGTTCATTTGCTTGAGCCACAACGGTTGAATGCGTTTGGTTTAACCAGATTGGCGCATTTGGCATGCTTGCCTGTTGCGCCAACCAAGCTCGGTTCTTCTCTACTAAAGACAAATCATCCCCAACGTGAGTACCTAAATTTAGCCCTTGGTAAGGGCCTGTCGAAAATCCGCCTATGCGTGTTGAGGCGAAAGCTTTGACATTTTTAGGCGCTGGCCAATTCGGAATGATCGTCTTCATATTAGAATTCTTCCGGTAAGCCGTGCTCTTCTGTATCTTGACGAAGCGCTTCAGTCATCACAACCATGTCATCAGGCACAGGGGCATGAAACTCAAGAACTTCGCCCGTAATTGGGTGCTCAAAGCGCAGCATTACTGCATGCAATGCTTGGCGATCGAAGCCACGGATCATTGCCGTTAGCTCTTCAGACGCACCTGTCGGGATGCGAGCACGTCCACCATATGCAATATCACCGAGCAGCGGATGCTGAAGATAAGACATGTGCACACGAATCTGGTGCGTACGACCCGTTTCTAGACGCAAGCGAATACGCGTGTGTTCGCGGAAGCGTTCAGCAACACGGTAGTGCGTTACTGCTGGTTTGCCCATTGGTGCTACCGCCATAAGCGTGCGCTTAGTAGAGTGACGACCAATAGGTTGATCCACTTTACCGCCCGCTGTCATACGACCAATAGCTATCGCTTCGTACTCACGAGTAATATTACGTTTTTGCAGTGCGCGAACCAGACGAGTTTGTGCAGGAACGGTTTTCGCCACCACCATCAAACCCGTTGTGTCTTTATCCAAACGGTGCACGATACCTGCACGAGGTACTTCTGCAATATCAGGGTAATGATGCAACAACGCATTAAGTACAGTGCCATCAGGCGTACCAGCGCCCGGATGAACCACAAAGTCACGAGGTTTGTTGATAACGATAATATCTTCATCTTCATAGACGATATCTAGCGGGATATCTTGCGCTTCCCAGCGTTCTTCATCTTCTAACTCGGCTTGCAATGTAATTTCCTCGCCACCCATTACTTTGGTACGAGGTTTAGTGACAACTTCACCATCAACTTGAACTTTCCCATCAAGCAGCCACTCTTTTAGGCGCGAGCGAGAGAAGTCCGCGAATAATTCGGCGATAGCTTGGTCTAAACGTTGACCTAACTGGCTATCTTTTACGGTATTTGTTAATACAATCTGCTGAGCCATATCGAACTTTTTTAAAAACTGTGAGACTAATGCTCACGACTGTGAAAAAATAGACTATTACGTCATTGTATCTGTTACTGGAAAGAAAGTAACGGCAGCTTAAGAAATATTTAGATTCAAGGAACAGACTCCTGATATGAAACGTCAGACTTTAACAGGCCTTTTAGCGGTATCCCTTCTGTTTGGATGTGCAAGCAAAGAAGAAATCGTTCCTGATGTGCCGCCTTCGGAACTGTATGCAGACGCACAGATTTCTCTTCAAAGTGGTAATTGGCTTTCTGCAATTGAGAAACTGGAAGCATTAGACTCACGTTACCCATTCGGTGCCTACTCAGAACAGGTGCAGCTTGACCTAATCTATGCGTACTACAAAAACGACGACCTTGCTTTGGGCTTGGCAACCATTTCTCGCTTTATGCGTTTAAATCCAACCCATGAAAAGATGGATTGGGTGCTGTACATGCGAGGTCTAAGCCACATGGCGCAAGATCGTAACTTTATGCATGATTTATTCAGCGTAGATCGAAGCGATCGCGATCCTGAACCGGTAAAAAAAGCGTTTGATGACTTCAAAAAACTGCTTCAACGCTACCCGAATAGCCCATATGCAGAAGATTCACAAAAACGTATGGTCGCGCTGAAAAACCGTCTAGCGAACTATGATTTAGCGACTGCTGACTTCTACCTTCGCCGTGAAGCTTGGGTCGCTGCTATTAATCGTAGCCAAGAGCTACAAAAAGCGTATCCAGACACAGAAGCTGCACGTAAGTCACTGACTATCCAGTTAGAGGCCTACAAGCAACTTGGTTTGGAAGACGCCGTAGCAAGAACTGAAAAGCTTATCGAGCTCAACCCTGTGAAGTAATTGAACTTGCTTTAAACTGAACCGCCACCGTTTTTACCGTGGCGGTTTTTTATTACTCTCAATAGTGTATTCAGCCCTTTCTTGATGATCTTCCTAGCTCCACATATGCTTAAAGTTCTCCTCCCCCCTTTATAAAAAGGATGTGAACGTGACGATATCTAAGCTTTGCGCAGTTATGCTGCTCCTATTGTCTGCTTCCGTTTGCGCACTGCAAATCTCGCCGCTCAAACAGCCTCCTTATACCGGGGACCTCGATGTCATCAAGGAGAAGAATGTACTGCGCGTCTTAGTTTCTGCTGATTTAGGCTTTTACTACATTGAGGGCGGCACACCAAAAGGCATAGGCGCGGAATTGCTAGCGCATTTCGAAAAAGACCTTCGTAAACTCAAACCAAAGCTTGACGTACAAATTATTCCTGTTGCCCGCGACCTGCTACTGCCAGCCTTAGAAAACGGTTCAGGAGACTTAGTTGTCGCCAACCTGACTATTACCGACACGCGCAAACAGAAAGTGGAGTTCAGTTCACCCATTCTCACTGACATTCAAGAGTGGGTAGTGACAAACAAAAGCACACCAACGATGACGAAAATCGAACAACTGAGCGGCAAAGAGATTTGGGTGCGCGCCAGCTCTAGCTACTTTGAAAGCATTCAGACACTAAATAAGAAACTAAACAAAAAAGGCTTACCGCCTGTTATCGTGCACTTTATTGAAGAAACACTTCAAGATTATGAGCTGGTCGGAATGCTCAACAATGGTTACGTCAGAGCCATTGTTCTCGATAGCCATAAAGCCAAGCTTTGGCTGAAAGTGATGGATGATATTCGGGTGCATAAAAAAATCCCTATCCGCAAAAATGGCAAAATTGCTTGGGCAATGCGAGAAAATAGTCCCAAATTAAAAGCCGTCGTGAATAAGTTCATCCAGAAGTCTCGCTCTGGGACACTACTCGGTAACGTTATTTACGGTAAATACATCGATAACACGGGATGGTTGAACAGAGCTCTTAACCCTAAGAAAATTGCTCAACTAGAAAAACTCGCGGCGCTATTTTCACGCTATGGTGAGAAATACGATATCGACTATTTACTGATCGCTGCAATCGCTTACAAGGAATCAGGATTTAATAACGACCTAGTTGGAAGCCGAGGTGCCGTTGGCATAATGCAAGTCCTACCCAGCACCGCTCAAGATCCGAATATCAATATCAAAAATGTTCGACAATTAGAAAACAACATTCATGCTGGAGTGAAATACTTAGCTTTTTTGCGTAAGCAGTACTTCAGTGATCCTGATATCACTGCACAAAATAAACTCTACTTTACATTGGCGGCTTACAATGCGGGCCCCGGTAATGTAGAGCGTATTCGTAAGCGTGCAGCCCAACAAGGTTACGATCCTAATGTTTGGTTTAATAACGTGGAAGTCGTTATGCGGAAAAGTTTAAGCTCAACGGTTGGGTACGTCACAAGCATTAATCGCTACTACATAATATACAAACAACTAGAAAGTTTGGATCAAGTCAAAAGTCTAGAAAGGGTTTCACTAGCCCCAAAAGACCCCATTTTCATGATACCGCTACGAAAAGTCAGCCAAATGCCAGACAGTAAAAAGCCGCTTGTACAGTAAGCGGCTTTTTAAATGGATTCATTGGAAAGACTCAGTGATCGTCATCACACCTTACGTGTAGTTAAATTTTAACCACCTCAAATATTAGGCCGTAAAACTTCCCTAAAAACGAGGCCGTTTTCAGCTGAGTACTCTATCCAATCTACGGATTTACTAACCGATAACAAGCAATTTCACGATAAATCTCAGAAGTTCTTGAGTGAGATCACATTCATTTTTCATCATAAAAAACCCAAGCAAAATAATGATCTGAATCACATTTTTTTATGCTTAAAGCGGTAATCTGAACTCAACCCATGAGGGATGCAACAGAGGAAAAACACTTATGACAATGAATATCACTGGCAAAAACATCGAAATCACCTCTGCAATCCGAGCTCATATTGAGAGCAAATTTAAAAAACTGGAGAAATGGCAAGTAGACCTAATTGGTTGCCAAGCAACTTTCAGTGAGGAACCAAACAAACAGAAGAAATTCGAAGCGGTTATCAAAGTTCCTAAAGGCCAGCTCATTGCCTCAGCAACTCACGAAGATCTTTACGCAGCTATCAACGAAGTGGAGCAAAAACTAGAACGACAATTGAACAAGCTGACCCACAAACCTGAAGCTCGACGTGCAAGTAAGCCTGAGCTAGTGGAAGAAGAAGAGTAAACTGAACATATTGAGGAAATAGCGCCGAAAGGCGCTATTTTTTTGCTTGACGCTCTCCCCAGCCTTGCTTATTGTGTTTAAACACTCATAAATTAAGCACTATTTATGCATTTAACCTCACTGTTTATTTTTGACTTCTTTTTCCTCCCATAGTTGGAGGGGCGAACTCGTTTGTGAAAGAAAAGTCAAAAACAAACAGAAAGCCTCCCAAATCGGGAGGCTTTTTTATAAGGAAAGAATTGATGACTGACCAACCTATTTCCCTCGAAGAAATTCGTTTACGCTTGAATGAGTTGGATGACCAACTTCTCAGCTTGTTGTCTGAGCGCCGTAAACTCAGCATTGAAGTAGCCAAAAGCAAAGTACAAACCTCAAAGCCTGTTCGCGACGCCGTCCGTGAACAGCAATTATTGGTCAAGCTGATTTCTAATGGCCAAGATAAATACGAACTTGACGCGCAGTACATCACCAAACTTTTCCATACCATCATTGAAGACTCAGTTCTGCTTCAACAAAGTTATCTGCAAAATCTCGTTAACCCACAGCAAAGCCGTAAGCCACTTGCTCGCGTCGCATTTTTAGGAGCCAAAGGCTCTTATTCGCACTTGGCAAGTCGCGAATACTTCAGTCGTAAAAATACGGAGCTTATCGAGCTCAACTGCGAGCACTTTAAAGAAGTGACTCAAACGGTTGAATCTGGCCATGCTGATTATGGCGTTCTGCCAATCGAAAACACCAGCTCAGGCTCTATTAATGAAGTGTATGACTTACTACAACACACGACGCTTTACATCGTTGGAGAGCTAACTCAACCAATCGAACACTGCTTGGTTGCGAAAAAAGACATTCGTCTGGAAGATATTAAAACGCTGTATTCTCACCCTCAGCCACACCAACAGTGCAGTGAGTTTTTAAGCCGTATGAAAGGAGTAAAGCTGGAGTCCTGCGCGAGCACAGCAGATGCAATGCAGAAAGTCCAAGAGATGGATCGTGATGATGTAGCTGCAATTGGTAATGCATCAAGCGGTAAGCTATATGGCTTGCAAGCAATTCAAGGCAACATCGCAAACCAAACCGAAAACCATACTCGCTTTATCGTGGTTGCTCGTAAACCGGTTGAAGTTTCTACTCAAATTCCAGCAAAAACCACATTGATCATGTCGACCTCCCAAGAGGCAGGCTCATTGGTTGAAACACTATTAGTGCTGCAACGTTACGGCATCAATATGACCAAGCTAGAATCACGCCCAATTATGGGGAACCCGTGGGAAGAGATGTTCTACGTAGACTTGACATCACATCTTGCTTCGACAGAAATGCAACAGGCACTTGAAGAGCTGACAAAAATCACTAAGCACTTGAAAGTATTAGGCTGTTACCCGAGTGAGAACGTAAAGCCTACGCAAGTAAAATTGAGTTAATAGACACCAGTGAGTAAAAAGATCATGGCAACCCAAAAAGTCGTAATCGCATCGCTAAACCCAGCCAAAATTAATGCAGTTCAAAGTGCATTTCGTAATGCATTTCCGCATCAAGAGTTCAACTTCGTTGGCATCAGTGTACCGAGTGAGGTCGCAGATCAGCCCATGACGAATGAAGAAACTCATCGTGGTGCGCTAAACCGCGTTAAAAACGCAAAAGTAGAGATGCCAAACGCGGATTACTATGTCGGTCTCGAAGCGGGAATTGAAGCAAACGTGACGTTTGCTTGGATGGTGGTTGAGTCAGAGACTCACCGCGGTGAATCTCGTTCTGCAAGCTTAATGTTGCCGCCAAAAGTCTTGGAAAAACTCAAGGATGCGAATGAGTTGGGAGATGTAATGGACAAAGTGTTTGGTACTGATAACATCAAACAGAAAGGTGGCGCTATTAGCCTACTAACCCAAAACCAGCTAACTCGAAGCTCGGTCTATCACCAAGCCTTGATTCTGGCTTTGATTCCATTCACAAACCCTGAGCACTTTCCTTCAAATTTATAACACTCAGCCTATTCTCTAGATACGCAAAAGGGCGGATATTTCCGCCCTTTGTAATACGTTATCTTAGTCAATTGTAACACCAAGGCCTAAAAGCAAATTGGATATACTGTCTACTTAGATACCGCAACTTGTTCTAACAAGACTTTCAACTTGTCTTTTTCTTCATCAGATTTCGACTTTAGTTCGTTAGAGCCACGAGTAATGGTGGCAATGCCCACACCAAGCATCTGACTGATCTGACGTTGAGATAATTCTCCTTTAAGAAGTTCGTTAATTATATTAACGCGTGATATTAATGACTCTCTCTCATCACGTGACATCAGCATTGTTAACAGCATGTCATCTTGCTGGGTGCCCATACTTGTTCGAATTAGCTCAATAATCTGTTGCCAGTCTTTGTACTCGGGTTCGTGCGACATCAAGTTACCTCACTCAATACTTGGTATTGATCTCATGTTGATTCAAGAACGCGCCATCGATACCCAAAAGATCACGATAGTATGTTTCAAACATCAAGATGTTTTGTACATAACCGCGCGTCTCTTTAAATGGAATTGCCTCAATAAAGGCATAAGCATCCACTTTTCCTTGGGTACGCTCTCGCCACGTTTTTACTCTGTTAGGACCTGCATTATAAGCAGCAAGAGCAAAAATACGATTATTATCGTAATCCTCTAATAAACCTTGCAAATAATGGCTACCAATTTCGATATTTTTTCCTACATTGTAGAGATCCTGCGTACCTTGATAACTCAACTTATATTTACGTGCCGTGTACTTCGCCGTCGCAGGCATGATCTGCATAAGACCACGAGCGCCAACTGGAGAGCGGGCTTCAACATCTAACGCACTTTCCTGTCGAGCGAGAGACATCATCGTGACGGGATCAATGTTGTGCTTTTTCGCATAAAAGTTAAACCACCAGCGGTGTGCTATTGGGAACCTAAGTTCGATATTATCCCACATCTGCGCTTGAATACTCGCGGTCACCGTTAGGTGATGCCAACGTTTAAATGATGCATAAGCCGCCAACATCGCCTTTTCATCTTTCCCTACGCGGCGCAGTAAGTGTGCCCATTCACTCTTCGCTGCTGCGATTTTATCCGTCGCGATCAACTCTTCGATACGAGCTAACGAGTCTTGATAGGGTTGAACAACTTTCTTATCCAACTTAACCGTATGCGTTGGGTATTTGATTGATTGCCCGATTGCATTGGCGGCAGCCACACTGTAGAAGTTTCGTTGCCCAAGCAGAGTTGCTAAACGCTGTTTCCCCGCGATGTCATCACCTAACGCTATTTCACTTCTTCCAAGCCAATATTGCCAGCGTAGCGTGGCTTGTTCTTCTTTATTTAGAACAGCAATCCACTCTTGTACGCCTTTCCAATCTGCATTTTGAATCGCTAAGCGGATGCGCGTTTCAATCAACGGTAAGTACTGACTGGTTTTCGTTTTATCATCGCGCCATTTAGCTAATGACTCAGACTCCGTACGAGTCAATCGAAATGCAATATAGTCGGCAAGTTCTTGCGCTTTTTCTGGAGAAAACTTCTGTCCTTTAATGACAGCATCGTACGCACCTTGTGCTTGGCTAGTGTTCATGCGAGCCAACTTTTCTAACGCATATTCACTTTGCGCTCGATTAAAATCATTCGCAGGTTTTTTCTTCGCGAATTCCGCAACACTTGAAGGATTATCAAACAACGCTTTCATTTCTTTGGCTTGTTGCTTTGCCTGCGCTGATTTAGGCAGTTTGAGCAAGTAACTCATCAAACCGCCATTACGAGCATCAAACGCCAGTAACATACGCTGTAGAATCAGTTCATCGGTACGCTCACCCGCCTTGTCCCATGCTTCAAATAATGGGTCACACTCATCAGCAATGCTGATGCCACGTAACCACATATGTTCAGCCCCTTTAAACGCCGCGACTTTCTTGCCTTGCTTTAATTGAGCGACGTAGAAAATACATTGGTAACGCTCACCACTAGGAATGACTTTTTGAAACTCAGTAATGGTTTTCCAATCTTTTTGCTTATAAAGATGATTGAGGTATGGAGCGCGAACTCGACGAGAAAATGGAAAAGACTCGTGCTCAGAAATAAACTCGTTCACCTGTTGTGGTGACTTTTCCGGTAACTGTCTAATAAAAGTGCGGTAATCCACATAAGGCGTTAGTGGATAGTCAGAAATTTTAGGACGAATCGAAAGGTATCCGTCGATGTCATTTTTATCTAATAAATCTTGAGCTTGCTCATATACTTCGCGCTGCTTTTCCAAACTCAGCGCGGCATTAGCACTCAAACTCATAGCACACAACGCGGCGGCGCAGCATACGTTTTTAGCCAATTCAGATACGTTGAATCTCATTTGTGTCATTTTCCCCAGACATATACTGCCCTAAAGCCTAGTTTTGTTAGAGTTCATGTGATGTTAAGGCAATTTTCACACATGCATCTATTTACACAGAATGCAGATGTCCATGTAAAGCAACTTAGTGTATTAAAAATTGTACTCGTCAAACTTTTAAGACGATGGAGACAAAGCGTTTCTAACTCGCATAGAAAACACTTCGTCATTCTTAACGAATAACAAAAGTGTATACCCTAACCGTGTAAGTTTCCGGTCAGCTCAAAATAAGAAATCCATTCGTTAGGGAAATTCTTGCAATGCGGTAACAAAAACAAAGCACTTGGTATAAAATGATGGGTTTGAATGACAGTTAATTTAGGAACGATCGGCAATGGCTGAATACGTATATACCATGTCGCGGGTGAGCAAAATTGTGCCACCTAAGCGTCAAATTCTTAAAGACATCTCTCTGAGCTTCTTCCCTGGTGCGAAAATCGGTGTTTTAGGTCTGAACGGTGCAGGTAAATCCACACTGCTACGTATCATGGCAGGTATCGACACGGATATCGACGGTGAAGCGCGTCCACAACCTGGTCTAAACGTAGGTTACCTACCTCAGGAACCAGTATTAGACGAATCAAAAACCGTTCGTGAAGTTGTTGAAGAAGCGGTTGCTGACGTTGCTGACGCTCTGAAACGTTTGGACGCAGTCTACGCAGCATACGCTGAACCAGATGCAGACTTCGACGCACTTGCAAAAGAGCAAGGCGAGCTAGAAGCCCTTATCCAAGCGAAAGATGGTCACAACCTAGAAAATGCGCTTGAGCGTGCAGCAAACGCACTACGTTTACCTGAATGGGACCAAAAAATTGCGCACCTATCAGGTGGTGAACGCCGCCGTGTGGCTATTTGTCGCTTGCTACTTTCTAAGCCAGACATGCTATTGCTTGATGAACCTACCAACCACCTAGATGCAGAATCAGTGGCTTGGCTAGAGCGCTTCTTAGTGGATTACACAGGTACCGTAGTAGCCATCACCCACGACCGTTACTTCCTAGATAACGCTGCGGGCTGGATCTTAGAACTGGACCGTGGTGAAGGTATCCCATGGGAAGGCAACTACACCTCATGGCTGGAGCAAAAAGACGCTCGTCTACAACAAGAAGCCTCCCAAGAGAGTGCTCGCCAAAAGACTATCGAGAAAGAGCTTGAGTGGGTACGTAAAAACCCTAAAGGTCGTCAAGCGAAGTCAAAAGCACGTATGGCTCGCTTTGAAGAACTGCAAAGCTCTGATCACCAAAAACGTAATGAAACCAACGAACTGTTTATCCCACCTGGTGAGCGTCTAGGTGATAAGGTTATTGAAGTGAAGAACCTGACCAAGTCATTTGACGGTCGTGTTCTGATTGATGACCTGTCATTCAGCATCCCTAAAGGTGCGATTGTTGGTATCATCGGTGCGAACGGCGCAGGTAAATCGACGCTATTCAAGATGTTAAGTGGTACTGAACAACCAGACTCGGGCACAATTGAGATGGGCGATACAGTAAAACTGGCATCGGTCGATCAGTTCCGTGACAGCATGGACGATTCTAAAACCGTATTCCAAGAGATCTCTGAAGGTGCTGATATCATTAAGATCAACAACTTCGAAATCCCAGCTCGCGCATACTGTTCACGCTTTAACTTTAAAGGCAGTGACCAACAAAAGATTATTGGTGAACTATCGGGTGGTGAGCGTAACCGTGTCCACCTTGCGAAGCTTCTTAAAGCGGGCGGCAACGTGTTGCTACTCGACGAACCAACCAACGACCTTGACGTTGAAACACTGCGTGCTCTAGAAGAAGCATTACTAGAGTTCCCTGGTTGTGCAATGGTTATCTCGCACGACCGTTGGTTCCTTGACCGTATCGCGACCCACATCATTGACTACCGTGACGAAGGCCAAGTTAACTTCTACGAAGGTAACTACACAGAGTACATGGATTGGTTGAAGAAAACATTGGGTCCTGAAGCCGCAGAACCACACCGTATCAAATACAAGCGTATTGCGAAATAATCGCAACCCACAAAGTTTGATTGTAATTTGTACAAAGGCCGCTATCATAGCGGCCTTTGTTTTCTTTGTTATAAAAAGAGCTCATTAGCCCGTCTCGTTCGTTAAGAACATGACATTGCACTTACGTCACTCTGTAGCGACCTCGACACTTTTCAAACAACAATCGAACACTTTTTGTTCGTATTGATATACTATTCAATTCTGTTTGACGACCTGACGAGAATATTCATATGACAGAGAGACGACGCTTTTCACGTATTCTCCATCAAGCTCCAGCTAAGATAGAACAACGTGACTTGGCAATTGAAGCTAGGATTCAAGATCTTTCCTTGCATGGTTTACTCATGAAAGTGGAAGAGACTGAGGCTTTGGATCCAACCCTTCCAGTCCATGTAACTTTTTCATTTGATCAATCCGAACAAGTGATTACGTTAAAAGCGCAAATTGTGAATGTTTCTAAGTGTGAGATTAGGTTGAAGATCGCTAAGGTAGACATCGAAAGCATTAGCCAACTAAAACGATTTATAGAATTGAATGTAGGCAATAACGACCTTCTGAATCGAGAGTTAGAGCACCTCTCTGGTTTTTAGGAGAAAAATAAATGAACGCCTATTTAAGTAACAATAACTATGTCTAAAAAAATCATCATGCAGATCCCGACGAAAGACGGCGATCAGCAGTTCTATTTGGGCCGCAGTTCGGTCCTAGCAGTATTTGCTTCAGTATTGGCATTACCCGCCGTCGTTGGTGGCGCGTGGTACCTTAATCAGCAGCAGATGCACAATAAAGACGAACTAACACAAATCATCGCCAAACTGGAAAGTGAAAAGGCCGAAGTGACGGCTCTTTACGAAGAACAGCTTGATACCAATCATTCGCTTTCCCAGTCTTTGACGGACAAAAACAATCAAATTCAGCTATTGGGCAAACGGGTATTCGACGTTGAATCGGTTTTAGGTCTCGCAGACGAAGAGTTGATGATCGATGAGAACAGCATGGGGTTAGAGGAGCGAATTGACGCAGCCGCTATCGATTCTGCTGTTCGAGCGACGATGTTCCGTTTGATACCAAATGACAGTCCAGTCACATACCAACGTATTTCTTCTTCTTACGGCAGTCGTATTAATCCGATTTCAGGTAAGAGGCATGTTCATACTGGTATCGATCTGACTTGTAAAAGAGGAGAAGAGATCCTGGCACCGGCTGACGGTGTGGTGGAAACCGTTCGCCCGAGCAATCGTGGTTATGGTAACTATGTCACCATTCGTCACTCATTTGGCTTTATGAGCTCCTTTGCTCATCTACAACGCTTCAAAGTGAAAAGCGGTCAGTTTGTTAGTAAAGGCGACATCATTGCTCAATGCGGTAACTCTGGCAACTCCACAGGGCCACACTTGCACTATGAAGTACGCTTCCTCGGACGAGCACTCAACCCTCAATACTTAATGGAGTGGACGCCAGAAAACTTCAATGACGTCTTTGAAAAAGAGAAAAAAGTGAAATGGGGACCTTTGGTTCAATTGATTGATAACGTTGTACGTCTACAAGTCAATTTAACCAATTCACCCTATCGCGATACCAGTATCAACACAGTATCAAGTGAAGATACGAGTAATACTGCGACGAACTGATTTGTCCATCAACACGAAAAAGAGCAGCTTACGCTGCTCTTTTTGTTTCGGACTCTGCACGGCTAAATGACCCGTGATTAGCCGCGATGAATATTATCATTCGCCTGTTTGAGTAAGTTTTGGCTCTCATTCATAAATTGTTGAGAATAAGTACCAAACCAATCACTCACCTGCTTAAAGCTTTCGATGAATCGCGCTTTGTCTCTGCTATCCAGAATCGCTACCGCATCACCTAAACGCTGATGGAATCGCTTGATCATATCGATATTCTCTTGAGAAGAGAAAATGATATCACCGTACAAGTTCGGATCCTGACCAAACAGTCGTCCCACCATCGCCAATTCAAGGCGGTAGATTGGCGAGCTTAACTTCAACAACTGATCGATGTTCGGGTTCTCTTTGCTTAGGTGCATACCGTAAGCAAACGACGTGAAGTGGCGCAACGCCTGAATCAACGTCATGCCATGATCGTGCTCTTGTGCATCGATTTGGCACAAGCTTGCGCCCCAAATTCCAAACTGTTGCAATAGCCATTGGTAATGCTCGTGACCACGACCATCACAGTACACAATAACCTGCTTGGCAAGGCTCGGAACATCTGGGCCAAACATTGGGTGTAAACCAACTACAGGACCTTGGTGCACATTCAACATTGCTTGCAGAGGCTTCGACTTGATAGAAGTCAGGTCACACAGAATGCAGTCTTGCGGCAAGTTCCCCAGTTTTTCGATCACCCCTTCCGTTAGATGAATCGGCACCGTGACCACGACTAAACCCGCGTTGTCTAGAATCTCATCCGCATGATCCCAGTCTTTACTGCCGAGAACTTTGACCTGGTAGCCCGACAATTTGAACATACGCCCAAACAGGCCACCCAATTGACCATTACCACCAATAATAACAACTGAGCGTAAATCAGGGTTCAAACACTTAAAACCGGAATCTTTCTCGCTGGCATAAGACTCACGCATTGTTCGACGCAGAATATCTTCAATAAGCTGTGGAGGAATTCCCATTTTTTCAGCTTCAGCGCGACGAGAAGCTAACATCGCCGCTTCGCGGTCTGGAGCATAAATTGGCAAACCATGTTCGCTTTTTACTTCCCCAACTTTCTCTACGAGCGCTAAACGCTGAGCCAATAGCTCCAACATTTGCTTGTCGACTGCATCAATCTGATCGCGTAATGCGTTAAGTTCAACTGCCATTGATGTTCCTTAAATCCTGTATTAATTAGCCTTTAGACGATTTTCTAAGAAAGGCACTAGCTCTTCATGTGCATGACGTAATAGTGCCTCAGTTGAATCCCAATTGATACATGCGTCAGTGATAGATACACCGTATTTCATCTCTTCAAGAGCTAAGTCAGAAGATTGATTTCCTTCATTGATATGGCTTTCAATCATAAGACCGATAATAGATTTATTGCCTTCACGGATTTGATGAATCACATCCTCCGCGACTAATGGCTGGCGACGGTAATCTTTACGTGAGTTGGCGTGACTGCAATCCACCATTAATGAAGCATCAAGACCAGATTTCGCCATCTCTTGCTCACACTCAGTGACTGATACCGAATCGTAGTTAGTTTGCTTGCCGCCACGTAAGATCACATGTCCATTAGCATTGCCCTGGGTGGTCAACAGTGCGACTTGTCCCTCACGGTTAATTCCCATAAAACGGTGGCTAGAGGACGCAGCTTGCATCGCGTTAATTGCGGTTGCCAAACTGCCATCGGTGCCATTCTTAAAACCGATTGGCATAGACAGGCCGCTTGCCATTTCACGGTGAGTTTGTGACTCCGTCGTACGAGCACCGATGGCTGCCCAGCTAAAAGTATCCGCCAAGTATTGTGGGCTAATTGGGTCTAGAGCCTCAGTCGCGAGCGGGATTTCCATCTCTGCCAACTCCACCAGAAGTTCGCGTCCAACATGCAGACCGTGTTCAATATCGAAACTGCCGTCTAGGTGTGGATCATTGATCAAGCCTTTCCAGCCGACCGTGGTGCGCGGCTTCTCAAAGTAAACACGCATAACAATATACAGTTGGTCACTTAGTTGTTCAGAGAGTGCTTTAAGTCGCTTTGCGTAATCCTTCGCCGCTTCTACGTCGTGGATAGAACATGGACCGCATACAACAAGCAGGCGGTGATCCTTCTTGTGAATAATATTAGCGATAGTTTGACGAGACTCTTGAATAAAGCGACGTGCTTTTTCACTCAAAGGAAGCTTGGTTTTTAGTTCCTCCGGAGTAATAAGAACCTGTTCTTCGATAATATTAATATTGCTCAACTCACTTTTCTGCATAACTCTAACCTGTATATTTATTTTTACACCCAACCAAACCCTTGGTGAGACAACTAAGCTTTAACGACAAGATAACAGGCTAAAAAAGAAAAACAAGCGTACATAATAAAAAACATTTAGTGTAAATTAAAGTTTACAATTAAATAAAAAGCCAAAGCATAATTAACTTTGGCTTCTCATCGCTGTTTTGAATCTTTTACAAGAGGTTTAGCTAGTCAAGCGTTTCATCGCTTCACTCGCCGCTTTCCACTCTTGAGATAGCTTAAGTTCGCTTGGAGAAAATGACTGTTTTTTCAGTAATGCATCCGCGAGTGGCACGGTTGAAACCGGTAAGTTGTCTAATACCTCAACGTGCGCTTCTCGTTTATTACACATTAACAACATATCGCAACCAGCTCTCAATGCTTGAGCACCTCGCTCGGCTGGGCTGCCCATAATCGCAGCGCCTTCCATGGTCAAGTCATCCGAAAAAACCAAACCTTTAAAACCCAATTGCTGACGCAGGACCTGTTTTAACCAGTATTCAGAACCGCTGGCTGGTTGAGCATCATAATGTGGGAAAATCACGTGAGCAGGCATCATGGCATCTAAAATACCGGCATCAATTTGCGCTTTGAAGATCGCCATATCTTGTTCAAAAATATCACTGCGCTCGTCGTATGGTGTTTCTAGATGTGAGTCTGCAATCACGCCACCATGTCCAGGGAAGTGTTTGCCTGTCGTTGCCATGCCAACACTCTTCATTCCTTGCATATAAGCAGTGCTATAGCGAAGAATGGTATCGGCATCTTCACCGAATGCGCGGTTACCGATCGCTTTACATTGATGGCCTTGGTCAAGTACCGGGGCAAAGCTTAAATCAATATCATGGGCAATCAGCTCTGCTGCCATTAACCAACCGCCCATACGAGCAAGCTCTTCACCATTTTGATGTTTAGCGTACTCATCAGCAGCAGGAATTAATGAGAAACCTTCACGAAAGCGCTGCACTCGTCCGCCTTCTTGATCCACACCGATCAAAAACGGGCGCTTAGCCGCCTTTCGGATGGATTGAGTAAGTGCTTGAAGCTGTTCGCTATCATGATAGTTGCGAGCAAATAGAATTAAGCCACCAACCGTAGGATGCTCCAAGATTTCTTTGTCTTCAGCGGTCAGTTCATACCCCGCAACGTCAACCCATAACGGTCCCATGTTTTCTCCTCAAAATCGGCTGAATATCTCGTATTCGATGAGGTTATTCGCTTCAGATTTGCTTTACAATAAGTGAATGAAGAATTGACGAGATCGGCTATGAAATTTAACGAACTGTACATTGGTGTGATGTCTGGAACGAGTATGGATGGTGTTGATACCGCTCTAGTTGAAATAAGCGATGAGCACGTTCGCCTGATTGCGCACGACGACTACCCAATGCCCGCAGCACTAAAAGACATGCTGTTATCTGTTTGTACCGGTCAAGCAACAAATTTAAAAACCATAGGTGAACTTGACCACCAGCTCGGCCACCTATTTGCAGATGCTGTGTTACAGCTACTCAATAAGTCTGGTTACGTCGCAGAGCAAATTCATGCGATTGGTAATCACGGTCAAACAGTGTTCCATCAGCCTACCGGAAACTTGCCGTTTACCACTCAATTGGGCGATGCAAACATTATCGCAGTCAAGACAGGCATTGATACGGTAGCGGATTTTCGTCGTAAAGACATGGCGCTAGGTGGACAAGGTGCCCCACTCGTCCCTGCTTTCCATAAAAGCATTTTTGCGATGCAGGATTCCACAACTGTAGTACTTAACATTGGAGGCATTGCCAATATCTCGGTACTGCATCCAGAACAACCAGTCATTGGCTATGACACAGGCCCGGGCAATATGTTGATGGACGCATGGTGTGCGCTGCATACTGGGCAAAGCTTCGACGAAGATGCACAATTTGCACTTAAAGGAACGGTAAACGCTACTTTGTTGACTCAATTACTCAAAGAAGCTTACCTCGCCATGCCAGCCCCTAAAAGTACCGGACGAGAACTGTTCAATATTGACTGGCTGCATCAACAACTGGCCCATCACAATTTACCAACCGAAGACGTACAGCGTACACTCTGCGAATACTCTGCGATTACCATTGCCAACGAAGTCGACAAGTTTTCTCATGGCATCACACCTCAACTATTGGTCTGTGGCGGTGGAGCAAGAAACCCACTTTTGATGCAGCGACTAGCTAAGTTATTGCCACAATGGAGCGTTGCGACAACGGCAGAAAAAGGTGTTGATGGCGACTACATGGAAGCAATGGCGTTTGCTTGGCTTGCGCAGCGCCATATTCACGGCCTCCCTAGCAACTTACCGGAAGTTACGGGGGCAAGTCGTCTCGCTTCACTGGGTGTACTCTATTCAAAAAATTAAGGGCAATAGATCCTAAACAAAAAGGCTTAATTCATTATGACGAACGATGCACTTATCGCAGCTTTATCCCATCTGGTATCTGAAGGGCGAAATCCAGACACCATGGACATCGACTTGCTGCCTTCTCTCGATATTGTTCAACGCATCAACCAACAGGACAAACTCGTTCCTCTTGCCGTTGAAAAAGTATTGCCTGAGATCGCTGAAGCCGTTGATAAGATCACGGAAGCATTTAAGGTCGGAGGTCGGTTGTTTTACATCGGTGCGGGTACCAGTGGTCGACTTGGCGTTTTGGACGCTTCAGAATGCCCACCAACTTTTGGCACAGATCCAGAGATGGTCGTTGGTATTATTGCCGGTGGAAAAGAGGCAATGTTCCGTGCAAAAGAAGGGGCGGAGGACGATCCAGCATTGGGTGAGCAAGATCTTAAAGAGAATACGCTAACACAACGCGATGTCGTCGTTGGTATTGCGGCAAGTGGACGAACACCTTACGTGATTGGTGGCTTAGAGTATGCGAACGAGCTTGGTGCCACCACTGTAGCACTATCTTGTAACCCTGACTCTCCGATTGCAGATATTGCTGATATTGCGATTAGCCCCGTTGTTGGACCTGAAGCGTTAACGGGATCCACTCGCTTAAAATCAGGGACGGCACAAAAACTCGTACTAAACATGCTCACTACCGCAAGCATGATTCGCCTGGGCAAAAGTTATCAGAACTTAATGGTAGATGTGAAAGCGACGAATGCAAAGCTAGTTGCAAGAGCGGCTCGTATTGTTATGCAAGCAACAGATTGTACTAACCAAGAGGCTAAAACGGCGCTCAAAGAAACGGACTACGACGCCAAGTTAGCGATTTTGATGATTTTAACCGGGCTGGATAGAGAAAGCGCGACTGAGCAACTGAACGCCAAGCAAGGATATTTAAGAAAAGTCGTGATCGCGCAAACTAATCAATCTTAATCAATAAAGCGCCTCACTTATTTAAAAGTCAGGCGCCTTTTATGGCTTAATTTAGTAGTTCAATCGTTCAATGTGAGTAATACCGACTTTACCTTCAAGGTCACTGAACATATGAACCATTGCTGGGTATGGTAGTGCTCCAGGGTAGACAACTTCTGCATTACAGAAAAACGCATAGTTTTGTCCGGCTACGACTTGAGTAGCCACAACCAAAGGGGAGTATTTGACACCGACAAACCCCTCGATACCTTTAGCAAATACTTCTTTATTCTCTGCTGTGAGTTCATGAAATGGACTCCAGCCACCAGCCATTTGCGTTGACATAATGTGATTCCTTTTTTCTGTGCTCACTATCAAGCAGTATGAACATAGTTTAATAAGGAAGACTTTGCCACATTTATGTGATGCAGACAGTGTAACAACGGCTTTATTGACTATTAATTTGAGTATTCATTCCAACCACGTTGCCATTCCATGCGGAATTTTTGCGCTTGCTCAGTACCTTCACAAACCCCTTCGTAATACTGACCAGATAACCCCATTTGATACGCAAAAGCAGGATTACAGTACTCACGTAAACCTTCTAAATAACCTTGGTCGTAGTCACTTTGCTTAACACTACCCAATTCACGAAGCTCGCTCATCGTGCGCGATGTGTGTCCGGTTATGCCATCTTGATATCCGATCTGATGCCAATCTCCCGACTTGGCAAGATCTGCTGTCGTTGCTGTGCATCCTGCAAGTAAAGCCAGTGCCAGACCTACCGTTACCTTTTTCATGGTTCTTCCTTAAGTAATTGTTTTCAAAAATAAGCTTACCACTAATTATTGGCGCTTGCCGCTGAGCTTGCAGATTTAACCACTGATGACTCAAATCAGCCGCTCAAGACTGTCATCAACCTTTCGCCATTTTTAAAAACCGCTCAAGCAGCATATCGACCACTCAGTGCTCTATTCGACCACTCATCTACTAACCGAATGCATTTAACACAAGTGACGCATAACATGCATCCTGAGATTAAAAAATTACCCTACCCAACTAAGACCAAGGACAATTGCTATGATGTGGTTTCTAACTTGTGTCGCAGCCCTAATCGGCGGATACTTCATCTACGGCGCTTTCGTCGAGAAGATTTTCGGCATCAATGAAAAACGCCAAACGCCAGCTCACACCAAATCGGACGGTGTTGACTTCGTTCCAATGTCAACAAAGAAAGTTTACCTAGTTCAACTACTTAACATCGCAGGTGTTGGTCCAATTTTTGGCCCGATCATGGGGGCACTATACGGTCCTGCGGCGATGCTTTGGATTGTAGTCGGTTGTATTTTTGCTGGTGCAGTACACGATTACTTCTCAGGCATGCTTTCAGTGCGTAACGGCGGTGCATCTGTACCTACCATTACAGGTCGCTACCTAGGTAATGGCGCAAAACACTTTATGAATATTTTTGCCATTGTCCTATTGCTTCTAGTTGGCGTAGTGTTCGTTTCAGCCCCTGCTGGCATGATTACTAACCTCATCAATGATCAAACAAGCTTGAGCGTAAGCATGACGACGATGGTTATTGCTATCTTTGCTTACTACATCATTGCTACGATTGTTCCTGTCGATAAAATCATTGGTCGTTTCTACCCACTGTTTGGCGCCCTACTTATCTTTATGTCTGTTGGCCTAATGACAGCCGTTGCTTTCTCTAGCGAACACACAGTAATGGGTGACTTCCAAGTTTCGGACATGTTCTCTAACCTCAACCCAAATGACATGCCGTTATGGCCTGCATTGTTCATCACTATCGCATGTGGCGCTATCTCTGGCTTCCACGCAACTCAGTCTCCACTGATGGCGCGTTGTATGGAAAATGAGAAAAACGGTCGCTTCGTATTCTACGGTGCAATGATTGGTGAAGGTGTTATCGCGCTAATTTGGTGTGCTATCGCTCTGTCTTTCTTCGGCTCTCTAGACGCTCTATCAGAAGCTGTGAAAAACGGTGGCCCTGGTAACGTGGTATACAGCGCATCATTTGGTCTGCTAGGTGTGTTCGGTGGTATCCTTGCGTTCCTGGGTGTGGTTATCCTACCAATTACGTCTGGCGATACAGCGTTCCGTTCAAGCCGCTTGATCCTTGCTGAATACTTCAACATGGAACAAAAAACGCTACGTAACCGTCTACTGATGGCACTTCCACTGTTCGTTATCGGCGGTATCTTAACTCAAGTAGACTTCGGCATTATCTGGCGCTACTTCGGTTTTGCAAACCAAACAACAGCGGTAATGATGCTTTGGACTGCGTCCGCTTACCTACTGCGTCACAACAAGCTGCACTGGATTACCACTATCCCAGCTATCTTCATGACCACGGTATGTGTCACGTTCATCTTAAACAACAGCTCGCTAGGTTTTGGTCTGCCAATGCAACTATCAACTATCGTAGGTATTGTGTTTGCCCTAGCTGTGACAGGTTACGTTATCAAAACCTCTAAGGGTAAAGGTGAAACTGAACTGGCTGACGAAGAGAAACCACAAGCCGTATCAGAAACAGCGTAATACTCGTCACATCTGAGTGACTAAGATAGGAGCCTGCCAATTGCAGGCTCTTTTTGTTTTATACCCAAGTCACTTTAAGACTCAGAAAGCACAGCGCAGCATCATTTACTTAGCTGTTCTTATCTATCTGAGCCAAGCATCTTGAGGTTACTTAGGTATACAATAACAACATTGATTCTAGGTTAGGTTCACTATGGAACTGGTCATCTCCCTTTTACAACAGATGTGTGTGTACTTAGTTTTGGCTTACATGCTAAGTAAAACGCCAATCATCTTACCTTTGCTGAGTATTTCTTCGCGCTTAAGCCACCGCCTAATTTGTTACGTACTCTTCTCTGGCTTTTGTATTCTCGGCACCTATTTCGGTCTGCACATCAACGATGCTATTGCCAATACTCGTGCGATCGGCGCAGTTATGGGCGGGCTGTTTGGTGGACCTGTTGTAGGTTTCGCCGTCGGATTTACTGGTGGCATCCATCGATACTCTCTTGGTGGCTTTACTGACCTAGCCTGCGCAATTTCAACCACCGCCGAGGGCGTAATTGGTGGCTTGCTCCACGTTTACCTTATCAAGCGAAATAAAGGCGCATTGCTGTTTAATCCAAGCGTCGTATTCAGCGTTACGTTTGTTGCAGAAGTGGTGCAAATGATTTTGCTGCTCGCCGTCGCGAAACCTTTTGATCAAGCCTATGAACTGGTGTCCGCTATTGCAGCGCCTATGATCATCGCGAATTCATTTGGTGCGGCGTTGTTCATGAGTATCCTGCAAGACAGAAAAGCAATCTTTGAAAAGTTTTCTGCGACGTTTTCGCGTCGAGCGCTCACCATTGCTGATCGCTCAGTGGGAATTCTAAGCAACGGCTTCAACACCGAAAACGCAGAGAAAATCGCGCGTATTATTTACGAAGAAACCAAAGTGGGCGCTGTCGCGATTACTGACCAAGAAAAAATCTTAGCGTTTGTGGGCATTGGCGATGATCACCATAAACCAAACACGCCGATTTCATCGCAAAGCACATTAGACTCCATGGAGAAAAACGACATCATTTATCTTGATGGTGCGGAGCGTCCATACCAATGCTCCATTGCAAAAGATTGCAAGCTCGGATCTGCGCTGATCATCCCACTGCGTGCAGGGAAAGAGGTCATTGGTACCATAAAGCTGTATGAACCGAAGCGTAAATTGTTCTCGACGGCCAACATGTCGATGGCGGAAGGAATAGCCCAGCTTCTATCTAGCCAAATCCTTTATGGCGATTACCAACAACAACAAGCCTTACTCGCCCAAGCAGAAATAAAATTGCTTCACGCTCAGGTGAATCCACACTTTTTGTTTAATGCACTCAATACTATTAGTGCGATTACTCGTCGTGACCCTGACAAAGCGCGCGAGCTAATCCAAAATCTATCGCACTTCTTCCGCAGCAATTTAAAGCAGAACATTAATACCGTGACGTTAAAGGAAGAGCTTGCACATGTGAACTCGTACTTGAGCATCGAAAAAGCGCGTTTTACGGACCGCTTAGAGGTTGAAATCGATATTCAACCTGAATTGCTGGACATCAAATTACCAAGCTTTACACTCCAGCCTTTGGTTGAGAATGCCATTAAGCATGGCATTTCAAACATGCTTGAAGGTGGTAAAGTTCATATATACAGCGAAGCACACCCACAAGGTCACTTGATTACCGTCGAAGACAACGCAGGCAGTTTTGAGCCGCCAAAAGAAAACCACTCAGGGCTAGGTTTAGAAATTGTCGACAAGCGTCTCACTAATCAATTTGGACGTGATGCAGCGCTAAAAATTACGTGCGAGCCACATCAATTTACTAAAATGAGCTTTATCATTCCCCCAAAATCATAAAAGCACGCTGAAGCAATAAAGGTAATGTTGGATGTTAACCGCACTCGTCATTGATGATGAACAGTTTGCTCGTGAAGAGCTAGCAGAGTTACTGGATGAAACAGGCCAAGTTGAGGTCGTGGGCGATGCCTCAAACGCAATCCTCGGCCTAAAAAAAATCAATGAACTCAAGCCTGATGTGGTGTTTCTCGATATCCAAATGCCTCAAGTCACGGGGATTGAATTACTAGGGATGCTTGATCCAGAAACCATGCCTTATGTGGTTTTTGTCACGGCTTATGATCAGTATGCGATTCAAGCATTTGAAGACAATGCCTTTGATTACTTGCTCAAACCTGTCGACCCATGCCGGCTAACTAAAACGGTAAAACGACTAAACAAAGTCATTAGCCAATCCGCCCTAACGCAACAACTGTCTGCTATTACACCTGACACGTTGGATCAAATACCGTGCATCGGACACAACCGCATCGTTATCATGGCCACCGACACGGTGGAATGTGCTTACAGTGATATCAGCGGCGTGCATGTACGCTCCACCAGCCAAACCGCGAGCACCCAACTGACATTAAAAACGTTGGAAGAGAAAACCCCTCTAGTCCGCTGCCATCGTCAATACTTAGTCAGTATTAAAGCGATTAGCGAAATCAAGTTACTGGAAAATGGGTTAGCGGAAATCATCACCAAAACAGGCTTTGAGATACCAGTAAGCCGCCGCTACTTAAAGGTGCTCAAAGAGATGCTCGGCATTAGCCACTAACACAAAAACTTCACACATCATCGCTGAGTTTCCGCTAGCGTATAAATAGGACGCTCTGAAAAGACGAGGCGATGATGTATAAAGTTTTATTCATATGTAAGCACAACGCTGGACGAAGCGTCCTCGCGGAGTCAATCGCAACCAATATCCTGCCAGCAGATTTTAGTGTCACCAGTGGAGGCTCACATCCCACAGGCAAGGTGCACCCAGTGGTGCAAAAATATTTAGATGACCACCAACTCCCCATTCCGCATATCCACACGCATTCATGGGAGGAGCGAACTCAGTTTCTTCCCGACATCGTTATTATTCTCTGTGATTCTTTACATCAAGAAACCGCTCCTCAGTGGCTTGCAGGTGGTGTTCGAGTAAACTGGCAAGTTGATGCTTTTCCGACCGATGGTTCTGATGAAGACATGTACGCACATTGCGAAAAGGTTGCTCAATCGCTTGAGCGAAGAATCACGAAGGTGTCTGATATGATTATCGATGGTTTAGGAAAAGACCAAATTCGTGATTACCTAAATGAGTTAAGAGAGATGTAAAAAAGGCGACCCCACAGGTCGCCTTTTGAATATTCGATAAATGGAGACTAATCCACTTGCTTGATTTGCAGTTCTTTAGGTACTTCAAAGAACATATTCTCTTCACGGCCAAGTACTTCATCAACCGCTTCGGCACCAACGAGTTCTTTGATTCGCTCTAGAATCTGATTAACGAGCTCTTCCGGAGCAGATGCTCCCGCAGTCACGCCGACCTTTGTTTTGCCTTCAAACCACTCAGGTTTGATATCTTCCGGACAGTCGGTTAAGTAGCCAGGTGTCCCTAGCTTTTCAGCTAGCTCTTTAAGACGTGTAGAGTTTGATGAGTTTTTAGAACCCACCACAACCATCACATCTACGTCACCAGCTAATTCACGTACGGCATCTTGGCGGTTTTGTGTCGCATAACAGATATCGTCTTTACGTGGACCTTGGATATCTGGGAACACGCGGCGTAGCTCTTCGATAACATCGGCAGTTTCATCGACAGAAAGCGTCGTTTGGCTTACGTAATGAAGATCGGATGGATCTTTCACAATCGCCTTCAGTTTCTCAACATCGGCTGGAGTTTCAACCAAGTACATACCACCGGTTTCACTGGCGTATTGCCCCATCGTACCTTCGACTTCAGGGTGACCTGCGTGACCAATCAGAACCACTTCCATATTACGACGGCTCGCACGCGCCACTTCCATATGCACCTTAGTTACCAAAGGACACGTTGCGTCAAATACGGTCAAATCACGCAGCTTGGCTTCCTGACGAACCGCCTGCGATACACCATGAGCAGAAAAAATCACAATGTTGTTGTCTGGCACTTCATGCAGCTCTTCAACGAAGATAGCACCACGTTGTTTTAGCCCTTCAACCACAAAACGGTTATGCACCACTTCATGACGCACATAAATCGGTGGCTGATACATCTCTAGCGCACGCTCTACGATGCTAATCGCACGGTCTACACCAGCACAAAAGCCGCGTGGGTTAGCTAATAGGATTTTCATTTCATTGCTCATGGAAATTATCTTTATTGGGTTCGCTATTCTACTGACAAAATTTCAACTTCGAAAGTCACGTCTTGTCCCGCTAGAGGATGGTTGAAGTCCACAGTGACTGAATCGCCTGCAATCTCTGTAATAATGCCCGGGATTTCCATGCCATCAGGGCCACTGAAGGCCATGATTGTACCAACTTCCACTTCTGCATCACCTACAAATTTAGTGCGATCCATATAGTGAATATGATCAGGGTTTGGCATACCAAACGCGTCTTCTGCCTTTAGCTCAATCGCTTTTTGTGCGCCTGTTTCGAGGCCTATCAAGCACTGCTCAAAGTTTTCACTCAAGCTGCCATCACCCATAACAAATTTCGCTGGTTTACCCATGTTATGAGTACTATCTGCAACCGATCCGTCTTTCATTTTAATCGTAAAGTGAAGGGTTACTACCGATTCATTGGTTATTGTTGTCACGTTAATGCTTCCTTGTTCTTGGGTTATTACGCTGTCAGCTTGGTCTTTTTATACATTGATATGCTGATTGGCGCTCCAACATAATAAAAAGCGTCGCTCGAATCAACGGACGACGCTTAGGGTTATTCGATATACCGCAAAAGATTACTTGTCAGCGTCTTTTTTACGGAAGCCATCCAGAATAATCATTGCCGCACCAATACAGATCGCCATGTCAGCAAGGTTGAATGCTGGCCAGTGGTAGTTACCCCAGAAGAAGTCTAGGTAATCAACAACAAAGCCATGAACGACGCGGTCAAACACGTTGCCCACTGCACCACCAATAATCAGTGCATAAGCAATGTTGTTCCATTTTTCTTTTGCTGGAAGCTTACTCATCCAGTAGGTCAAAAGACCCGTAACAACAAACGCGATACCTGTAAATAACCAGCGCTGCCAACCAGCTTGATCGCTCAAGAAGCTGAAAGCGGCACCGTAGTTATGAACGTAAAGTAGGTTGAAGAATGGCAACACCTCAATTCGGTTTGCCCATCCGTAGCCCATGTTGTCCATCACCACCAATTTGATGCCAATATCTGCAATAAATACCAGAATTGCTAACCACAGCCAGCGAACTCCAGATTGCTTTAACGTCAGTGCTTTTTCACTCATTACTTTACCTACAAACAGCCCCAGTAAATACTGGGGCTGTTAATTTAAAAAAAAGTTCAGTCGTTCTAGGCAATTACGCGAATTTACGTACTTCACCTTCGCCGTCTACGTTAGACACACAACGACCACAGATTTTCTCGTGACCTTCAATTGTGCCTACGTCTGGCGTGTGGTGCCAACAACGATCACACTTCTCGCCTTCAGCTGCTGCTACTTCAACAAATAAGCCTTCGATATCTGTGGCTTGTGCTGCATCCGTCTTCTCACCTAGAGGCTTAACTTTCGCCGCAGAGGTTAGTAGAACAAAGCGCAGTTCATCTTCAAGTTTGTTGATCTTCGCCGCTAGTGCGTCATCAGCAAATAGAGTCACTTCAGCTTGTAGTGCACCACCAATGGTTTTCTCTTTACGCGCATCTTCTAGAAGTTTGTTTACCGCACCACGAACCGCTTGGATCTCAGACCAGAATTCGTTGTTCAGCTCTTCACCTTCAGCAAGACCGAATAGACCGTCGAACCACTCACCAGTGAATACGAACTTGTCGCGTTGACCTGGCATTTCGTTCCAGATTTCATCTGCAGTGAACGACATGATTGGCGCCATCCAACGAACTAGCGCTTCTACGATGTAGTAAAGTGCAGTCTGACAGCTACGTTGAGCGTTGCCGCCACGTTTTGCTGTGTACTGACGGTCTTTAATTACGTCTAAGTAGAAAGAGCCCATTTCGATTGAACAGAATTGCATTAGACGCTGAGTCACACCGTGTGTGTTGTACTCTTCGTATGCTTTAACAATCTCTTCTTGTGCTGCTAGTGCACGACCAACCGCCCAGCGATCTAGCGCAACCATCTCTTCAACAGGAACGATGTCTGTTTCAGGGTTGAAGCCGCTCAAGTTAGCTAGGAAGAAACGCGCTGTGTTACGGATACGACGGTACGCATCTGCGCTGCGTTTTAGGATTTCATCAGAAACCGCAACTTCACCAGTGTAGTCTGTAGAAGCAACCCATAGACGAAGAATGTCAGCACCTAGCTTGTTGGTTACGTCTTTTGGCGCAACCACGTTACCGATAGATTTAGACATCTTACGACCCTGACCGTCAACCACGAAACCGTGTGTCAGTACTTGTTTGTAAGGTGCTTCGTCTTTCATCGCAATAGATGAAATTAAAGAAGATTGGAACCAACCGCGGTGTTGGTCAGAACCTTCTAGGTATAGGTCTGCACTGTTGCCGTTGTACTCTTCACGAGCATCAACAACAGAGAAGTGAGTGACACCTGAATCGAACCATACGTCTAGCGTATCTAGCACTTTTTCGTATTGGTCAGCGTCAGCACCTAGTAGTTCAGCGGCATCTACATCCCACCATGCTTGGATGCCTTTCTCTTCAACCAGCTTAGCGACTTTCTCGATCAGCTCTAGCGTGTTTGGATGAAGTTCTGCTGTTTCTTTATGAACAAACAGAGCAATTGGCACACCCCAAGTACGTTGACGAGAGATACACCACTCAGGGCGACCTTCGATCATACCTTCGATGCGGCTCTGACCCCACTCAGGCATCCACTCTACATTCTTGATTGACTCTAATGCTTTAGCACGTAGGCCAGCTTGGTCCATAGAAACGAACCATTGAGGTGTAGCACGGAAGATGATTGGGGTCTTATGACGCCAACAGTGTGGGTAGCTGTGCTCGTAAGCGTGGTGGTGTAGTAGTGCACCTTTTTCTTTTAGTACTTCTACTACTGCATCGTTCGCTTTAAATACGTGCTGACCAGCAAATAGCTCTGTATCTGGTAGGTAAACACCGTTTGAGCCAACTGGGTTTGCTACTTCTAGGTTGTACTTGTTACCAACCGCGAAGTCTTCTTGACCGTGACCAGGAGCAGTGTGAACAACACCAGTACCTGAATCAGTCGTAACGTGATCACCAAGGATCGCTGGTACAGTGAAATCGTAGAATGGGTGTTGGAATTGAGAAAGCTCTAGGTCCGCACCTTTAGCAAAGCCAAGGTTGTGGAAGTGCTCGATACCCGCACGGTCCATTACGTCTTTCGCTAGCTCAGCAGCAACGATGATACGCTCAGCGTTGTCGCCTTCTGTTTGGATAAGCACGTACTCTAGATCATCACGTAGACATACTGCGCGGTTTGCAGGCAGTGTCCAAGGTGTTGTTGTCCAGATAACGATAGATACGTCACCGTGACCTTCATGACCTTCTGTCAGTTCAAATTTAGATAGCAGTGCCGCTTCGTCAGCCGCTTTAAAACGAACGTCGATAGATGGCGATACTTTATCTTTGTATTCTACTTCCGCTTCAGCAAGAGCAGAACCACAGTCTGTACACCAGTGAACAGGTTTGAAACCTTTTAGCAGGTGACCATTGCTTGCGATCTTACCAAGAGCACGAATAATGTTCGCTTCAGTTGCGAAATCCATAGTGCGGTATGGCTTGTCCCACTCACCCATGATACCAAGGCGTTTGAAGCTCTCTTTCTGACCTTCAACCTGACCTGCTGCGTATTCACGACATTTCTCGCGGAATTCCGCTGCTGTCACTTTTTGGCCTGGCTTACCTACTTTCTTCTCTACCATTAATTCGATTGGTAGACCGTGGCAGTCCCAGCCTGGGATGTAAGGTGCGTCAAAACCTGAAAGTGTTTTGGATTTAATAATAATGTCTTTAAGAATCTTGTTTAGTGCGTGACCAATATGAATGTCACCATTTGCGTAAGGAGGGCCATCGTGCAATACGAATGACTTTTTGCCTTTCTTAGCTTTACGGATTTCACCGTAAAGATCTTCTTTGTACCAACGCTTAAGCATTTCTGGCTCACGATTGGCCAGGTTGCCGCGCATTGGAAACCCTGTTTCAGGTAAGTTCAGGGTATCTTTATACTCACTCATCGATTCTTAATTCCGTTATATTGGGCGAAAATTAGACATTATGTTGAACGGTGGAATAAACCGCTCAACGCTTAAGCTGACGCAGCCACACCCTTGCTGCTTCAGCATCCAATTCAATTTGTTGTTTAAGTGCTTCAAACGACTCAAACTTTTGCTCATCTCGAAGTTTATGCAAAAGTTCCACTTCTAGTTGCTTGCCATATAAATTGGCATGAAAGTCGAATAAGTGCACTTCTAACTGTTGGCGAACACCATTGACGGTTGGTCTTTGACCAATATTAGCAACACCACCAACTGGCTTATTTCCTAAGCCAAGCGCTTGAACAACATAGACTCCGGAAACCGGAGAAACACAGCGTTTCAAAGGAATATTTGCAGTAGGGAACCCAATGGTTCGACCTAGCTTTCTTCCATGAGAAACACGACCGCTGATGCTGTAGTTTCTTCCCAGCATCTGTTGCGCGGAATGCAAATCGTCACGCGCCAGCGCTTGACGGATAGCCGTACTGCTGACACGTAATTGTTGTAAACAAAAGCTCTGGGTACTTACGACATCAAAGCCGTATTTTTCCCCTGCTTCCTGCAGCATTGCAAAGTTACCTGTACGGCCTTTGCCAAAGCAGAAATCATCACCAACGACAAGAAACTTAACACCCAAACGCTCGACCAACAAGTCACGGATAAACTCTTCCGCGGTTAAATTTGCAAAATGGCGATTGAAATTGACACACAGTAAGCGGTCAATATCGAGCTTACTCAATTGCACGAACTTATCGCGTAATCGAGTCAACCTTGCAGGTGCCTTGTCTTTGGCAAACAGCTCCATCGGCTGAGGTTCAAAGGTCATCACAACAGAAGGCAAGGATAGCCTGTCCGCTTGCTCAGACACTTGCTGCAATACTTGTTGATGGCCTTTATGGACACCATCGAAATTGCCAATAGTCAGCACACAACCATGATGTCGCGGGTTGATATTGTGAATGCCTCTAATCAGTTCCATTGGATACTGCTTTCTGCCTCTGTTTTACTTTACACTGTGTGAAACTGACGGATTATATACTAATCACCCTCAGTCTGTCCCAGCTTTTAGGTCTTTTAAACGCGCACCAGTTAAAAATAGAACCACTAGGTAAACTACGGCTCCTAAACCGATCAACATCCCTAGCACCGCGCTTCGGTGAGCAAAGCTCCAGCCCAGCCATACTGACATATCTTCCAGTTGCCATAAGATTGCCGCCACCATCGCCGCGCCAGCAATAGCTAAACGTATAATAAAGAAGACGGTTCGCTTAGTGATTTGGTATACCTCTGCGATGTGCAGGCCACGATACAGCAGTGCCATATTCACAAATGCCGATAGTGCCGTCGCGATAGCCAAGCCAACGTAGCCATAGAAGTACGCAAAAATTGCATTAAATACCATGTTGGTCACCATCGCAATGATGCCGTATTTCACTGGCGTTTTAGTGTCTTGACGCGAGTAATAACCCGGAGCGAGCACTTTAATCAGCATAAAGTTCAACAAGCCTGAAGCGTAAGCAAAGAGTGACAATGATGCTTGATGTACGTCTTGTGGCGAAAACTCACCTCGCATGAATAACACCATCAACATAGGTTTTGCCAGTACCATCAAACCAAGCATTGCAGGAAGGCCAAGTAAGATCACCATGCGCACCCCCCAGTCCATGGTTTGTGCGAATCCTTCATTTTGTGCGTCAACATGTTTGCGTGATAATGCTGGTAAAATCACCGTTGCAATAGCAATACCAAACAGACCTAACGGGAATTCCAACAAGCGATCTGAATAGTACAACCAACTGATCGAACCGGTTTGCAGAAAGCTGGCAATAAAAGTATCAAACAACAAGTTGATTTGGCTTACCGACACACCGAACAAAGCAGGAATCATTAAGGTTCGGATCTTCACCACGCCCGGATCGCGCCAGCCCCATTTCGGCTTAACCATAACCCCCGCTTTAATAAGGAAAGGGATTTGAAATAAGAACTGAACCAAACCACCAAGGAAAACACCGATGGCAAGACCAATCTCTGGCTGTGGCATCTGCGGCGAGATAAACCATGCTGCCAAAATGATCATCACATTGAGGAAGACAGGAGTAAACGAAGAAACCGCAAACTTACCTAGTGTATTGAGAATGGCTCCCGATAGGGCAACAAAAGTGATGAACCATAAATAAGGAAAGGTAATCTTGAGCATCACGCTAGCAAGTTCGAACTTCTCAGCCGCGGGACCACCATGCATCCAGTCTAGGAACCAACCAAAACCAAACAGTGCAGTCACCACTCCGGAACCTAGAACACCTAAGATGGTAACAATTGAGACTATCACCCCTAATGTACCCGCCGCACGAGCAATGAGCTCCCGAGTTTTATTCATGTCGCCTTGAGCATGGCTTTCCGTTAAAACAGGTACAAACGCTTGGGAAAAAGCACCTTCAGCAAACAAACGTCGTAAAAAATTAGGAATTTTATTGGCGAAGAAAAAGACGTCTGCGCTTGCTCCTGCCCCCATTAAATTTGCCACTACAACATCACGAACTAGGCCAAGAACGCGGGAAATAAATGTCATAGCACTGACGATCATGCCAGACTTGAGTAGTCGTTTACTCACTGTAACCTCGGAATATCACCATAAGACAGCTAACCCTATACTGTTTCTCTGACAGGTGCTGTAAATAGACGTCAAAAATCTATCCGCGGGTTGTAAGGAATAAGTGTGCCTTTCGCGGATAATTATTAGCATTGGTATAAAAATGCTGTTAGAATCCCCGCCATCTTAACCGCGATAACCTCTCTTACCAAAATTTGTTTTGGCTTAGATCGGTTTTTGCACAAATCATTTGACATTTAAGCGCAAATGAGGGATATTCCTCGCCCTTAAATTGTCACAGAACTAAGTTTTTGGGAGTTAGACCCTTGGCAAATAGTAAATCTGCTAAGAAGCGCGCTATCCAAGCTGAGAAACGTCGTCAGCACAATGCTAGCCGTCGCTCAATGATGCGTACTTACATGAAGAAAACTGTTGCTGCTATCGAAGCAGGCGACAAAGAAGCTGCAACTGCTGCATTCGCTGTAGTTACACCTATCCTAGACCGCATGGCAACTAAAGGCCTTATTCACAAGAATAAAGCAGCTCGCCATAAGTCTCGTTTCGCTGCACAAATCAAAGCTCTTTAATAGAGTCCTGATTTTACAGTGAAGAAAAAACCGACCTTGTGTCGGTTTTTTTATATCTACAAAGTTTTCTTAATAAAAAAAGCTGGCAATGCCAGCTTTTCTTTTTCTGAATGTCCCATTTAAAGACATCAGCTTATTCATTACCCATATAACGCTCAAACTAGAAAGCACTAATAAAACACTTGAGAACAAAGCAAATTGGTCGATGAGTAGTACCCTATCATCAAAAGTTTAACGCCACTCTCAAATATTCCAACAAGTTAGATTCACACTCTAAGATGAGCAGTATATTAGGACTATTTAATTAATGTTGAGCACTCTCAGCACAATAAAGACTATGCAGTGTTTTTATTAACGCTTTCACTTCATCACTCTTTAATGTGTAGTACACCGTCTGTGCTTCTTTCCTTGTCGTGACTAACTCATCACGGCGAAGCCAAGCAAGATGCTGAGATAATGCCGACTGGCTTAGCTCTAACTTTGCACACAGCTCTCCCACGGACAGCTCTTGGTTATGCAGCATACAAAGGATTTGTAGGCGTCTCTCGTTTGCCATCGCTTTGAGCAACACGACGGCTTTTGCGGAGTTCTGCTCCATTTCTTGTAGATTCATGTGTTGGACCTCTAGCTACAACTTACTTATTCCAACCCTGGCCAGCTTGTTGTGTTGCACTGATTTATATATCTAAGAAAATCAAGATACACTTCCAGAGTCTTCATTATTAGAACCTCTAATTTAGTTGTTAGTGATACACCAATATTATCCACCAAGGATTTTAATTGGTGCGCCATCAATAATTAATAGTTTTGCTCACTAAAACAAGTATCTTGCTTACTTAGATATTATTTAGAATTATATTTTTATTGATAGTAATCTATTTATTTACGCAACGATACGGGTTTACTCAAACATTTGACTGAAATCAGCATCACAAACATTTTTTACCGCGGGGTGTTGGATCATTCGTTCCGCAAAAATCACGTAGTACTCTTCTTTTAGCCCATCGACATGGCCAATTAGCTGTAAATTTCGGTCGTCTTCAATCTCCGACATGTATACGGTCGGTGCCAAGAAAATCACATCATCGTGGTACCGAGCAAAAGCTTTCATCAACGCAACATCATCAAACTCCCCTAGCACATTGGGTTGAAGGCCTTGACGATCAAACCATTGAATAACTTTACGCCCCATAGCCGTTCGGCTCGCGGGAATCAGAAGTTTTTTTTGTTCCAAGATCTCAGGGAATCGCACATTTTCAATTTCAGAAGAAGCAAAAAAGCTCATGCTACTTTCACCCAACTTTTTGCTATAAAGGCCAGGACTTTGAGTAGAATCAACGGGACAATCCGAAAGGATCATATCTAGCTTGTGCTGAGAAAGGCGTTCAAGTAGCAGTTCGTGGGTCGATTCATAACAGCGTAAATGAATACTGTTATCTTCCGGGACGGTCGTCATCAGTACTTTACTGACCAAGCGCTTAGATAATGCATCGGCTACACCAACTTCAAATAGAATGTTCGAGTGCTGGCTGTAATTGACGATATCTAACATCTCATAGCTCAAACCGAACATCCGGTCGGCGTACTTAAACACAAGCTGACCTAACTCAGTGGGCTCAACTGTACGACCATTGCGCTTGGTTAACTTTCCTTTCATGCGCTCTTCAAGCGCTTTAATCTGTCCTGTCACGGTTTGCGGTGTCAGGAAGAGCGCGTCAGCCGCCTTAGTTACAGAGCCCTGTTTGCACACCATCCAGAAATAATAGAGATGGTTGTAGTTTAGATGTGACATGATCGAGTCCCGAAAAGAAAGTGATACTTTTTATACCAAATGTGACAGAGACAAACAATAAACTCGACAAAACCATACAATACCTTACAAAAGCATAAGTTTTACCGAAAGTATAAAGTCAACACTGTCATAAAAGTTGAACTGAGGCGCATTTTCTCTACAAAAAAAACGCAAAAATCAAACAAAAAGAAATCAAAATTTAACCATTAAAATCAACAAGTTAAAAATTAATTTTCTTCCTCTTTTACGCCATTATCAAAAAGAACAATAAAAATCTCTCACAGCAAGAAATCTGTAATATTACTGAAATATTTGTTCTCTAACATCGCCCGCAGATTCAACTACAGACCGAAAAATGAACTGAAAGGTCAACGGAGAAAATTATGATGAACCAAGCTACTTCAACAGTGGCACCAATTTCGAGCACAGCTCGTTGGTTACGCTGGGCTAACTTGGCATTCATGTTATATCTGCTTCTTCTAGCAGTATCTATGGTTGGTAGTGGCTTTAAATGGGCAACTGGCGATCAAGCTAAGGTGCTATTTGAATTTGCCGCACACCCAGTTGCAGGTCTAATGATCGGCTTGGTGGCAACAGCCTTAATTCAGTCTTCAAGTACTGTAACGTCTATTATTGTAGGCTTGGTTGCAGGTGGCTTACCTGTAGAAACCGCTATCCCTATGGTGATGGGTGCTAACATTGGTACCACAGTGACCAATACGCTTGTGTCTCTTGGCCACGTGCGCTGTAAAGAAGAGTTCAAACGTGCATTTGCAAGTGCAACCATTCACGACTTCTTCAACTTGCTTGCTGTCGCTATTTTCCTTCCGTTGGAAATGATGTTCGGCATTTTAGAGAAAGTTTCTCACTGGCTTGTTTCTCCACTGCTTGCTACTGGTGATATGAGCATTAAGGGCTTCAACTTTATTAAACCAATTACAAAGCCAGTCGTAGGCGCAATTAAAGAGCCACTTTCTACCTTCGGTGATACTGTTGGCGGCGTCATGCTTATTGCTTTGGGTATTGCGACTATCTTCGTTGCAATCACAGTGATGGGTAAATTGATGAAGAGCCTAATGGTTGGTCGCGCACGTGAAATTTTGAAAAACGCCATCGGTCGTGGTCCTATTCACGGCATCGTATCAGGCTCAATCGTGACCGTTCTAGTACAATCTTCCTCAACCACGACAAGTTTAATGGTTCCGTTGGTTGGTACTGGCGTGTTGAAAGTACGAGATATCTACCCTTTCACTCTGGGTGCTAACATTGGTACTTGTATTACGGCACTACTAGCAGCGACAGCGGTATCTGGAGAGTTCGCAGTATTCGCACTACAAATCGCTCTAGTCCACTTAGTATTTAACATCATGGCGACGCTGTTTATCTTTGGAATTCCATTCCTACGTGAGATTCCGGTTAAAGGCGCTGAGATGATTTCTGAAATGGCTATTAAGAATAAAGCAGTTGTTGGTGGTTACCTAATGTCAGTATTCGTTATTCTACCAGGTGCAATTCTAGCCCTAACAACGTAACAACAACGACATACCATCGCTTATTGTTTAGGCTCCACATCGTGGAGCCTTTTTTATGATAATTAAACTGTTCAAATCGATTGTCCGGTGATAATTTGAGCCACATCAGCATGCTTATGCTGAGCTATCTCATTTGGAGTCGACAACATGACGCAGCTTAATGACGCTATTTCTGATCAGCAACTCGCAATAGACGAAAACCTAACCCAACTGGTTGCTGATATTGATATCCTCAGTAGCGTGAATCCTCTTAATTATGCTCAAGAAAGAGAACGTTTCATTAAAAACAAATATTCTCAAGAGCCTAATTTTCAATATTCAATTACTAACGTAGATACCCACAGCGCAAAGCGACGTCTATATGAGCTACCTCTAGAAAACATTCAAGACACCCAACTGCAGAGGCTGTACGCGGATGTAATTCAGTCTTATGCAGATAAACTGGATCAAGTGAATACCATAGGTACGCAAGAGTTTCTTTATAACTCCTTACGCTATTATGGGGAACCGAGCGCCAAAGATATTGCCAACGCCCATTTCATATTGCACCTTCCTACAGAAGAAGAAAAAGAACCTCAGCACGATAGCCGTGCAATAGCACGTTTCATGCAAAATTTTGCTCAACGCAATGGGTATGAATGTGAAATACAGGTGTTGGACGGGATGTTAGCAAACGCACTAGTTTCAGGATCTCGAGTCAAAATTAACCACGCGGCGTACATCACCACTGATGAGCTGGAGGCTCTTGCACATCATGAAATGGGAGTACATCTCCTGACTACGCTTAACGGTCGTCAACAACCGCTAAAAGTCCTGAGCTTAGGTTGTCCTGCCAATACCAACACTCAAGAAGGGCTGGCTATATTATGTGAGTATCTGTCAGGACATTTCAGTATCAAGCGCCTAAGAACCTTAGCCTTACGAGTTCTGGCAGTAGAGTCGATGATCAAGGATCGCGATTTCCGCCATACGTTCATGCTATTAAAAGAACAGTATAAAGCTTCTGATCTTCAAGCATTTACAACGACTGCCCGAGTCTATCGAGGTGGAGGTTTAACGAAGGATTACTTGTATCTTAGAGGATTCCGAGAGGTGCTCAATGCCTATGATAAATTGGGCGATGACTTTTCACTATTGTTGTGCGGGAAAACAGAGCTGAAGTACTTTGAGCTTATCCGTTCATTAGTGAGTAAAGAAATATTCACTCAACCTAAGTTTATTAGCCCGGCACTGTCCACACCGATGCAGACCAACCCAATTCACCGTTATATTGTCAGTGCACTAAAATAATACCTTCTAAGTACAAAAAAGAAAAAAGCTCCATTCGGAGCTTTTTCTATATCTTGAAGAACGATACTCGTTACACTGAGAATGGGTAACGAATAGGATCGTGATGCTCGTACCCTTCAACCCAAAAGTCATCCAGTGTGACCCATGTTTCCAAATCTTCTAGAGATTTAATCTCTGGGTTGATATGGAACGTCGGCGCTTTTAATGGCTCACGTTTCAACTGAACATCGCGCATCAGTTCAAGCTGATCTTCATAAATGTGAGCATTCACAATCTTATGAAATGCCTGACCAGGTTTCTTGCCCGTAATTTGCGCCATAATCACCAAGAACACGTAAACTTGAACCATATTGAAGTTTAAGCCAAGCGGTACATCACACGAACGCTGAGTACTATTCAGGTAAAGCGTATCATCCAGCAATGAAAAATGGTGACTGTACATACAAGGACGCAAGCACCCCATGTGGAACTCACCCGGATTGTAGAAGTTCAAGATTTCACCGCGGTCATCAACACCACGCGTTAAGTCATCCACTATCTTACGTAGCTGGTCAACATGACCACCATCAGGTTTCGCCCAGGCGCGCCCTTGAACCCCATAGACACGGCCCATGTCGTCTTCACCTTTACGGTATGGGTTATTCAACCAGGCATCATTTAGGTTGGCATTGGCATCCCAGGTTTTCGTGCCCAGCTTACGAAAATCTTCCGCATTATCGTAACCACGAATATACCCTAATAGTTCTGCAACGGCCGCTTTCCAAAAACTTTTACGTGTGGTGACCAACGGAAATTGATTGTTCGCAACATCGTAGGTTAAATCCGCGTTGATTACGGTCAGGCAGCGCTTGCCTGTACGCTCATTTTCAACCCAAACACCTTGGTCAACGATGCGTTGACACAAATCTAAATACTGTTTCACACCAATACCTTACTTCGTCTTTTGTGGTAATTCGTCTTTGTAATGACCACGTTTGTATGCCCAAACCATCATGAGGACACCGATAACCACCATTGGCAGGGATAAAATCTGTCCCATGGAAATAAAGCCACCGAATAAACCCAAATGAGCGTCTGGTTCGCGCACGTATTCTACTAGGAAACGGAAGGTTCCGTAACCCGCAAGAAAGAGTCCTGAAACAGAACCTAGAGGACGAGGTTTCTTGATGAACCAATTCAAAATGAAGAAAAGGACGATACCTTCAAGCGCCATTTCATAAAGCTGCGATGGATGACGTGGCAGTGGACCGCCATTTGGGAAAACGATCGCCCAAGGCACATCCGTTACTCGGCCCCACAACTCGCTGTTCATGAAGTTACCTAAACGCCCCATACCCAAACCAAATGGCACAAGCGGCGCGATAAAGTCAGCAACACCGAAGAAAGTTCGCCCGTTTTTGTGTGCATACCAGAACATCGCAGTAATCACACCCAGTAAGCCCCCGTGGAAAGACATACCACCGGTCCACACTTTAAATAGATACAAAGGGTCAGCCAGGAAGAGCTCAAAATTGTAGAAAAGCACGTAGCCTACACGGCCACCAATCACCACGCCAAGGAAGCCTGCGAACAACAAATCAGAAACCTGCTCTCGTGTCCAACCACTTCCAGGCTTATCTGCACGTCGGTTCGCTAACCATAGAGCAAACATAAAGCCCACAAGGTACATCAAACCGTACCAACGAACCGAAACAGGACCAATAGAGATTAAAACCGGATCAATATTGGGAAATTCAATATATCCCTGAGACATAAATCATTCTCTTCTTATCACAACAAAATAAATATACCCAAGTAACCTCTAGATGCTTGGTTCAGCGAGAATGACTTGGGTACAAGCTTAGAGCAGCATGGTCGCTGCAACAAACATTAAGAACACCGCGAATATCTTTTTTAATACCGCAGTTGGAAGGTTAGTTGCCAGCTTCGCACCCACTTTTGTTGTGAGCATCGAGGCCATAGCAATCGCTAATAAAGCGGGAAGATAAACATAGCCAATACTGTATGAAGGTAAGCCTTCCACTTTATAGCCATGTAAGATGAAGCCGATCATACCAGAAATAGCAATCACGCAACCACAAACGGAGGATGAGCCCACCGCTTTACGCATCTCTATCCCATGTTTATTTAAAAATGGTACCGACAGTGAGCCACCACCAATACCAGCAAGGCTTGATACGACACCAATTCCCGTGCCGTAAACTACAGTCACAGGGCTGCTCGGCATAGGTTTACTGCTCGTAACTTTAATGGAACGAAACATTTGTACTGACAGGCAAAGAACAATGACACCAAACACTTTCGGCAAATAGTGTGTAGGGATCCACTCAGCAATATTGGCACCAACAAAGCCACCAATGACCACACCAGGCATCAACCATTTTACGACAAACATATCGACATTGCCGAGCTTAAGGTGATTCATCGCCGATGAGCCAGACGTGACAATAATACTCGCTAACGAAGTGGCTAAGGCCATGTGCATACTCATTTCTGGAGAGATCCCAGCAAGAGGAAGCAAATACAACAAGGCAGGAACAACAATCAAACCACCACCGATACCGAGTAACCCCGCCATCACACCCACAAAAGCGCCTAGCGCCAACAATAACAAAAATAAAGAGACGGTCACGATTTCCTACTTTTTACCTGCACGAATAAAGCCCGCAAAGCCCTGTTGAATGAAGAAGTCATGCATCATTTGATGAATGTCCTCCCCATAGGACTTTGTCATTGCTTGCTCCGCTAATTTTTCTAATTCTTCTTGTTGGCTATGACGAATCAAATATTTCACCTTAGCCACATTGGAGGTGTTCATACTCAAACTGGTATACCCTAACCCAAGTAAGAGAAGAGCGCCAAATGGATCACCCGCTAGCTCACCACAAATACACACGGGCACCTGATATTTATCACACACCTCATGGATTTGCTTAAGCGCTAACAGTACCGCAGGATGCATAGATTCATAGACATCCGCTACGCGCGAATTGTTCCTATCTACCGCTAATAAATACTGAGTTAAATCGTTGGTCCCGACAGAAACAAAATCAACACGGTGAGCAATCGTTGGCAACAGATACACCATCGATGGTACTTCAATCATGACCCCAATTTGTGGGAATTGAATTCTATCATCAAGCAAAACGGCTTCGCTGTGAGCTTGATTAATCAAGCTAATGGCATCGTCTAGCTCTTTTACCCCTGACACCATTGGCAATAAGATACTTAAGTTTCCGCTTTCTGCACTCGCTCTTAACATTGCACGCAGCTGGATCAAGAAAATGTCTGGATGATCCAATGTAAAACGAATGCCACGCCAGCCTAGAAACGGATTATCTTCTTCAATGGGCAAATACGGCAAAGGTTTGTCACCACCAATATCCAAAGTACGCATCACTACTCGTTGATTCGGATAGCTGTTAAGTATTGCTTGGTATTGATGATACTGCTCATCTTCCGAAGGAAAGTGATGCTGAAGTAAAAATGCAATCTCAGTTCGGTACAACCCAACACCATCAACACCTGTGTTGATGGCAATATTACTGTCTGCACTGAGTCCCGCATTCAGCATAATTTCGATATGGTGATTATCTTGCGTAACCGCAGGGAGTGCGAGGTCCTTGTTTACCATGGCAAACAGTTCAGACTCTTCGCTTACTAAGCTGCGATACTCTCGCAACAACTGGCGGTTTGGCTCTAAGAAGATCTCACCCGTATAGCCGTCGACTATCCCGAGTTTGCCATTCACCACATCCGGATTAATGTTGGCGCCCATGACTGCAGGGACCCCAAGAGCTCGAGATAAAATGGCAGCGTGAGAGTTTGCGCCTCCCTCTAATGATACGACGGCTAACAAAAACTCTTTAGGTACAGAAGCGAGCAAGGTGGCAGTGAGTTCGTTCGCCACCAAAATAATGGGACGATCAATTGCAGAATTTTCTTGCTCACTGTTGTGCAGAAAATAGAGCAGCCTTTGCCCTAACTCTCGGATATCTTGCGCTCTTTCACGCATGTATACATCCGACATTCTTGCAAATCGATTCGAGTATGACTCTACAACTTGGCGTAACGCCCAGTCTGCCCTATCTCCTTTTTCAATCTGCTTCTTCAAATCACCGCGAAGCATCGGATCATTCAGTAAGTGAGTAAACAGATCGAAGATCGCCAGCGCATCTTTGTTGATTTCACTGTCCAGCTTTTTCCGCATACGGCGAAAGTCATTTAACGCTCGCTCTATGGCCACCAGTAATGTCTCGTGCTCGCGTTCCTTATCTAACGTGGACGAAGGGAAAACATCCGATAAACTCGGCTGGGTATTGTCGAACCAAAACTCTCCAATCGCGACACCAGTAGACGCAGGCAAACCTTTTAATACCGTGGGTTTAGATGCTAACTGCCAATGCCCAAGATTCTGCGCATGTGCAATGAGCACCGCTAACTGAGCGGATAAGGTAACAAGAAACGATTCTTCCATTTCACTAAACAAGCGCGGCGTTTTTTGTTGGATCACCAACACACCTAAAACTTGTTTACGATGAATGATTGGAGTAGCTAAAAAAGAGTGGTAAATCTGTTCGCCGAGTTGAGGAAAGAATTTGAACTCGGGGTGTTTTGAGGCTTCGGCAAGGTTAAGGGGTTCAGCGCTTCGTTTTACCAACCCAACCAAGCCTTCATTGAAGTTGATATGAATACTATCACCTTCAAAAATAAGGCCTTGAGTTGCCATTAACTCAAGGCGCTGCATTTCTTCATTAGCAAGATAGATAGTACAGCACTCAGTACTAAGGGCAGCACAAGTCTCTTTCACCAATATATCGAGTGCCAGATGCACATCATCGACCCTGGAGACTTTCTCAACTATTTCCCTTAGCTGACTGAGCATGATTATCCTCTACGTTGCTTTTTTCTTTTCCCTTTCGCTTTTCTCTCTCGAAAAGGCATGGCTAAGGATGCAAATTCTTTCATCGCTCGTCGATAAACATCTCGCTTGAAAGAAACAACTTGCCTAACTGGATACCAGTAACTTACCCAGCGCCAACCATCAAATTCAGGGGATTTTCCGCGTTGCATATTAATGCGAGACTCATCGCATTCTAATCTCAGCAGAAACCATTTCTGTTTTTGGCCGATACAAACAGGCTTGGAGTCCCAACGCACCAATCGCTTTGGTAGCTTATATCTTAACCAATGACGACTTGTTGCAATGATCTTAACGTCTTTTTTCGTTAAACCGACTTCTTCGTATAACTCCCTGAACATGGCTTGTTCAGGGGTTTCACCTTCGTCAATCCCACCTTGTGGAAATTGCCATGAGTGTTGCCCGTATCGTTTAGCCCAGAAGACCTGACCATGGTTATTACATATCACAATACCAACATTAAGTCGGTAACCATCGCCATCTATCACTGGCTAACCTCTATGAATAAATTTTTTATTACCGTGATTTTTCCACATATCCCCATTACTAGCAAACTTACTGATGTGATATGAGCAAGATTTATTACCTTTTCACCATTTTTGGATATCTTTTAATCAAACCATACCTTATCAACACAAGAGTGAGACATCGCCCACATTTATTCACCTTTTCTGTGAATAACTTTGTGAAGAATTCAATTCAAATGAGTAATTCAGTTCAATCCCATCAAATGAAAAACAAATGAATAAACAAAAAAATAAACATAAAATATTGATAAAAAAGTATTTATTTTTAAAAATAACGATAATTCGATCTTCAATTTCTTGATGATCTTTTCACCAAACTCAGATCGGTCAAAGATCCACCAACAGGCTATTTATCCACACTCACCTGCTATTCGTTTAGATGATTACAACAAAATCAACCCCAAAAATGCATTTTAACCCCTGTTTATTCATACAGACCCCGTCAGGATCTTATCAATACCTCCTCCGCCTGTGGATAAGTTATGAATTGATCGTTCTTACACCGCCTCGGTGAAATCTTAAACAGTAGATTTGGTCGGAGTTTGATAAACTATATTTTTTGTAATACCACCTTGTAACTATGAAACCAGAACCACAAACAGAAGCAGAGCTATTGGAACGAGCGCATGATATGGCAGGACTCAGTTTTGCTGAGTTGGCCACCGAGGCGAATATGATTGTTCCTGAAAACTTAAAACGTGATAAAGGTTGGGTGGGTCAATTACTCGAATGGCACTTGGGCGCTCCAGCAGGCAGTAAACCTCAACAAGATTTCGCAAAACTAGGGATCGAGTTGAAAAGTATTCCGATCAGTTACTCTGGCAAACCTTTAGAAACAACCTTTGTTTCTGTGGCCCCCCTCACTGGTGTTCATGGTCTTACATGGGAAACAAGTCATGTTCGAAACAAGCTATCTCGTGTGCTTTGGGTACCCGTAGAAGGAGAACGAGAAATCCCACTCGCTGAAAGACGTGTGGGCAGTCCACTAATTTGGTCACCAGATGAAGAAGAAGAACGGATTTTGCGAAATGACTGGGAAGAGTTAATGGAGATGATCGTCTTGGGAAGATTTGATCAAATTTCCGCCAGACACGGAGAAGCGCTGCATCTTCGCCCTAAAGCCGCAAATGCAAAAGCGCTCACCGAAGCATACAACTCAAATGGTAAGCCGATGAAAACTCTGCCCCGAGGCTTTTACCTTAGAACACAGTTTACTGAACAGATCTTACTCAAGCACTACATTAACACTCAACCAGAATAAAACCATATCAGCTATTTAGTGCGTCACGAGCGATAACTCAATATCGCAGTATGAGGCCGCCTCTTCAGTGCCACATTCGTCATACGCATTGCGCAGCCTTAAATACGCTTTATCGACCCCTAGCCTCAATAGTTCTTCTTTTACTAAGTCTAGAGAGCCAAAATGTATCGGGTCTTCACCGTCTTTAATCGGCTCAAGTTGATGCTTGTACTCCACAGCTAAAAGATAGTCAGAGACATCAGAACACCCAATCACAAATACTTTGGGAGTTTTATAAGTATCTTTATGTGGACCATGTAGCCACATGTCCAATTGATGCTTCTGCATAACATACCTCCTTCACACGATCATTTAAGTGTAGTTAGGCTAACTGTAGCTTTCGAGTTTGCTCTTCCTTTATACGTAAATCATTTGCGATTGCGGCTAAAAATCCCCTATATTGGAGTCACTTATTTAGTCGGTAACTCTTCAAGGACGTGATATGCAATACACAAAACTACCGCACTCATCACTTGAGATCAGTAAAATCTGCCTCGGCACTATGACGTTTGGCGAGCAAAACACAGAAAAGGACGCCTTTGAACAGCTCGACTTTGCCCTCGATCATGGGGTGAACTTCATCGATACCGCAGAGATGTACCCTGTACCGCCAAACTCGGAAACACAAGGGCTCACCGAGCAATACATCGGTAATTGGTTAGCAAAAAGCGGCAAAAGAGAGAAAGCAGTACTGGCAACAAAAGTGGCAGGCCCTCGCAATGTTCCTCACATTAGAGACAACATGAGCCTTAATCGTCGCCACATCCATACAGCAATTGATGACAGCCTTAATCGTCTACAAACCGATTATGTCGATTTGTACCAACTACATTGGCCGCAGCGTCAAACCAACTGCTTTGGTCAACTCAACTACCCATACCCTGACAAACAAGAAGAAGTCACGTTAATTGAAACGTTGGAAGCGCTTACTGAATTAGTGAATGCAGGTAAAGTGCGCTATATCGGCGTATCCAACGAGACGCCGTGGGGGGTGATGTCGCTACTGCGTTTGGCAGAAAAGCACGATTTGCCAAGAATTGTCTCCATTCAAAACCCATATAACTTATTGAACCGCAGCTTCGAAGTTGGCTTGTCTGAAATCAGCCATTACGAAGGCGTTCAGTTACTTGCCTACTCTCCTTTGGCATTTGGCTGCCTGAGTGGTAAATACCTAAACGGGGCAAAACCTGAAGGCGCTCGATGCACTAAGTGGGAGCGTTTTGCGCGCTACTTCACTCCACAAGGTGTTAAAGCGACCGAAGCTTACGTCAATTTAGCTCAAGAGCATGGTCTAAACCCTGCACAAATGGCGCTCGCGTTTGTCAATCAGCGTCCATTTGTTGCTTCTAACATTATCGGAGCAACAAACCTAGACCAATTAAAAGCCAATATCGACAGTATTGATTTGCAACTTAGCGACGAGCTACTTACTGAAATTCAAGCAATAGGTACAACTTACTCGAATCCTTGCCCTTAACAGTAAAGCTCCCTTCAAACGAAAACAGCTGATCTTCAAGATCAGCTGTTTATCCAATGAAGTCATACTTCATATAAAAAGTTAAGCGTGTTGAATGACTCGTTAGCAACTCAGTCAGTCCAACACGCTAACGATTACGTCATTATTCGCGACGTTAAGATTCGACGAAGGTGACGAACTCGACGTTCAACTTTTACTGCATCCGGAACATTGGCACGTGTAGAACGACCATCGCGATCTAAACCAATATCCCTCAATAGATGAACATTCGTCCATGGAATATCATGAGCAGTTCGGCGTATGGTACGCTGCCATTGTTTTTCTTCGCGTTTAAGGTCTGCTTTCAATAGCAAAGTGGCCAATTGTAGGTAAATAGAGTGACGCATAATATTTTCTCCGATTATCGATGTATTCGACTGGGAAAAAATAGTGCGTAAAATGAACAGAAATATTCTGTTGATACTAAGCCGCTACTTTCCCGCAGCCTAGTAATAAATATGATAGGTTACGGATTAATTTTTATCTTGTGAGCCAGTGGTATTGGTATCATCCGATTTAAGGATTATCGGAGCGATAGGCATACGATCAGCGCAAGCAGTGGTGTTAACAACGTAATGTTTCATCTTGCGCCTCCTAGCTAAAAATTAATCCGTTTATGAAAGGTATAACTCATTGAGTTACGGTTAAATTGTAAGCTTTGATGAATATATATCAAACATTTTTTGCCTTTTTGATTAAAAACAAATCAATACACCGCAATTTAGTTTCATATACTTTTACGTATAACATATTCACCTGAGGAATATATAAATTTGCGGATTTTATAAATCAAACCAAACAAAAATAAAAAGAGCGGCTCTGTGGCCACTCTCTTTTATTGTATTTATTCGCCTATTTAACACAGGGAAAGGCCAACTACATGGCTTGTTCGGAAATCAAGTTATGTTTATTAAGTAGTCGATACATGGTTGCACGCGAAACTCCGAGCTCTTTCGCCGCATTTGAAACTTGACCAGAATGAGATTCCAAAACAACCAGCAACGCATCACGTTCACTCTTCTCTCGGATTGATTTCAAGCTGCGCTTTGAGTCATTACGTTGAGGTAAATCTAAGTGATGATCTTCAATCATTACGCTGTCGGACATTAATACCGCTCGCTTCACTTGGTTCATCAGCTCACGCACATTTCCAGGCCAGAAATAACGTGTCAGTGCCTTGAATGCATCCTCAGAAAAGCTTTTTGCTTGCGAGTTGTACTCTTTTGAGAACTCTTGTAAGTAGAAACGAGCCAGCAATGCGATGTCACTCGCACGTTCTTTCAAGCTAGGGACATTGATGCGCAGAACGTTGATGTAATGGTAAAGCTCTTCATTGAAGTCACCGTCAATCAAAGCTTTTTCAACATCCGACGAGTTAGCAGCAAGAATACGCACGTTAACCGCTTTTACGCCATCTTTGGTATCAATGGTGCCTTCTTGCAAGAATCTCAGCAGATTCATTTGCTGCTCTTTTGAAATGGTAAGAATGTCATTAAACAACACGGTGCCACCATCTGCTTGTTCAAGCAGGCATGCTTCCATATCTTCATCGGCGTTAATACCAAATACTTCAGCTTGGAAACGTTGTTCATTGAGTGCGCGACAGTTAATTGCCATAAACGGTTTATGAGAGCGTGAAGAGACTTTATGGATGGCCCTAGCAACCGCCTCTTTACCAGTCCCACTTTCCCCAGAAATCAGAATGCTGACGTCCGTTGGACCAATGCGCTTCACTTGATCGCGTAAACGTTTCATCGGGATAGATTCACCGATCAAACCCATATCTAAACTGCTACCAAAACTAGGCCAAACTTTTTTCTCCAATTTAAGCATGCCAAGCTGGTGACCTATTGTGCTTAATAACTGTGCATCTGGGATCGGCGCTGTGAAAAAATCGATACAAAAGTTAACAATGAACTGGCATATGGTGTCAGTGCCAAGCTGAGATTCACGAATAAACGCTAACCAACGTACGTGTTTGTGAGAGCTGACTAAGTTCGCCAAACCATTCAAGCTGAACTCGTCATGGCTGAGATCAACAATACCGATACATGGACCAATATCTTCTAACAGCGTATTAGCTTTGCGTAAGTCACCTACTTGATGACACTTCCAGCCCACTTGCTCCAGTACCGATAACCAAGGCTCATAAGTACCGCCAACTACCACAAGCGATCCCGGGATGGAATCCATCTTAAACTGCCCAGCCATTCTCTAACCCTTTTTCATTGTTAATAGAAATTTTGTGCCACAAACTTATCTTTGCGAGCGGGTAACATTATCGAGACTCCGCCCCCTCACGTCTGTCTCAGTATTAAGACTATGCAATAGATTGAGATTTGGCGAATGTTTATTTGCATATCCCATTAAAAGGCAAGTGCAACAACTTGAATTACCTTAACTAAAAGGCAAAAAAAAACCACCCGAAGGTGGTTTTTTTACTCATCCTATCGAATTACGCTTGCGGGCGCATTGCAGGGAATAAGATCACGTCACGGATAGTGTGCGTGTTAGTCAGTAGCATAACCAAACGGTCGATACCGATACCTTGGCCTGCTGTTGGCGGTAGGCCGTGCTCTAGAGCAGTGATGTAGTCTGCATCGTAGAACATTGCTTCGTCGTCACCAGACTCTTTCGCTTCAACCTGTGCTTTAAAGCGTGCATCTTGGTCTTCAGCATCGTTAAGCTCTGAGAAACCGTTCGCTACTTCACGGCCACCGATAAAGAACTCAAAGCGGTCTGTAAAGAACGGGTTATCATCGCTACGACGAGCCAACGGAGAAATATCTGCTGGGTAACCAGTGATGAACGTAGGCTGCATTAGCTTAGGTTCTGCTGTTTCACCAAAGATCTCTTCAAGAAGCTGACCGCATGTCCAGAAAGGTTCTACTTCAACGTGAACAGATTTCGCGATAGAAACCATTAGATCACGGTTTTGTAGGTCTTCTTCTGTTAGCGCTTGGATTTGCGCGTGGTCTGGGTTGTAGTGCTTGATTGCTTCGAACATGCTCATACGAGTGTAAGTACCACCAAACTCAACCGTTTCATCACCGTAAGGCATTGACGTTGAACCTAGAACTTCTTGCGCCACTGAGCTTAGTAGTTCTTCAGTTAGGTCCATCAGATCTTTGTAGTCTGCGTACGCCATGTAGAATTCCATCATTGTGAATTCTGGGTTGTGGCGTGGAGAAAGGCCTTCGTTACGGAAGTTACGGTTGATTTCGAATACGCGATCAAAACCACCAACAACTAGACGCTTCAGGTATAGCTCTGGCGCGATACGTAGGTACATTGGCATGTCTAGTGCGTTGTGGTGCGTGATGAATGGACGCGCACTCGCACCGCCAGGGATAACGTGCATCATTGGCGTTTCAACTTCCATGAACTGCTTAGAGATCATGAAGTTGCGGATTGCAGACATTACTTTAGAACGTACTACGAACGCTTGACGAGAGTCTTCGTTAACGATCAGGTCAACGTAACGTTGGCGGTAACGCATCTCTTGGTCAGTTAGACCGTGGAACTTTTCTGGAAGTGGACGTAGTGCTTTGGTTAGCAACTCGTACTCTTCCATGTTCACGTATAGGTCACCCTTACCAGACTTATGAAGTGCACCTTTAACACCGATGATGTCACCGATATCTAGACCTTGGTATTTTTCTTTAAGTACTTTTTGAACCGCTTTGTCAGCATAAGCTTGGATACGGCCAGAAGTTTCTTGAATTACCAAGAATGGACCACGTTTAGCCATGATACGGCCAGCGATTGCTACTACGTGGTTAAGCTCTTCTAGCTCTTCCTTCGTCTTTTCACCGAACTCTTTCTGAAGGTCGCCCGCTAGTGCGTCACGACGGAAGTCGTTTGGATGGCCGTTCGCTTTGCAGCTCTTTCGGATTGCATCCAGTTTAGCGCGGCGTTCAGCAATCAGCTTATTTTCTTCTAGTACAGTTTCGTTTTGAACAGCATCAGTCATTTTCGATGTATCCTGTTTTTGTCGGTGAAAAGCTTTATAGACCTGATTTCAGGCTAGCTTCAATAAATTTGTCCAGATCGCCATCAAGAACCGCTTGAGTATTACGGTTTTCAATGCCCGTACGGAGGTCCTTAATACGTGAGTCATCCAATACGTAAGAACGGATCTGGCTACCCCAGCCAATGTCAGACTTAGCGTCTTCATTAGCTTGTTTTTCCGCATTTTGCTTTTGCAATTCAAGCTCAAATAGCTTCGCTCGAAGCTGTTTCATTGCCTGATCTTTGTTCTTATGTTGAGAACGGTCATTCTGACACTGAACCACTGTGTTCGTAGGTACGTGCGTAATACGTACCGCAGATTCTGTGGTGTTTACGTGCTGACCACCTGCGCCTGACGCACGGTAAACGTCAATACGTAGGTCGGAAGGATTAATGTCGATGTCGATGTTTTCATCAATCTCTGGATAGATGAACGCAGAAGCAAATGACGTATGGCGACGACCGCCTGAATCGAACGGAGATTTACGAACAAGACGATGGACGCCCGTTTCAGTGCGTAACCAACCGTACGCATACTCACCAGAGATGCGAACTGTTGCCGACTTAAGACCCGCGACTTCACCTTCAGAGACTTCAATCACTTCAGCTTTGAAGCCCTTCGCTTCTGCCCAACGTAGGTACATACGCAGCAGCATGTTAGTCCAGTCTTGTGCTTCTGTACCACCAGAACCTGCTTGCAAATCGATGTAACAATCAGAGCTATCGTGGTCGCCAGAGAACATACGACGGAATTCAAGCTTTTCTAGCTTCTCTTCCAACTCAGCAAGTTCTGGTTCAATTTCGTCAAATGTTTCTTGATCTTCTTCTTCTACAGCCAGCTCAAGAAGACCTTCTACATCTTCCACACCTTGCTCTAGTTGATCAATGGTTTCAACAACCGCTTCTAGTGATGCACGCTCTTTACCCAGTGCTTGCGCACGCTCAGGTTCGTTCCATACATCTGGTTGTTCAAGTTCTGCGTTGACTTCTTCTAGACGCTCTTTCTTCGCGTCATAGTCAAAGATACCCCCTCAGGACATTTGTGCGCTGAGACACGTCCTGCAGACGGTTTTTAATTGGATTGATTTCAAACATGTTTACTCAACATTTTAGAATAGAATTTAACCGAGAAATTCTACTGAAAAATGTGACCGAGATACAGGAAAATTTCGGATGAGAAATCAGATTGCGGTGAGAGAGAGCACGGTCATAAAATTTTACACCCACTTCGGGGCAACCGTACTCTATAAGAAAGGTTAATCTAGGTATTACTTAGCTTCGATATGATCGATCATCAATTGCAATGATTGATTACCACGAAATTCATTCACATCCAGCTTATACGCGAGACGTACTGTTTTAACCGATGCATCTGGCCATCGGCGTAGATCAACATTGAATGCAATGCCGTCGATCATCACATTGGTAGGGTGACCTTTATAAAGCGGCTCTAACATCAATTTAAGATGCTTCTCACCCACCAGCTTTTGATGCAGTACTTTAAACTCACCATCAAAGATTGGCTCTGGGAAAGCTTGTCCAAAAGGGCCACCCGATCGCAGCTGTTCAGCAACATGCATAGAGAACTCTTCCGGCTTAAGTTCACCATCTGACATGATCACGCCTTTTAGCGCCGCTTCATCGAGTTCCTTTTTTACCACTTCATCAAACAAACGACTGAAACGCTCAAAATCCTGCTCTTTAATCGTTAAGCCTGCTGCCATGGCGTGTCCACCAAACTTGATGATCAAACCCGGGTTTTGCGTGTCGATGAAATCCAACGCATCGCGCATGTGTAGCCCCGGAATAGAACGACACGAGCCTTTAATCGTCCCTTCTCCGCCATCAGCAAATGCAATGACTGGACGGTGAAACTTCTCTTTAATACGCGAAGCCAAAATACCAATCACACCTTGATGCCAATCACGTTGGAACAAGGCTAGGCCATAAGGAAGCTCATTGCCTTCACCAAACTGAAGGCGCTCACAGAAAGCCATCGCTTCTTGCTTCATGCCTTCTTCAATCTCTTTACGTGTTTGGTTCAAGCCATCCAATTCACTTGCCATGCGACGAGCAGCGTGGATGTTGTTACACATCAGCAGTTCAACACCGAAAGACATGTCATCAAGACGACCTGCAGCATTAATACGTGGACCTAAAGCAAAGCCAAAATCGGACGCAACTAAACGACGCGCATCGCGCTTCGCGACCTCAATTAACGCTTGGATGCCGGGACGCGCTTTGCCCGCACGAATACGTTGCAAACCTTGGTGTACAAGAATGCGGTTGTTTTCATCCAATGGAACGACGTCGGCGACGGTACCCAGTGCAACAAGGTCAATCAGTTCCATCAACTTGGGCTCTTGCATCCCCTGTTCTGCAAACCAATTGTGTTTTCGCATATGAACGCATAGTGCCATCATGAGATAAAACGCGACCCCCACACCCGCAAGCGCTTTAGATGGAAAGCTACAGCTCTCAAGGTTTGGGTTCACCATTGCATCCACATCAGGCAACACTTGTCCTGGCAAGTGGTGATCGGTAACAAGCACAGTAATGCCATTTTCTTTTGCGTAACGCACGCCTTCGATTGATGAGACGCCGTTATCCACCGTCATGATCATCTCAGCGCCAAGCTCTAAGGCTTGGTCAACGACTTCTGGACTTAACCCATAACCGTCTTCAAAACGATTTGGCACTAGGTAATCCACATTGTGACTACCAAGCATACGCAGCGCGAGTACTGATAATGCTGAGCTTGTCGCACCATCAGCGTCAAAATCACCGACAACGATGATGCGTTTTTGTTCTTTTATCCCCTGAAACAAAAGATCGACAGCTTGCTCAATCCCCCCGAGTTTTTGATATGAATGCAACCCACGGGCCGATGTTTCTAATTGTGAAAGATCCGTTATCCCACGGTTGATGTAGATACGTTTAAGAATCGGAGGAATGGAATCAGGAAGAAGGGAAAGATCAGGTTCAGGACGTCGTTGAATTTCTATCATGCTTAAAAGAGCCGACAACTTTGCCGACTCTGCTCCTAATGGATTATAGTTGCTTTAAACGTTTCAATAGCTCTGCAGGTGGTAGGTAGCCACCAACCATTTCGCCATTCGGTAAGAAGATTGCTGGCGTACCAGAAATACCCAATTGGCGACCTAGATTGTAATGCGCCTGGATGGTTTCTTTACACTGTTTCAGGTCTTTCGCAGGGTTATCAAATGTACGATTCACTTTCGCGTTGTGCATTGCCGACGCCGGATCTTCAGCACACCAAATCGTTGCCATTTGTTCTGCCACAGGGCCAGTTGCACCTTGGCGAGGGTAAGCCATGTAACGCACTGTAATACCTAGCTCATTATAGCCTTGCATTTGGCTATGCAGACGCACACAGTAACCACATGTGATATCGGTGAATACGGTCACAACGTACTTTTCATCGTCGGCTTTGTATTCGATCATGCTATCGGAGAACTGCGCAATTTTCTCGGCGTTAAGCGGCGCTTGACGCTCTGCTATGACATCTTTGTAACTGCCATCATCATTAATGGCATAAAGCGTACCGGCGATAAAATGGCTACCATCATTTGAAGCAAACAGGATCCCGCCATTGGTTTGAATTTCCAATAAGCCAGCGACGTCTGATGGTTGAATATCAACGATAGATAAACCAAGCTTTGAGAACTTAGTTTTTAATGCTGCTTCATCAAAGCCGCTTTGTGCAGCTGGCGCCACTTGTTGCGCAGGAGTCTCCGTTTGAGCCTGACTTTCTTCTGCACCACAAGCGGTAACAAAAAATGGTAAAGTCAGCAGAGTTAGTCGGCGTAATACGCTCATGAAATTCACCTTAATGTAAAATCGTTTTTCCAAGAGGACATGGATGAATCTAACCATTGTTATGCTCTTGGGTGGTGTTGACTGTGGATCTGCTTCAATCGTTCAGTCGCCACGTGAGTATAAATTTGCGTGGTCGATAAGTCACTATGTCCTAAAAGCATCTGTACGACCCTGAGATCTGCGCCATAGTTCAATAAATGCGTGGCAAAGGCATGACGCAGTACGTGCGGCGACAGCTGATCAGTATCAATCCCTGCTATCAAAGCATAGTATTTAATACGGTGCCAAAACGTCTGACGAGTCATCTGTCTTGCGCGTTTACTAGGAAAAACAATATCAGATGATGTATCACCAAGTAACGCAGGGCGCCCTTGTTGAATGAACGTCTCGATCCAATCGACCGCGTTTTCCCCCATAGGAACCAGGCGTTCTTTACCACCTTTACCAGTCACGCGCACCACCCCTTGGCGCAAGCTAACATTTTCCATGGTCAAACTGACGAGCTCTGTCACACGCAACCCTGTCGCGTAGAGTAGCTCTAGCATCGCTTTATCGCGCAATTCTATAGGGTCATTCGGGTCTGGCGCTTCGAGCAACGCGTCCACTTGCTCTTCACTAATATCTTTGGGTAAACGTTGTGGCAGTTTAGGGCTAACCAAGAGCGCACTCGGGTCATCAGCGCGCACCTTCTCACGATGCAGGTATTGAAATAAACGACGAATAGCCGACAACATACGCGCACGGGACGTCTGTTTGTAATCTAAGTCTACAAGGTGGCTTTGATATTCTTGCAAGCCAGACAAACTGATAAAATCAAGACGGTATCGATGTTTTTCCATCCACACGAGCAGCTTCATTAAATCGTTTCGGTAGGAAGCCAACGTGTTCTCTGATAGACCACGCTCCATCCACATCGCATCTAAGAATTGCTCAACAAGCGAAAAATCTTGTTGATTGACAGGCTGTTGTGCCGTCATGAATGCTTCCTTATCTGTTTATATTTACAGTATTTAGATTAAAGCACCTGCCAATCCAATACCATAAAAAATCATCCCACATAGGATATTCGCTGCAATCTTCCTCAATTTATGGTTAGAATCTTCCACAACAGCAACACAAATAACGACGAATATAATGAAAATCGGACTCTTTTACGGCTCAACGACCTGCTACACCGAAATGGCAGCAGAGAAAATTCGTACCCTTATTGGTGAAGACCTTGTCGACATTCACAATGTGAAAGAGACACCGTTATCACTAATGGCGGACTACGACTTATTACTCCTTGGCATCTCAACTTGGGATTTTGGTGAAATTCAAGAAGATTGGAACGCGATTTGGCAAGACATCGCGACCACACCACTGAAAGGCAAAGTTGTAGCGCTGTTTGGTCTGGGTGACCAAGAAGGTTACGGAGAGTGGTATTTAGATGCGATGGGCTTACTTCACGATGAATTGCAAGCCACAGGCGCAACCTTTATCGGTTACTGGCCAAATGAAGGCTACGAATTTGAAGCATCGAAAGCATTGATCGAAGATGGCAGCAAGTTTGTTGGACTTGCGTTAGATGAAGACTCACAGTACGAACTGAGTGATGAACGCATCGAAAAATGGTGTGAACAAGTTCTTGTGGAATTCCACGACACGCTTTAATAGCGCAAACACGTCATCATTAAAAAGTAAAAAGCCCGATGAAGTAATTCATCGGGCTTTTTATTATCTTGATAACGCGAAGTGATTACGCGGTTTCTTGTGCTAGCTCTGGGCGAGGTTTCGCGATGAAGAACATGCACACGATAGCCGCAAATGTTGGAAGCACCCAACCCATGCCGACTTCGAATAATGGCAACATGTTAAACGCAGAAACATCAATACCCGATACTTTTGCCGCATCAACCAACGCAAACAGCAGAGATACAAGCAGTACTGCACGGTAAGCAAAGCGTGGATTCGGCAGTTTGCTGCGCACAAATGTTAGTGCAACCAACGCAATCGCCACAGGGTACAGCGCAAACAATACTGGCACTGACAGAGAAATCAGCTGCGCAAGACCAACGTTTGCAACCAATGCACAAACAGAACCATTAATCAGTACCCATTGCTTGTATGACAGTGGTGTTTTCGAGCTGAAGAAATCTGAACACGCAGAAATCAAGCCAATCGCGGTTGTCAGACACGCTAGCAATACGATGACAGACAGAACGATTTGACCGTATGGACCAAACAACGCTTGAACGTATTGGCTAAGCACTAGGCCACCATTATCAGCACCAGCAGCAACCGTTGCACTCGTCGCACCTAAGTAAAATAGTGAGATGTAAACAAACGCAAGACCAGCAGCAGCAATACAACCTGCATAGATCAGATATTTAGTAGTTGCAGAGCGCTCAGTAATGCCTTTACCGCGCAGTGCATCAACCATCAGCATGCCAAACATCAATGACGCGAACGTATCCATTGTGTTGTAGCCTTCTAAGAAGCCTTTGGTCAGAGGCTGCGTTAGGTATTCACCGTGCGCGCCAATCATATCGCCCTGAGGATCAAGGAAGACAGCGACAGCAAGAATGATCAAACCAACGAACAATGCTGGTGTCAGTACTTTACCGATGAGATCGATCAAACGGCCTTGGAACCATGAGAACATCATTGCTGCGATAAAGAAGATCACTGAGAACGCTGTCAGATGCGTTTGTGACGCCTCAAGGAAGAAAGGTTTCACCGCCATCTCGTAAGCCACTAGGCCAGTACGAGGCGCTGCAAACGCAGGACCAATGATGATGAAAATCAGTGCAGCCATAAGAACTGCCGCTTTTTTCGGAAGATCTTGCGTCAAGTGATCCCAAGAACCACCAGCAACAGCAATAGCAACGATAGTAATAAGAGGTAGACCTACCGCTGTTAGCAAGAAACCAAACATAGCTGGCATTAAGTTTTCACCCGCTAACTGACCCGCTAGAGGTGGAAAGATAATATTGCCCGCACCTAAAAAGAACGCAAATAGCATAAAGCCTACTGCGATAATATCTGTTAGTTTTAACGTCTGCTTCACAGATAACCCTTGTCTTTTAATTAATGAATGTTGTGTATGCTTAGACCACTTTTTGTATACCTAAAGTCAATAAGTACACGTGGTTCAATCTATAAAATTTTCGCCGCATAATGACGAAAGACTCATCATTTGGCAACCTTTAAGAAAAAAACACCATATTAATTTAGTTTTCAAACTTAAAAGCAGTGGATATAACCAGATCCAAATAACAGACCAGTTCTTTATCTCGATCAATTAACAATACAATTTAATAACCAACAAAACAACAATCTATACAATTAATAAACAATAGAGCAATCCACTTAATTATTGAGCAAATATAAAACAATCATGAAGAACAAAAAACTGAAAACTAAAGGCTTCAATTTTAAGCAATTTTGTATTGAGGGCGGCGAGAGTGGTATGCCAGTCAGCACAGATGGGGTAATGCTTGGTGCTTGGATTCAAAGCCCTAACGACGCTAAAATTCTCGATATTGGCACTGGCACTGGCCTGCTTGCCCTGATGTGTGCTCAACGCTTTACAGAAGCTCAAATAACCGCGGTCGATATCGAATTAACAGCCGTTGCTGCCGCGCAAAAAAATATGGCCCAGTCTCCTTGGTCAGATCGTGTAAGTGTGCATCACACCGACATACTGCACTTTACGCCGACACATCCATTCCAACGCATCATTTGTAACCCGCCCTACTTCAACAGCGGCGAGCAATCGAAACACAGTCAACGTGCAACCGCGAGGCACACTGATACGCTAGGCCATAACGCATTGCTACAGCGTTGCTATCATTTGCTTGATGACGAAGGGAGAGCTAGTTTTGTGTTGCCAATCACCGAAGGCGAGCAGTTCATTGAGCTAGCATTAAACCAAAGTTGGTATCTATCGCGGATCTGTCGTGTGCAACCATCAGAAAAGAAACCAGTACACCGACTGTTATTTGAACTGTCAAAACGACCTTGCGATTTGCAGACGTCACATTTAATTATCCGTTCAAATGACGGCTATAGTGATGATTTCATACAGTTAACTCGCGAGTTTTATCTTAAGATGTGAAATAACATGTGATCCTTATCACCAATCACTTTATAATGTGCGACCTTTTTGTATTCTATGCTGTTGTGGCGAACCATTAACCAAGCTTTGCTTGTGGAGAACTCATTGTGATCAGAACCTTTGCTGAACTTGATCTAGACCAAAACCTACTTGAAGCCATTGAAGAGATGGGTTACGAACGCCCAACAAAAATTCAGGCAGAAGCGATTCCACAAGCGTTGGACGGTCGTGACATTCTAGCGTCAGCGCCAACAGGAACTGGTAAAACGGCCGCCTTCGTCCTGCCAGCATTGCAATACTTGCAAGACTTCCCTCGTCGTAAGCCTGGGCCTGCGCGTATTTTGATCCTAACGCCTACTCGCGAACTGGCGATGCAAATTGCCGATCAAGCACGTGCTTTGGCAAAAAATACCAAACTCAACATTTTCACCATCACTGGTGGTGTTCAGTACCAAGAGCACGCCGACATCCTTGCAACAACGCAAGACATTGTGGTTGCGACACCTGGCCGTTTAAAAGAATACATTGATGCAGAACGTTTTGATTGTCGTGCAATCGAATGGTTAATCCTTGATGAAGCAGACCGTATGCTAGATATGGGTTTTGCTCCTACTGTCGATCGCCTATCTAACGAATGTCGCTGGCGTAAGCAAACCCTTCTGTTTTCAGCAACGTTAGAAGGGAAAGGCGTAGAAGGCTTTACCGCTGATCTGTTGAATGACCCTGCAGAGATCGACGCAAAATCACCGCTGCGTGAGCGTAAGAAAATTGCTCAGTGGTACCACCGTGCTGATGATGCAGAACACAAACTGGAATTACTAAAACACATTATTACTCAGCAGGCTGAGCGCACTATCGTCTTTTTAAAGACTCGTGAGCGTTTGGCTGAGCTACGAGCGCAGCTTGAAAGCGCACAGATTCCATGTTCTTGGATTCAAGGTGAAATGCCGCAAGATCGTCGTAACAATGCGATTTCTCGCTTCCGCGATGGAACTGTGAATGTGCTGCTCGCGACGGACGTTGCTGCGCGTGGTATCGATCTTCCGGATGTATCACACGTTATCAACTACGACATGCCGCGCACGGCTGATGTTTACCTTCACCGTATCGGCCGTACGGCTCGCGCAGGTAAGAAAGGTAACGCTATCTCAATCGTAGAAGCACACGACCAACCAATGATGGATCGCGTTGCACGTTACGTGAAAGAAGACATCAAAGAGCGTTTCGTGAAAGAGATGCGTCCTAAACACAAAAAGCCTGTGTTTAAGAAGAAAAAGAAAAAAGACGACAAGAAAAAAGTAGCGAAAAAGAAAACCGCTAAGAAGAAGTAATCTTGTTGGGGCCAAGTAGCTCAAGCTAGAAAATAACAAAGGGTTGGCAATGCCAACCCTTTTTCGTTTGTGCTGATAGAGATTAACGTCGATTACGTCTCAATCAGCTTTATTTTTGCTCTTCGCGTTTAAATACTAACTCTGTTGGCGTCGATTCATCTTCCACAAAGTAGTAACCCGCCGTATCAAACTTAGCCAGGTCTGCTACGCTCTCAACACGGTTTTCAATGATGTAACGCGCCATCATACCGCGCGCTTTCTTCGCGTAAAAACTGATGACCTTGTATTGACCATTCTTACAATCTTTGAATACTGGCGTGATCACTTGCGCATCTAAATTCTTTGGCTTAACCGCTTTAAAGTATTCATTTGATGCAAGGTTGATAAGGACATTATCACCTTGAGCAGAAATCGCTTCGTTAAGCTTGTCCGTAATAACGTTGCCCCAAAACTGGTACAAGTTCGTACCCTTGTCGTTTGCAAGCTTGGTACCCATTTCAAGACGGTATGGCTGCATCAAATCAAGTGGTTTTAGTAAACCATAGAGACCCGATAGCATACGCAGATGATCTTGAGCATATTCGAAGTCCGCTTCAGATAAACTTTCGGCGTCTAGCCCTGTGTAAACGTCACCTTTAAATGCAAGAATGGCTTGTCGTGAGTTTTCCGTGGTAAACGTTTCACTCCACTCTTGGAATCGGCCCACATTTAAATCGGCAATCTTGTCGCTCACTTTCATTAAAGAGGCAACATCAGCAGGAGTCAGTTTGCGGCATACATCGATAAGCTCTTTTGAGTATTCGACCAACTCAGGTTGAGTAAATTTTTCTGTCGCTAACGGAGACTCGTAATCAAGAGTCTTCGCTGGAGAAACTACGATAAGCATGACTTTCCCTTCTCTAATTTTGTTTTTAATAGGGTACAAAAAAAGCCATGCATTGTCTGCATGGCTTTTTACATCGTACTAATAGCTTTCAACTATGAGTGATAGCTCACTTAGTCTTTTTTATCGTTGTACCAAATGCCTTCTTCAAGCTGAGATTTCAGCTCTGGGAAATCATTCGCATCAAATGTTGGCACTTTGCCTTCACCAAGCTGGCGGTTGTAATCTTTGGCCAGTTTAATCACGATGCCAGATAGCAAGATGATAGCCACTAAGTTAACTATCGCCATCAGACCCATAGAGACATCAGCAAGCGACCATACGACTGGTAACGAAGCTAGTGCACCAAACATCACCATACCAAGAACAATAACGCGGAAAATGCTTAAGCCCGCTTTATGATTGTGCTCTAGGAAGATTAAGTTCGTTTCAGCATACGAGTAGTTTGCAATGATTGAAGTAAACGCAAAGAAGAAGATTGCCACAGCAACAAAGATGCCGCCCCAATCGCCAACTTGTGAGCTCAATGCACGCTGAGTTAGCTCGATACCCGTCACTTCTGTTGCTTGACCGACATACTCACCAGACATCAGGATGATAGCCACTGTTGCAGAACAGATAACGATCGTATCCATGAACACGCCTAGCATCTGTACGTAACCTTGAGACGCTGGGTGTGGTGGGTAAGGTGTTGCTGAAGCTGCCGCGTTAGGTGCAGAACCCATACCTGCTTCATTCGAGAATAGACCGCGCTTGATACCGTTAATCATTGCCTGTGCAATTGCGTAGCCAAGACCACCTGCTGCTGCTTCTTGCAGACCAAATGCACTCTTAAAGATAAGCATCAATACATCAGGTAATTTCTCTAGGTTAGAGAACATGATGAACAGCGCTAGGGCTAGATAAAGTAGTGCCATGATCGGAACGATCATCTCAGCAACTCTTGCGATACGCTTGATGCCACCGAAAATAACAATTGCAGACAGTAAAACAACGGCAATACCGACATACAGGTTATTCCAACCAAATGCGTTGCTCATTGCATTGGCAATTGAGTTAGCTTGTACGGCGTTGAATACCAAACCAAAAGCGATGATTAGGAAAACTGAGAACAACACGCCCATCCAACGCATGCCCAGGCCTTTTTCCATGTAGTAGGCAGGGCCACCACGGTAGTTGCCATCATCATCTTTGGTTTTGTATAACTGCGCCAGTGTGCTCTCAGCAAACGATGTTGCCATACCAAGCATTGCAATCAGCCACATCCAGAAGATCGCACCAGGACCACCCGCAGTCAATGCAACTGCAACGCCCGCCATGTTACCTGTACCAACACGTGCAGCAAGACTAGTACAAAGCGCTTGGAAAGAGGAAATACCAGCTTTGTCTGCTTTACGGCTGTTCTTAAGAACAGAGAACATGTGGCCGAAATGGCGGAACTGAATGAACCCTAATCGAACGGTGAAGTAAATACCAACACCAACAAGAAGATAAACCAGAATCGAGCCCCAGAGGAGATCGTTCATCAAATTGATTAAGTCTGTCATGTGTACCTCAAAGTGAGTTGCGCCAGTCTATGCGTCCTAGCCATCCACCAAATTGCCTGCTAAGTGTCAAAGTGTGCTTAGCTTTTTAAGTAATGTTTATGGGCAATCTAGAATCGTAAACGTCGCTTCATGCATCCATTTTACGTACCAGCGTATTTTTTGACGGGCGGATAATGCAACCTAGGAGCGCAAAAATCAATATGCAACAACAAGAATAACATTGTTATTTTTCACTATAAAGTCACCAAAAAATAACATAAATAGAAGACTTAACACTCAAACTGCGCAACATTTCAATTACCAAACACCAACATAAATAATTATTCTTCATTAAATGGAATGGTAAACCGTATAAACAAGAACAAGCTAGTATTCACAAGGTGTTACATAAATTTACGCTAGTGACTTACCATCTAATTGAACACTATTTCATCAAACTGATTTTATGCAACTTTAACCTTTGCGCAGTGCACCCATTCATCAAATCGAATTAACATAGAAAATCTCTCTATTTAATCGTTTTCTTGAGATCGTTTGTGCATTTTTTATCCACATCGTTGCAATAAAAAGTGTGATTTTGAGAATATTTTTGCACGAAAATGTCATGCTACCGACACAAATGCGAAATATATCATGGTTATTCTCACGGCTATTGTGGTACTAAAAAAACTCCACAAGGACTGGTTACAACAGTTTAGCTTAAGAAAGGTAAAGGTGGCTTATGGAAGGCTTTCAACTAGATGACATTTTTAATCTGGATACTACCTCAACAACCAAATCTCGTGCCAAACCAGTAAAGCGAAAGTGGCGTGAAATAGAAGAGATGAACGACAGACGCAATTTGCTTAAAGAGCTGCGCGAACTTGATGTCTGTACCGATTATAACTTGGAAGACATTAAACTCTAATTCAAACAAAAGGCACCTTACAGGTGCCTTTTGTTTTTTGTTTACAGTGACCGTAAACACCGTGAGTTTATGTACCAAGGTTTAAGTATGAATACCATTATTACTCAATGAGAATCTTCCGTACTTTTTGCCGAGAAATATGCACACTAAATTTTCGGTTGATTCCCAATAAATAAGAAATGTATCTCACAAACCCGAGAGACGGCTTTCGCTCGCTCAGGTTTCATCATTCAGTCTTAAACATATTCAGTATCACTTTGACGAACACGTTCGGCCAACTGCTTATAACGATCAGCAATCGTGTCACCAAACACAGGATCATCCTCACTGACGCTCCATAAGCTCTCGACATGCTGCCAATCTTCTGTGGTAAATAACTCTTCAATGAGAGGCAAAATTTTTCGCTCTTCTAGCTCCAAGTGGTGCCTTTGCGATTCTATGAAATCTTCTAGGTGAGCGACAAACATGTCTTGTGGCACAACAGCATCCTGAAGGATCATCTCTATCACGGATGAAAACTCTCTGGTTTTACTCGCTAACTCTAGATGTTCTTTCTCTAAATTTTCCATGGTTTGTTGCTTACCATAGTGTTCAAGAAAGTGGTGATAAAGGATATCTTCTTTCGGGTGGTGTACTTTCTCCGAATGATTAGAGAGGTAATCAACAATCTCGCTTACTAACGCATAGTTGATTACACGTTCTTTTTTTATCTCATTAAGCTTATGGCGCAGTATCGCCAACAGACGAACCATATAACCATGTTCGCGTCGAATTCTTTCGATCATCATAGCGTCTCTCCTTAACACCTACTTTTAGTAAGTGTACATGAGAAATTTACTATCAGCCTCGAGCGTGCTCAAAAAAACAGCGATCATACCATCCATGATCGCTGTCTCTTCATTTATACCGTTAATGGCAAATGCCAGTTAATTGGTGCTTTTTCTTGTGATGTAAGCAACTGGTTTGCTTGAGAGAAATGCTTACAACCGAAAAAGCCTCGATGTGCAGAAAGTGGCGATGGGTGTGGGGCAGCTAACACATGGTGCTTATTGCGATCGATAAAACGACCTTTCTTCTGTGCATGTGAACCCCACAGCAAGAACACTACACCTTCTTGATGCTGATTAATGGCTTCAATCACTCGATCAGTAAACGTTTCCCAACCTGTCTTTGAATGTGAATGCGCTTTACCTTGCTCCACCGTTAATACCGTATTGAGTAACAATACGCCTTGTTCAGCCCAGCTTTGCAAAAAACCATGCTGAGGGATTTGGAAACCTTCAATATCTTGCGCCAGCTCTTTATACATATTAACCAGTGACGGTGGCGTTTTAATGCCAGGAAGTACAGAGAAACACAGGCCATGCGCCTGATTTGGGCCGTGGTATGGGTCTTGTCCTAGAATCACGACCTTAACGTCTTTGAACTCGGTAAAACGAAACGCGTTAAAGACATCTTTTGCGGGAGGAAAAATAGCTTTGCCTGCGGCGCGTTCGGCTTCAACAAAATTCAAGGTGTCTACAAAGTAGCTCTGCTTTTTCTCTTCGCCGATCACATCGTGCCAAGTGGGTGACTGATTCATGGAAAGTTCCTGTCCTAAATTTTGCTTCTATTCTAACGAGCGAAACTCAAACAAACAAAAACTTACCACGAACTTGAGACAAGTAATAAAAGACTAATGCTTCTGTGGCGTTCGAAAATGCCCCTGTCCGGTAATGTGACGATTAGGCATCGGTAAGCGAAGCACGCGACGAGTGAAAGCATAAGGAGTAAAAGAGAGTGGTCGAGACATGTTGGCATCCTTCTTTGCTAATTCAGAGATTGATGTTCAATGACTAAGAAAGATAGGTGCCAACTTTGTGGTTACGCCATTAACTGGCAATGGCCGCTAAATGGAATTGACGCAACGTGTTGATCTCTTGCTGCCAAATATCTGGATCAATTGTTTCCAAAATCAGAGGGATACCATCAAAACGAGGGTCTTTCGCGATGTACTCAAAGCAATCCCACCCGATCTCTCCTTTACCTAGCGAATGGTGGCGATCTACTTTGCTGGCAAACTCTACTTTTGAATCATTTAGATGCATTGCTCTTAAATAGTGCATACCTACGATACGGTCGAACTCTGCAAAGGTGCGCTCGCAATCTTCTTTTGTACGTAAGTCATAACCAGCCGTAAAGGTATGGCAGGTATCAATACAAACGCCGACACGATCTTTATCTTCCACTTGCTCGATGATTTCAGCAAGGTGCTCAAACTTCCAGCCTAAGTTAGTGCCTTGACCTGCCGTATTCTCGATAACAGCGATCACATTCGGCACCGCTTTATGCGCAAGATTGATCGACTCGGCGATCGTCGCGAGGCACTCCTGTTCAGAGACTTTCTTTAGGTGACTACCCGGATGGAAGTTAAGCAAAGTCAGCCCCAACTGATTACAACGCTCCATTTCATCAATAAATGCCGCGCGGGATTTATTCAGCTTTTCTTCTTCCGGCGCACCCAAGTTAATCAGATAAGAATCATGGGGAAGAATATGTTCTGCTCCGAAACCCAGCATTTTACAGTTCGCTTTAAACGCACTGATGGTTTTTGCTTCTAAAGGCTTCGCCACCCACTGGCGTTGGTTTTTTGTAAATAGTGCGAATGCATTCGCGCCAATTTCACGAGCTCTCAACGGAGCTTGATCGACCCCACCAGCAGCAGAGACATGTGCACCAATGAGTTTATTCCCAAGCTTGTTTTTCATGTTTGTCATTTAATCACTTTAGACTTTCAGTATTGCTACCTAAATACAGATAGTTGCGTTAACCAGTTTAAACTTTAATCTCAATTTGTAGTAAATTTACAACAAAGCCAGTTATTAAATATTTTTTATATTATCAAATAAATTGTAATTGGTTTGTTTTCAAAGGTTTTATTGATTTAACTCAATAAAATCACCTTAATAAAAATAATGTTTTTGGTTGTTTTTTGACTTAAATCAATATTAAAATAGTGGATATTAGCTATATAATACTCAGCTCAACGAAAATTCGAAAATTAACACCAATAATCACCACGTAAGTGGTCTAGGAGATAGTGATGATCCAAGGTATCCAAATTACAAAAGCGGCAAACGACGACCTACTAAACTCTATCTGGCTATTAGATAGCGAAAAAAATGAAGCTCGTTGTGTTGCTGCAACTGCTGGCTACGAAGCAGACCAAGTTATCGCAATCAGCGACCTAGGTGAATACGAAAGCCGTGAAGTTGCAATCGAAACTGCTCCTCGTATCGAAGGCGGCCAACACCTAAACGTGAACGTGCTTAAACGCGAAACACTAGAAGATGCAGTTGCACACCCAGAGAAATACCCACAACTAACTATTCGTGTTTCTGGTTACGCAGTACGTTTTAACTCGCTAACTCCAGAGCAACAACGTGATGTAATCGCTCGTACTTTTACTGAGACTCTATAATCTCTCAGTAAACTAGCTCGCTAGAATTTAAAAAGCTTGGTCAGCAATGACCAAGCTTTTTTGTTTCAGAATCCTTCTAACCCCTTTCTATAATGGAAAGCAACTCGCCTCTAAGGTGCATTTCTTTGCGAAGGATCTTTCTGAAACGCTTGCGCTACAGAGGTTGGATCAAGCCTATCTCTTTGCAGTGACGCCCCTTCTGCCCACCAAATCAATTGATGCATAGTGCGATTCATATAGTTGTCCCACTGCGTCTGCTCCGACTCATCCGCAGCAACGCCCTGTTCATCAAAGACTTCTTGCGCTTTCGGAATGTGGATCATCGCAGAGACAGGTAGACATCCAAGTTCAGATAAGAAGGTACGCATCGACACTGCAGCACGAGCGCCACCCCATTGCCCTGCAGAGTAGGTCACGATAGCACTCGGCTTGTAAGAAAACAGCGAACTGCCGAAATGGTTAAGCATGTTCGCCAAGGCAGGACTCATCGAATGGTTATATTCCGGGCTAACCATCACATACCCATCCGCATGTTTGATTTTGTCTGCTAGCTCACTTAGGTGCTGCGGAACTTTAGAGCGGTGATAAGCAAACTCAGGCTTAAACACATCACCAAAGTCGTAATTCAAAGGGTCGATGATTTCGACCGTATGTTGCGAATGTTGACTCGCGATGAGTTTTTCACACGCTTTACTGACTCGCATTCCTAAACGGGCTGGTCGTGGTGGCGTGCTGTCTCTCACTGAGCCAAGAAAAATCAAAAAATGCATGCTTCTCTTTCCATCTCATTTAGTTAAGTTCGTTTCTCAATCATAAAGAGAGTCAAAACTTACCGACAATAAAAAAGGTGAATGATTACTCATTCACCTCTCGTTATTTCTGTTTTTGATACTTACTATACTTTGAAGCTTACTGCACGCGGCGCAGTACTTGTTTCAATGCGTCAAAGTCTGCGTCGAGCTCTTCCGATAGCAGCTCCATCGCAGCGTGCTTCGCTAGTGGCGCAGGAAGCTCGATATCGGATTCTAGAATATCATCCACGACTTCTTTGAACTTCGCAGGGTGAGCAGTACATAGGAACAGACCGGTTTCACCGTCTTGCAATTGTTCTTCAAGAACGCGGTAAGCAATCGCACCGTGCGGTTCGCATAGATAGCCTAGAGCATGTAAGTCTTTCACTGACTGTGCGCTTTGCTCATCAGATACTGCACCTTTACCTAACGTCTCCAAGCCCCACTCTTTCACACGGCACAGCTCTTCAATACGAGGCCAGTTGTTTGGTTGGCTCACGTCCATCGCGTTCGATGTTGTTGCGACTGTTGGTTTTGGCTCCCACTTACCTGTTTCTAGGTAGCGAGGAACCGTGTCATTGGCATTAGTTGCAGCGATAAAGCGTTTGATAGGCAAGCCCAACGCTTTTGCCAATAGACCAGCAGTTAGGTTACCGAAGTTACCGCTTGGTACTGATACCACTAGGTTTTCACGCTCTTGCTTGCTCATTTGCGCAGCTGCTTCAAAGTAGTAACAGATTTGCGCCATCAAACGGCTGATGTTGATTGAGTTTGCAGAGTTCAGACCGATCTCTTCACGCAGTGCAGAATCATCAAAAGCTTGCTTAACCAGTGCCTGACACGCATCGAAGTCTCCATCGATCGCGACAGTATGGATGTTCTTACCAAGCGTACAGAATAGCTTCTCTTGCAGTGGACTGATCTTACCTTTCGGGTAAAGAATCACAACGTTGATGTCTTCCATACCGTAGAAAGCATGCGCAACGGCTGCGCCAGTATCGCCGGAAGTTGCAGTCAGAATAGTGATCTTGCCGCCGTCCGAAACCGCAGCAAGAGATTGCGCCATAAAGCGACCACCAAAGTCTTTAAATGCAAGCGTTGGACCATGGAACAGTTCCAGAGCGTAAACACCGTCTTTGACCTGATTAATTGGCGCAGGGAATTGGAATGCAGCATCAACAAGAGCATTCACTTGCTCCTCTGTAAGTTCATCTCCAATTAACGCCGATAAAATCTTAGTGCTACGAGAGACAAAGTCTTCTGCAAGCAGCGCATCGATATCTTCAAATTTTGGTAATTCCGATGGGAAAAATAGACCTTGGTTACGGCCTAACCCTTGGCGAACGGCTTGGCCAAAGGAAACTTGTTCATCATTTTCTTTTATATTGTAAAGCTTCATAGCTCACTTCCTGTTACTTTCGAACCCTGCTTATCTAGACGACAAACGTGGACGAATCCTTCTTCGTTTTGTACGTAGTTTTGTTCTAACCAGCGAGCAACTCGCTCAGCGACATCTTTCTCTTTGCAAATACTGAACAGTGTCGGACCACTGCCAGAAATACCGGTTGCCAATGCACCCGCAGACGCTGCGTATTGACGTGCATTCGCAAAACCTGGAAGCAGTTTCTCACGATACGGTTCTGCGATCACGTCTTTGATCATTTTTGCAGCAAGTTCTGGCTGACCAGAATGACACGCATGAATAAAGCCCGCAAGGTGACGACCATGAGCAATGATATCTTGTCGGCGGTATTGAGATGGTAGGATCTCACGCGCTTCCGCCGTTGATACCTTGATACCCGGATACGCCATCACCCAGTACCAATCATCAAAACAAGGCACTTTTTGACTGATGATACCAAGCTCTTCAAGCATCAACTGGACACCACCAAGGTAACACGGCGCAACGTTGTCGTAGTGAATACCACCAGAGATCTTGCCTTCCATCTCTCCCATCAGCGCTAGTAATTCTGTCTCGTTAAGTGGCTGTCCATGGAATCGGTTCAATGCATCTAATGCAGCAACGATAGAACATGCACTTGAGCCTAAACCAGAGCCAATTGGCATGTTCTTTTCTAGCGTCATCTCAAGTGGTTTTAGCTCAACGCCTTTTTTGTCTAACTCACGAGCAAACACGAGCCAACAGTCGTAGACGATGTTCTCTTTTGGTTCAGTTGGCAATTTCTCAACAAAATCACCCGCCGTTTTAAGGCTGAACGGATCAGCCCCAGATTTCACCAATACACGGTCACCCAATAGTGTGCCATCCACTGGAGACACGGCAGCCCCCAGCACATCAAAGCCAACGCTTACATTACCAATTGATGCTGGGGCATAAACCACTACATCCATATCACTTGAACTCATTATTGTTATACCCCTAGTTTCCAACCTAAAGTACGCATCACGTCAGAAAATACACCCGCAGCCGTTACTTCGGTGCCTGCACCATAGCCACGTAACACTAGTGGGATTGGCTGATAGTAACGGCTGTAAAATGCCAGTGCATTTTCACCGTCCTTGATTTTATACATTGGATCGTTTTCATCCACCGCAGCGATGCTTACTGTGCACTTGCCCTCATTAATCTCACCAACGTAGCGCAGTACTTTGCCTTCTTCCGCTGCCTTTGCAGATAATTCTTTAAAGTAGGCGTCTGCTTCAGGTAAACGCGCCATAAATTCATCAACGCTACCAGAATCATCAAAACCTGGTGGCAGTGCTTGATCAACCACAACGTCTTCTAGTTCTAGAGACATGCCTGCTTCACGAGCTAGGATCAGAAGCTTACGCGCGACATCCATACCAGAAAGGTCATCACGAGGATCCGGTTCAGTAAAACCATTTTCTTTTGCGATATTAGTTGCTTCACTTAGGCTCATACCTTCATCTAACTTACCGAAGATGTATGACAGAGAGCCAGAAAGAATACCGCTGAAGCGCTCTAGCTCATCACCCGCTGAGATTAGGTTTTGCAGGTTTTCGATTACCGGTAGACCCGCCCCCACAGTTGTTTCGTACATCAGCTTGCGACGAGAGCTGCGCGCAACATCGCGAAGCTGATGGTAGTAAGCCATGCTTGCTGTGTTTGCTTTTTTATTTGGTGTAACGACATGGAAACCAGCAGCTAAGAAATCAGCGTATTGGTTCGCGATATCTTCACTTGATGTACAGTCAACCAATACTGGGTTGATGATGTGGTTACGTTGAACCAAAGAAATCAAACGCGCTAGGCTGAACTCTTCTGTCGCAGCCGACATACGATCACGCCAATGATCGAGTGGCAGACCTTCACTATCAAGCAGAAGACCTTTGCTGTTTGCCAAGCCACACACGCGAATAACGATGCCTTTTTCCGCAAGCTTCGCCTGTTGACGCTCGATCTGATCCACCAGCTCACCACCAACGCCACCAATACCAACCACGAATACGTCTAAGAAGTGCTTAGAGTTGAATAGGTTTTCGTGACACGCTTTGATCGCTTCAGAGATTTTATCTTCAGGAATCACGGCTGAGATAGCACGCTCAGATGAGCCCTGTGCGATGGCTACAATGTTTACGTTCACTTCAGCAAGAGATGAGAAGAAGCGAGATGCAACACCGCGCGATGTACGCATGCCGTCACCAACCAACGTTATGATTGAAACATTATCAATAAACTCGACCGGCTCTAATAAGCTATCTTTCAGTTCCAACTCAAACGCATCGGCCAGTACTTGTTGCGCTTTTGCTTTATCTTCTGCCTCAATACAGAAGCTAATGCTGTACTCAGAAGAAGACTGAGTAATAAGAACAATAGACACACCAGCGGAAGACATTGCGCCGAACACGCGGCTTGCCATGCCAACCATACCCTTCATACCTGGGCCGGAGACGTTAACCATAGTTAGGTCGTTTAGCGTCGTGATACCTTTGATCGCCAGATTGTCTTCACCAGTGTCTTGCCCAATCAGAGTTCCTGCACCTTGTGGGTTAAAGCTGTTTTTGATCAGACATGGGATGTGGAACTGCGCGATAGGAGCAATGGTCTTCGGATGCAAAACGGAAGCACCGAAGTAAGAAAGCTCCATTGCTTCTTGGTAGCTAAGAGATTTAAGTAAGCGAGCATCTTCCACTAAACGAGGGTCGCAGTTGTATACACCGTCTACGTCAGTCCAGATCTCACAACAATCTGCGCGCAGACACGCCGCAAGAACCGCCGCCGAATAATCAGAGCCATTGCGACCAAGTGTTACCAATTCACCTTTCTCGTTACCTGCGGTAAAGCCAGGCATGATGTTCACATGACCTTGAGGAAGAGGATTCTGGCGGAAGTTCTGAGTCGAAACTTCAACATCGACCATGGCTTCAAGGTGATCACCTTTTGCGTATAGGTATTCAACTGGGTCGATAAGATGTGCAGGCTGGCCTTTGGCTTCTAACACCGCTTTCATCAATTGAATCGAAACGCGTTCGCCTTTGCTAATAATACGTGCATTAACATTGTTTGGGCACATGCCAAGAAGATTGATGCCATGAACGAATTGGCGTAATTGAGAGAGAGAAGTTTTCACTTGGTTATCGAAAGCTGAACCATCGATATTGGGTAGTACTGCTTGGACTTGAGTGAAGAGCGTTTTAAACGACTCCTCCAACTCTTTGATTTGTAGTTCTGCTTCACCATTGCGCAATGCGCCTTCAATGACCGCAACCAATTTGTTTGTTGTTTTACCAGGAGCGGAAAGAACAACCGCCACTTCTTCTTGTTGAGCGTTATTGGCAATAATGTCTGCCGCTCTCAAAAAGCGATCTGCATCAGCTAGTGATGATCCGCCAAACTTCAATACTCGCATCCCTTCCTCCGGTATATCTTCTTAAATTTGTCTAAATTCTGGATAAAAAAGCATAAAAAAAGGCCTGTATCTTGTTGGATACAGGCCTTTTTTGTGAATTTCTTTCGCTCAGCAGCCTGCCCCAACATGTGTCGTGTCGGTAATAATAATGGTCGTGGTCATTACTACTAGGCTGTTAGATGGCATAAATAAATATTCAACGTTAATTGTGTTTGCTTAACTCTACGTTTACCGAGTTTCTGATACATAGTCAACAAAAAATTGTTTGTTTTTCCATCTTTCAGAGAATTCTGCTAAGCAATGTCATTGATATTTATAGTTAATTACACATTATTGATCATTTAAAAATCTACAGTTAGTTTTTGTAAAGGACTTAACCATCATCACCAGTTCGGTTTTTTATCTAATAACTAGTCTGATCTTTGCCATAAAACGTACGATCAAATAATTCGAGAGGGTTGTGACACATAACAACAACTTAACTGTGACTTATGTTCATAGGATCGAATTATTTAGAAAATAGGTGAGCTAGCTTTCATATTCTATGCTTTAATAGTGAGAAGCTTTGGGCGCATACTAATAAAAAAGTTGACACAAGGAGTGGTGAACATGAAAAGAGGGCTTTTTCTGTTGCTGTTTTTTGTGCCTGGTGTTTGTCTAGCAAACGAGCTTCCGCCGCTTCCAGGTAAAACATCCCCTTCTCCTCATAAACTATTCATTTCCAGCGACAGTTATCAGTCTGACAGTTTTGATGTTTGGAATATCGATACGGGTTACGCTTACGAACTTTTTGATTCGGTAGACGTTTATGTCGGTGCGCGAGTCAATAACTCTCCTACCAAAAATCAAAGTGGTTTTTTGAGTGGGATCAGCTATCACTTTAATGATCGTGTCACGCTGAAAAGTACAGTTCGCTCTTACAAGAACGAAACAGCGGAAGGTATTCGCCAAGACGACAGTAGCCTCGCGGCTGAAGTATCAAGTCGCGTAAAAATTACCGATAAACTGGATCTTCACGCGACTCTTGATTACCAAGATTGGCAACAAGGCTTTGAGGTTGGTTTAGGCTTTCGTTTTTAGAAGTCCAGCTTTTGCTTAGAAATCAACACACCGTTCCAGTCCGCGTAAACGTAGTGCTTAGGTTGAACGATTTGGTTTTGCATCGTTAAGGTTACGTTTACCTCTCCTATCCCGCGTTTCTCTGTTTTAAACGGGTTAGTTCCAAGAGCTTGAACGCCAATGTCCATTTGAGATATTTGTGCTACGTCGCGTATTGCACCATAGACAATGATACCTTCCCACCCATTTTCTATTCCGAGTATCGCTAATTGATCGCCGAGTAATGCTCTCTGACACGATCCATGTCCGTCAACAATCAATACTTTACCCGTTCCATCTTCGCCCAGTACTTCACGCACTTTCGAGTTATCGTGATAGCAGCGCACCGTAACGATTTCACCGTAAAAAGCGCTACGTTGACCAAAGTTCTGCAATGGTAAAGTAAGCAAGCTCACTTGGTCTTCAAATTGGTCACAAATATCGGGTGTAATGTCTCTCATATTTCCTCCGTGAATTTTCTCACCCAAGCGGTGCTTCAGTGAGCAGTATCCTTTTCTATACCTTCTATACGAGCCGAGGTTTAATGGAGCCTAACGTATGAAAAACTTTCGGCTGCGAGCACGCAATAAGATAAAGTTGGTCATTAATGACGTAATAAATCGCGTTTTGTTGAAAGTCACTCGCCAATTCAACGGCTACCTCTGGCGACAACTCGACGGCAAAGCTTTCCTCATACCATGTAAAAGCGCTATCACCTACCGTGACAGGCGCGTAATTAACGTGCTGTAGCTGTTTTTCTAACGCGTGATTGTTTATGCTGTTCTCTTCTTTGGACCTCAAGTTACTGTATGGGTTCCAAGCGGTTATCACAGCATAGTTTGAAACACGCCACTCGGCTTCGAATCTGAAAAAAGATTCTGAATAAGCATTCCATAACGATGCGTCTATGTTCTTATTACTTTTTTCTATCATAAGTCTTAAACGATTAATAACAGTTACATTTCATCAATTGATATAAATCAACAAACTGAATGGAATTAACATTTGAGCATTGTTAGCATGCTGTTAACAATATAAAATCCGCTCAATATCTTAGGGTGTTTACGTTTCAGGCCCCACTGAAAGCAGGAAATGAAAGGTAAACAAGCCCTTTAGAATAAACGTCGCCATTGGATACTGGTGAGTTGGCAAAATTCCATGGAGGGCGGATAACTGAAAGAAGTGTTTTTTTGATCAACTTGATTTATTATCAAAATCACATTACCTGTATGTTATATTTTTGCCTAGAATTTATTCTATTAGCACAATTTTGTCACAAATTTAGGTACCGCCAATGCAAACCCCGCAGATTCTTATCGTTGAAGATGAGCAAGTAACTCGTAACACTCTTAAGAGTATTTTTGAAGCAGAGGGATACGCTGTTTTTGAAGCCAGTGACGGTGAAGAGATGCACCAAGTGTTGTCTGATAACTCAGTCAACTTGGTTATTATGGACATTAATCTTCCAGGCAAGAATGGCCTTCTACTAGCGCGTGAATTACGCGAGCAAGCGAACATTGCTTTAATGTTCCTGACAGGCCGTGACAATGAAGTAGACAAGATCCTAGGTCTTGAGATTGGTGCAGATGACTACATCACTAAACCATTCAACCCACGTGAACTAACTATTCGTGCACGTAACCTACTTAGTCGCTCAATGAGCTCTAACGCGGTGCAAGAAGAGAAGCGCTCGGTAGAAAAGTATGAATTCAACGGTTGGGTACTAGACATCAACAGCCGCTCTCTAGTAAGCCCTGCTGGTGATAGCTACAAGCTACCTCGCTCTGAGTTCCGCGCATTACTGCACTTCTGTGAGAACCCGGGTAAGATTCAAACTCGTGCAGATCTTCTTAAGAAGATGACTGGTCGTGAACTTAAGCCACACGACCGTACTGTAGACGTAACGATTCGTCGTATCCGTAAGCACTTTGAGTCTGTTTCAGGTACGCCAGAAATCATCGCCACTATCCACGGCGAAGGTTACCGCTTCTGTGGCGATCTAGAAGACTAGATTTAACCGCTAATATGCAAAGGGCTTGCTCATTGAGCAAGCCCTTTTTGTTTTAGGTCTAACGACTAATGCAACATCATTGCGGTTAATAAACCTTGTTAATCTTCACGTACTTTTCGACTAACCAACGCTGTTTACCCGCATCGTCTAGAAGCACTGCGATATCAACCGATTTTTCTGTGTTCACATCAATGTGAGACGAGAACGCCACCTCCCATCGGCTTTCACTGTGCGTTCGAGTATCTAAAGACGCACTGTCCACCAACCACTCTTTTTGCCCCTGTTTAATAATAAGAGCTTCTGCCGTTAGATTTGCAGGAAGTAACTGATCTCCTTCGAGGTAAAGTGCACCTTGAATACTTTGCTCTTCCACGTCCCCAATATTCGGCATGAGGTTCACCCATAAATTACTTTTGAGCTCAACATTAACCTCATTAATCGTAATCTGACTGTTTTGTTGCCAATTCACATTTGGAACGGAACTACAGCCTGCCATCAATGCCATGGCTAATGCCAATGGTGCGATTCTTTTCATGTTATTTCCTTTGTTCCAACCAACTTTTGAGGACTTGAATATCGTTTTGGTATTCATTTTTGATCTCTTCAACCCAGTCTGAAATGTTTTCCCACCATGCTGGCATATCGGGCGATTGCGCTTTTTGCGCCACACTTTGGATACGTTTCAGGCCAATTGAACCTGCAGCACCTTTGATTTTATGCGCTTCAGAAACAATCCCATCTTGATCTTTCGCTGTCATGTTCGAATCTAAGACATCGATATAGTCTGGCATCATATCTTCAAACATTTTTATGCTGTCGTAGACAGGTTTTGCACCAACAATGTCGACGTAAGACTCTAACATATCCATATCGAGCAAATGTGTCTCAATCACAGGAGAAGGCACTGGCTCTTCCACTGTTTCGGGACCGCTCACCACTTCCTTAGGTTGTTCTAACTGGTGAGCGAAGAATTTATCAATCACTGACTGAATAGCATTCACTGCCAGCGGCTTACTGATCGCATCATCCATGCCGTTATCTAAGTATTCACGACGATCTTTCATTACATTAGCAGTTAAGGCGACCAATGGAGGAAGATTGTTATAATGCTTGCGGTAATAATTGGCGACATCAAAGCCCGTCATATCAGGCAGTTGGATATCCAACAACGCTAAGTCGTATTTTTCTGGCACAAAGTTCACTAACGCTTCTTGGCCCGTCATTGCCACGGTGACAGAGTGCCCTAGGCTCTCTAGTAACGATTTAGCCACAGTTACGTTAAGCTCGATGTCTTCGACCATAAATATGTTGAGGCGCACATTGTCGCGTTTCGCATCAATGACTGGCTCAGCTAGTTCAACAATCGGAACGTGGATCGATACAGTAAAAGTGCTACCAAAGCCTTCCTCACTGGTAACCGTAATGTCACCATCCATCATATTGATCAGTTGCTTAGATACCGCCAAACCAATACCTGTACCGACCGCATGCAGGTTGTCCTTGCCTGATTTCACTTGGTAGTACATCGCAAAGATCTTATCTAGCTCTTCGTCTGGGATACCAATACCAGTGTCTTCCACTTCCATAATAATGGTCGCAAAATCGTCTTCGACATCCGCGCTCACTGTCATCACAACGCCACCTTCTTTGGTGAACTTCATTGCGTTGCTGACCAAGTTCCAAATCACCTGACGTAGACGGGTTGCATCCACTTCAATTGCTTTTGGCAAGTCGCTTAAACGTTCTAAGTCAAAGCGTAACCCTTTTTGTTCCGCCATCAGAGCAGAGATACTCTCAATCTCTGCGACGAAGTCTTCGAAGTTAAGTGGCGCAGGTAATAGTTCTAACTTACGACGATCAAATTTATCCATATCGATAATATCGTTGAAGATGTTACCTAGCGTAATCGCACTCACATTGATGGTCTGCATGTGTTTACGCTGCTCTTCTGTCAACGGACTATCTAGAAGCATACGACTTAAGCCTACAATGCCATTCAGCGGCGTTCGCAGCTCATGACTGATGGTTGAGATGAAGGTAGTTTTGTCGCGGCTTGCTTTCTCTAACGACTCTTCATGGCGCTTACGTTCAGTGATATCACGACCGAACCCAACGAGACCAAGGTGGCGGCCATCTTTGCTGTAAAATGGCACTTTACGCAGCTCAAAGTAATGCTTGCGACCATCTGGGTATTCGAGCCATTGCTCGTAAGTAATCGCTTGATTATCGGCAAAAACCTTTTGGTCAGTATCAACGATATGCTCGGCGATTTCTTTGCTATACACATCCCAAGGGCTTAATCCGACTAACTGGTGCTCTTTCTTGCCCGTTAGCTCTTCCATCGCGCGGTTACAGCCAGAGAAAACACCATCCGCATTGCGGTAGTAAATTAAGTCTGGTGAGGCATCAATAAATGAACGCAGTAATGCGGTACGTTCTGCCAACTCTAATTGAGTACGTTCGCGTTGGAACACCTCGTTTTCGAGGTCTTGCATCGCCTCTTCACGTGCTTCTTCCGCTTTAATACGCTCTTCAATTTCTTGGTTAAGCTTTTCAATGTTTTGTTGAAGTTGGTAATTCAACTCTTGATCTCGCGAACGCATGTCCTTCAGTTTGGACACCAGCTTAGTTAAACGCTGGCGAGACTCTTCTAGTTGATCGACAACCACAGAGAGGAAGTAAACCGCCCAAGGGGTGATCAATAGACCAAAAAACACCGAACGGACAATGTCGATATCATCTACTCGCCCTTTAAGAGCTAAAGTAATCCCTACCTGCACCACAACAGCTAATGCCACCAGCGCAAGGGCTAGCAAAATAGAGAAGCGAACAATCCCCAGTTTGACTAGCAAGTCGACATAATACTGGGCGAGATTTTTCATGGGTTTCATTAACTACTCCATGGTGGTGGCTAGATAGCGCCATTCGATGATGAAAAACAGGTAAATGCACTCGACCTAACGCAATTTAGGTCTGTTTGATTAGTGAAAAACACACGGTGCGATCTGCGCTTGTGACACGAGATAGAAAGATAAACCAACGAGCGCACAGGCTTCTGTAAGTTTAACGTGTTTAATACGGTGATTTAAACAATCAGCTATCAACTTAGAGCAAGCGGTCACAAAGCGTTAGCAAGAACTGGGGTGAATACAGGTGCGATTACGTCCATCAGCTTTAGCTTGATATAACGCACTGTCAGCCATAGCGATGCCCATTTCGGGTTCATCACCATGCTGAGGAATGTAAGAGACCAGACCGATACTGACGGTAAGGCGTTCAGATGCTTCTGAACTGTCGTGTTCCATATCAAGCTGTAGAATTTTCTCATGAATACGCTGCGCTACGTTGCGCGCACCTTCCGTGGTGGTATTCGGCAATATAAAACCAAACTCCTCGCCACCATAACGCGCAACACAATCCGAAGAACGATTGATGACTTGTGTAAACACGGTAGCGACACTGACTAACGCTTCATCACCTTGTTGGTGACCGTAACAGTCGTTGTAATCTTTGAAAAAGTCGATGTCACATAACATGATGGTGAGCGGCAGCTTTTCTCGAGCGTGGTGGTACCACAATACCTGCAGTTGTTCGTCGAAACGGCGTCGGTTCGATACTTGAGTTAAGCTATCCATAAAGCTCAATTTTTCTAACTCTAGGTTGGCTTTTTCCAACTTTTGTTCTGCAAGATAACGCTCAGAAATATCACGCGCCATGATCAGCACACCATTCGTTCCTGATGCTTTATCTTTAAAAGGCGATTTCACCACATCAAACCACGTACTTTTACCATCACTACTCACGACTTTATCTATGTATCGAACTGGCTCTAACTGGCGTAATGCTTCTAAGTCACTGTCTGCTAAGCGCGCGTACATCTCTTTAGGAATCACGTCTTGGAGGCGCTTACCTATCAAATCAGAAATTTTTGAAATGCCTAACGCCTTAACAAAAGGCTGATTACACGCTTGATAGACCATGTTCTCATTGAAAATACCAATAGAGTCCGGACTGGCATCCAGAATCGTTTGTAAGATAGTATCTCTTTGCGCTAGCGCCACCTCTGTATCTTTGCGACGCTCCATTTCATCTCGCAGATTCTGTTGCATCTTGTGCCATTCAGTCACGTCATGACTAATAGACAGCGTACCGATAAGCTCACCACTCGGCGAAACAAGAGAGTTTTGATTGACTTCCAGTAAGCAACTTCGACCTTGTGGATCCGTTGTCCATTTACGTTCGCTTTTTCTGGTCATCTCACCCAAGGTCTTGGATGCGCAAGCTTCTTCCCTTCGCCCTTGCCAGAATTGATCAAATGCTCGATTGGTCGTTAACAGATTGCCTTGGCGGTCTTGGGTACAAATCAGCTCTGAAAGTGAGTCTAATGCCGAACGTGCGATGATTAATTGCGCAAGTTCTTGTTGCTGCTCTTGGTGAGTGGCTTGATATGGCTGAGCATAAAGAATCCAAACTCGATGATTGCGCAATAAACTCTTTCTGCCTGACAGCTCCACTTTAATAGATTCACTATCAGATAGTCGCCAGTCAAAAGCCTGCTGACGAAAATGACGACTAGAGAAGCGAGCGAGAAACTGCTCAAGCTCATGAATATCGAATAAAGCAGGATACAAATACCCCGTTCCCAAAGAGCGAATGCCTAATAACTGCATCGAAGCCTGGTTAGATAGCAAGAGCTGAGCATGGCTAGTGTCCACCACTATGACTGGATAGGGAGAATCCGTTACTAGTTTCTTAAGTGACGTCTGAAAGTGCAAATAGATCAGTGCTAACGCACACACGCCTGCGATTAATAACAAGACGACATAGCCATAACCGCCTTGACCACCCCAAAGCCAATTGAGTAACTGATCCATCGTTTAAACCTTCAAAGAACACTGGTTAAAATATATCAGTTATTTATTGAGCGATCTGCTATTAATTCCGGTTTAGTATAGATAAAGGTATTCCCCGTAAGACTCCCTTGAGCACCATGAGCACTGAGATCTCGACCAATTTCCGTCATCGCTAGCCAACGGTTTTCACACCACAGAGGCGATAATAACGTGGGCCTCCTGGCTGCTGATGAAACGCGATGATAAATCACATCTGGTGGTGTCATACGAATCATTTCACTGGCGATCGCAACATATTCTTCTAATTCAGGGGCTTCTAGCTTTCCAGCACGCCAAGCTTTCGCCATGGTGCTACCTTCGACAATATGCAAGCCATGTAACTTGATGCCATCCGTTCCCACGGCCAACACTTTTTGCAGCGTTTCAATATTTTCGGCGCGGGTTTCTTTGGGTAAACCCACAATTAAGTGAGTACAAACCTTGATTCCGAGTGTTCGAGCACGCTTAGTGATTTCGGCATAACACTCAAAGTCATGACCACGATTGATACGTTTGAGGGTGTCATTGTTGGCGGTTTGAAGACCTAGTTCTAGCCAAATTTCATAACCTTGCTGTACATAGCCCGACAGTAAATCCAATACCGCATCAGGGACGCAATCAGGACGCGTCCCCACACAAAGACCAACCATGTCTGCAGCCTTTAGTGCTTCCTCATACATGTTTTTGAGAACTTGTACCTCGGCATAGGTACTGGTGTAGGCCTGAAAATAAGCGAGATACCTCTTCGCTCTGTGAATTTCACCTGCGCGATCTTTTAACTGTTCGTGAATGCTTTTTATCTGGACTTCTTCATCTGCAAACGAAGCAACATTGCAAAATGTACATCCTCCCCGACCAATCGTGCCATCGCGGTTAGGGCAACTAAATCCACCGTGCAATGTTAACTTATGAACCTTTTCACCGTATCGACGCTGAAGATCTTGGCCGATTGTATTGACCAACTCATGTAACTGCATAAATTCTCACCAACAATAAATCGTAATCAATCTCACTACGATCTGTGTAAATAAATTACATCCCTGCAAGAAAAAACACACAATATTAATCAATTCAAACACCCATCATGCGGGTCAAAATCAATAAACTTGCATAATTAAAGACAAAAATCGTTCATGTTGCGTAAATGTTAAACTAAAAACGCATAATTAAACGAAAAAATTGGGTCACAACGCCGAGTTTTTCATTGCATTCTGAAGTGACAAAATTGTAGGATACTTACACAACCCCGTTATTTTTGTGACTTTTATTACAAAGCACACTGCGGGATTTGTCGGTGTTATCCCACTCCTACCTATATAAATCACTAGATAGTGATAATAAATAAAGGGATACCACCAAGGATTGTTTTTCTCGCAAAACTTTTCCTGCGAGATACGGAAAGGAATCAAGACCGGTCAACCTAGATCGGTGGCGATAATAAATATAAAGGACAAGACGTAATCAATAGTCTAGGTAGTATTTGCTGCCCGGTACTTTTGCGTCGACATTGAACTGGAAGGATGTATCTATGGTAGATAGAGAGCAAAATCCACAGGGTCTGTACACTCCGGAACTGGAGCATGACGCTTGTGGTATCGGTTTTGTTGCTCACCTTAAAAACCGTAAATCTCATGAAGTAGTGACTCAAGCATTGGATATGCTGGCTCGCATGGAACACCGTGGTGGTCAAGGTTGTGACCCATGCAGCGGTGACGGTGCGGGTATCTTGCTACAAAAACCTCATGAATTCCTATTAGAAGAAGCCGTTAAGCTAGGCATTAAACTGCCTTCGTTTGAAAAGTATGGTGTTGGTGTCGTTCTTTTCCCGAAAGACGAATACAAACGCGAGCAATGCCGTGACATTCTAGAACGTAACGCACAACGTCTAGATCTTGAAGTTATCGGCTACCGCGTATTGCCAACCGATAACTCAATGATCGGTGCAGACCCACTAAGCACAGAGCCTCAGTTTGAGCATGTGTTTATCTCTGGTGGCCCGGGCATCACACCTGAAGAGCTAGAGCGCAAACTGTACGTACTTCGTAACTATACTGTACGTGTTTGCCTAGAAAGCGTTTCGAACATTGGTGACGACTTCTACATTAACTCCATGTCTTACAAGACATTGGTGTACAAAGGTCAGTTAACGACCGAGCAAGTACCTCAGTACTTCCTTGATCTACAAAACCCGACCATGGTGACTGCACTGGCACTGGTACACTCTCGTTTCTCTACCAATACCTTCCCGAAATGGCGTCTTGCACAGCCTTTCCGTTACATTGCCCACAACGGTGAAATCAATACAGTTCGCGGTAACTTGAACTGGATGAAAGCCCGTGAAGCAATCCTAGAATCAGACCTGTTTACTCAGGCTGAAATCGACATGCTTCTTCCAATCTGTCAGGAAGGCAGCTCGGATTCATCTAACTTCGATATGGCACTTGAGCTCCTAGTTCTTTCTGGTCGCAGCCTGCCACACGCATTGATGATGATGATCCCGGAAGCATGGCAAGAAAACAAAAACATGGATCCTAAACGTCGCGCGTTCTATCAGTACCACGCGAACATCATGGAACCATGGGATGGTCCAGCTTCAGTATGTTTTACTGATGGTGTTCAAGTTGGTGCGACACTAGACCGTAACGGTCTGCGCCCTTCTCGCTACACAGTGACCAAAGATAACTTCCTAGTGATGGCATCTGAATCTGGTGTTGTAGATATTGAACCAGAAAACGTAGAGTTCCGTGGTCGTCTACAGCCAGGTCGTATCTTCGTTGCAGACCTAGAGCAAGGTCGCATCATCTCTGATGAAGAAGTGAAAGACACCATCGCAACAGCGCAGCCTTACGAGAAGTGGGTAGAAGAAAACCTACTGAGCTTGAAGAAGCTGCCAGATGCGAGCAACCAGTTCAGCCAACCTTCTCCTGAGCGTTTGCTGCATCGTCAGCAAGCTTTCGGTGTGAGCACTGAAGAAGTGAACGAAATCATCGTTCCAATGGCGAATGACGCAAAAGAGCCATTATCAGCAATGGGTGCCGACTGGCCTCTTGCGGTTCTATCTCATCAATCTCAACATCTTTCAAACTACTTCAAGCAGCTGTTTGCACAGGTAACTAACCCACCGATCGACCCGATCCGTGAGCGTATGGTTATGTCGCTGAACACTTACTTGGGTAAAGACCAAAACCTTCTGACTGAAACACCACTTCACTGTCAGAAAGTAGAATTGGAATCGCCTGTTCTGGCGAACTCTGAGCTTGAAAAGCTGCGTGCGATCGATAACGAGCACCTACAAGCGAAGACGTTGGATATCGTATTCCAAGCTAATGAAGATCAAGGCAAGCTTGAGCGTGCACTAAAACGTATCTGCCAATACGCAGAAGACGCGGTTATCGATGGTTACTCAATCATCCTACTAACTGACCGTGCAGTGAACTCAAACCACGCAGCGATCCCAGCAATGCTGGCAGTTGGCGCAGTGCACCACCACTTGATCCGTAAAGGTCTACGCGCGAAGTGTGACATCGTAGTTGAAACCGGTGACGCGCGTGAAACGCACCACTTTGCAACGCTACTTGGTTACGGTGCAAACGCGGTTAACCCATACCTAGTAATTGAAACCATCATTGAGCTTCAACGTACCAAGAAGTTGGATCCAGAAGCGAACCCGCGCGATCTGTTCAACAACTACCGTAAAGCGATTAATGGCGGTCTTCTGAAGATCTTCTCGAAGATGGGTATCTCAACGCTACAGTCGTACCATGGTGCGCAAATCTTCGAAGCCTTGGGCATCCACAAATCAGTGGTCGACAAATACTTCACAGGTACAGTTTCTCGTATCCAAGGTCTCACCCTTGATGATATCGCCAAAGAAGTACTGATCCGTCACCGCATCGGTTACCCACAACGCGAAATCCCAATTCAAATGCTGGATGTTGGTGGTGTTTACCAATGGAAACAGCGTGGTGAGAAGCACCTATTCAACCCAGAAACTATTTCTCTACTGCAAGAGTCTACGCGCAACAAGAACTACGATCAGTTCAAGCAGTACGCGACAGCAGTAGATAAACAAGGTGACAACGCGGTAACTCTGCGTAGCCAGCTAGAATTCATTAAGAACCCAGCAGGTTCTATCTCTATCGACGAAGTCGAACCAATTGAGAGCATCGTGAAACGCTTCGCGACGGGCGCTATGTCATTCGGTTCTATTTCTTACGAAGCACACTCCACACTAGCTGTTGCGATGAACCGTCTTGGCGCGAAATCGAACTCTGGTGAAGGTGGTGAAGACCCTATGCGTTTCGAGCGCAAAGAGAACGGCGATTGGGAACGCTCTGCAATCAAGCAGGTGGCTTCTGGTCGTTTCGGCGTAACCTCTTACTACCTAACTAACGCTGAAGAGCTGCAAATCAAAATGGCTCAAGGTGCGAAGCCAGGTGAAGGTGGTCAGCTACCAGGCGATAAAGTAGATGATTGGATCGGTGCAACACGTCACTCTACTCCGGGCGTTGGCCTTATCTCGCCACCGCCACACCACGATATCTACTCAATCGAAGATTTGGCTCAGCTGATCTACGACTTGAAGAACGCGAACCGCGCGGGCCGTGTAAACGTGAAGCTGGTATCGGAAGCTGGCGTAGGTACGATCGCTTCTGGTGTAGCGAAAGCGAAAGCGGACGTTGTACTTATCGCAGGTTTCGACGGCGGTACAGGTGCATCCCCAATGTCTTCAATCCGTCATACCGGTCTTCCTTGGGAACTTGGTTTGGCAGAAACGCACCAAACGCTACTGAAGAACGGTCTGCGTAACCGTATCGTGGTTCAAGCGGATGGTCAGATGAAGACACCTCGTGACCTTGCAGTGGCAACACTACTTGGTGCAGAAGAATGGGGCGTGGCAACCGCAGCATTGGTGGTTGAAGGTTGTATCATGATGCGTAAGTGTCATAAGAATACCTGTCCTGTTGGTATCGCAACTCAGAACAAGACGCTTCGCGAGCGCTTTGATGGCCGCGTAGAAGACGTCGTAACCTTCTTCCAATACATGGCACAAGGTCTACGTGAAATCATGGCTGAACTTGGCTTCCGCACTATCGATGAGATGGTCGGTCAAGGTCAGAAGCTGAAGATTCGCCAAGACGTTTCTCACTGGAAATACAAGAACCTAGATCTGTCTCCTGTTCTTCACGTTGAGCAACCACGCGAAGCTGATGGTGTATTCAACCAAGCTCAGCAGAACCACAACCTAGAAGAAGTGCTAGACCGCAAGCTGATTAAAGCAGCGATTCCTGCACTCGAGAAAGGCGAAGCGGTGAATGCCGAATTCCCTATCGTCAACACAGACCGCTCTGCAGGTACCATGTTGTCGAACGAAATCTCGAAAGTGTACAAAGATGCGGGTCTACCTCAACCAATGAACGTGAAGTTCAAAGGTTCTGCGGGTCAATCATTCGGTGCATTCCTAGCTAAGGGCGTGAAGTTCGAAGTGGAAGGCGACGCGAACGACTACTGGGGTAAAGGCTTATCTGGCGGTACCTTAGTGCTTTACCCAGATGCGAAATCAAGCATTGTCGCGGAAGACAACATCGTGGTTGGTAACGTGTGTTTCTACGGTGCAACTTCGGGTGAATCTTTCATTCGCGGTATGGCTGGTGAACGTTTCTGTGTTCGTAACTCAGGCGCGAAAGTAGTAGTAGAAGGCGTCGGTGACCACGGTTGTGAATACATGACGGGCGGTGCAGCAATTATCCTTGGTTCAACAGGTCGTAACTTTGCCGCAGGTATGAGTGGCGGCGTGGCTTACGTATGGGATAAATCAGGTGACTTTGAGTCAAAACTGAACCCAGAGCTAGTAGACCTAGATCCAATCGAGCAAGAAGACAGAGATCTATTACTCGACATGCTAACTAAGCATGTTCAATTCACAGGAAGTGAAGTCGCTCAGTCTTTCCTAGACAACTTTGAAGCAAGCCTAGCCTCTATAGTTAAGGTAATGCCGCGTGACTACAAAGCGGTTCTTCAAAAGCGTAAAGCTGAAGCACAGTCTCAAGGAAACGAAACTCAAGTGGAGGCCGTATAATGGGTAAGCCTACTGGATTTTTAGAGCATGGTCGTGAACTACCACAGAAGATCGACCCAGCTGAACGCATCAAGAACAACAAAGAGTTCGTTCTGAACGAGGAGTTTGGTGACAAGATCAATACTCAGGCTTCTCGTTGTATGGATTGTGGTGTGCCGTTTTGTCATAACGGCTGCCCTATCGGTAACATTATCCCAGAGTTTAACGATGCGGTTTATCGTGATAGCTGGGAAGAAGCTTGGAACATTCTAAGCTCAACCAATAACTTCCCAGAGTTTACTGGTCGTGTTTGCCCTGCTCCGTGTGAAAGTGCTTGTGTACTTGGCATCAACCAAGACCCAATCACTATCTGTAATATCGAGAAAACCATCGTAGAAACAGCGTATCGTGAAGGGTACGCCAAACCAAAAACACCACGTTCTCGCACTGGCAAAACCGTTGCGATCATCGGTTCAGGTCCTGCTGGTCTTGCGGCTGCTGAGCAGCTAAACAGCGCCGGTCATACTGTGACGGTATTCGAGCGAGACGAGAAAGTAGGCGGTCTGCTGCGTTTTGGTATCCCAGATTTCAAACTGGGTATGGACGTGATTGATCGTAAGATCAACCTGATGGCAGAAGCGGGTATTGAATTCAAAGTTAACCAACACGTTGGTGTTGATGTGAATGCTCAGCAGTTGCGTCAAGAATTCGATGTGGTTCTACTAACGGGTGGTTCAACCGTTCCTCGTGATTTGCCGGTTCCGGGTCGTGAACTAAAAGGCGTTCACTTCGCAATGGAATTCCTAGGTCAAAACAACCGCCGAGCCAACGACATGGATCTTAAGGGTGAAGAACTTCACGCCGCGGGTAAGCATGTTGTGGTGATCGGTGGTGGTGATACCGGCTCTGACTGTGTGGGTACATCTAACCGTCATGGCGCAGCAAGCATCACTCAGGTTGAAATCATGCCGATTCCACCAGAGAAACGTCCTGCCAATATGCCATGGCCACAGTACCCGATGATCCTACGTACTTCGACGTCTCATGAAGAAGGCGTTGATCGTCACTGGAATATCCTAACCAAAGAGTTCATCGGCAATGACAAAGGTGAAGTTACAGGCCTTCGTTTAGCTGATATCGTTTGGCAAGATGCGAAACCAGGCGAGCGTCCAAGCTTCAAAGAAGTAGAAGGCAGCGAACGTGTGATTCCATGTGATATGGCATTTCTAGCGATGGGCTTCCTGCACCCAGAACCAACAGGCGTGCTTGCTCAACTGGATATCGCGCTAGATGATCGCGGTAACGTAGCAACTCAAGGTTTTGCTACTAACCAAGAAGGTGTATTTGCTGCTGGTGATATGCGAACAGGCCAATCTTTGGTAGTTCGTTGTATCAATGAAGGCCGCGAATGTGCCCGTGCTATCGATGATTATCTAATGGGTGGCACAAACCTAGAAGCAAAAGCAGATTCACTGATGCTTTCTGCTTAAAGGGAGTGCGCTCACTTCCACTTTTCGAGGCATAAACCCAGCCATCAGTACTATCGATGGCTGGTCGTCAAGAAAGAAAACAGTTCCTTCCAATCTTTTTATTTTGACCAGCATTTTGTGCTGGTCTTTTTTATTCCCGCTAGAATCAAATGTTACTTTTTTGTAACAATCACTTTTCTATCTCACTGTTTTTCTTGAACTATTTCAGCCAATTAAATGGTAAATCGCATATTCACGCGATGATTCACTAATAACTTGACCTTTTTTACAATAAGCTATAGCTTGTGAAGTTGGTGAAAATAAAACACACAATTTTTGTTAATATATTTGACGAATTTTATTGAATAGATATACATAAAACTTAGAAAGTGACGCATAGTTAGTCATCATTATCAACTTGAGCAGTGTTGATATATCTGTCGGGATGACAGATAAGCAAAGGGAGAATTGCAATGGCTCTTTATGATCCAAGTCTTGAGAAAGACAACTGTGGATTTGGCTTGATCGCGCACATGGAAGGCGAGCAAAGTCACAAGCTGGTACGTACAGCAATTTCTGCACTTGACCGCATGACCCACCGTGGTGGTATCGCCGCCGATGGTAAAACCGGTGATGGTTGTGGTCTTCTTCTACAAAAGCCCGATTCCTATTTACGCCTTATCGCTGAAGAAAATGGCTTCAACCTTGGCAAGCAATACGCCGTAGGGATGATTTTCTTCAACCAAGATCCAGTCAAAGCTCAACTCGCTAAAGACATCGTCAACAAAGAACTGGCGCAAGAGACGCTAACTGTGGCTGGTTGGCGTGAAGTACCAACTAATTCAGAAGTACTCGGTCCAATTGCGGCCAACTCACTTCCAAATATTCAGCAAGTCTTTATCTCTGCACCGGCAGGTTGGCGCGAGCGTGACATTGAACGTCGTCTCTACATCGCACGCCGTCGCATCGAGAAACAAATCACCGAAGATCCGGATTTCTACATCTGTAGCTTGTCGACTCAAGTTTTGGTGTACAAAGGCCTATGCATGCCTGCAGACTTACCGCGCTTTTATCTTGATCTTGCCGATCTACGTATGGAATCTGCTATCTGTCTGTTCCACCAGCGTTTTTCTACCAACACTCAACCGCGTTGGCCATTAGCTCAACCGTTCCGCTACCTTGCTCATAATGGTGAGATCAATACCATTGAAGGTAACCGACAATGGGCACGCGCTCGTGCTTATAAGTTCTCGTCACCACTGCTGCCTGACCTACAAACTGCAGCACCGTTTGTGAACGAGACAGGCTCAGACTCGTCTAGCTTAGATAATATGCTAGATCTCTTCTTAGCTGGCGGCATGGATATCTTCCGTGCCATGCGTATGCTCGTACCGCCAGCATGGCAAAACCACCCGGATATGGATCCGGATTTGCGTGCGTTTTACGATTTCAACTCCAAACACATGGAACCATGGGATGGCCCAGCAGGTATCGTACTGTCCGATGGTCGTTATGCTGCTTGTAACCTAGACCGAAACGGTCTACGTCCTGCGCGTTATGTAATTACCAAAGACAAGCTGATCACTCTGGCATCTGAGGTAGGGATTTGGAATTACGCCCCCGACGAAGTTGCCGAGAAAGGTCGTGTTGGTCCGGGTGAACTGCTGGTTGTCGATACTCGTAAAGGGAAGCTTTGGCAGTCTAGCGAGATCGATAACGATCTGAAATCTCGTCACCCTTACCGCGAGTGGATGGAAAACAACGTTCGCAAACTCACACCTTTTGCTCAACTACCTGAAGATCAAGTGGGTGAGCGCAGCTTTGATGAAGACTTGCTTAAGACTTATCAAAAGCAATTCGCCATGAGTAATGAAGAAGTCGATCAAGTACTGCGTGTCCTTGGTGATATGGGACAAGAAGCGGTCGGCTCCATGGGTGATGACACCCCGATGGCGGTTCTGTCCTCGAAAGAGCGCTTGGTAACTGATTACTTCCGCCAAAAGTTCGCTCAGGTAACCAACCCGCCAATCGATCCATTGCGTGAAAAACACGTTATGTCACTGGCGACCAGTATTGGTCAGGAGATGAACGTCTTCTGTGAAACCGATGGCCACGCGCATCGTGTAACCTTTGATTCTCCAGTACTGCTCTATTCAGACATGCAGCAACTACTAGAGCTGAGTGACGATCATTACCGTAATACCATTCTCGATATCAACTACGATCCACAACAGAAAGATCTCAAACAAGCCATTGATGATCTGTGTGAGCAAGCAGAACAAGTGGTGCGTGAAGGCACGGTTCTAGTCGTGCTTTCAGATCGCGCTTTAGTCAAAGGCAAGCTGCCAATTCCTGCAGCAATGGCGGTCGGTGCGGTTCAAACTCGCTTGATCGATGCCAACTTACGTTGTGATGCCAACATTGTTGTTGAGACCGCAACAGCTCGTGACCCACACCAATTTGCTGTCTTGCTTGGCTTTGGTGCTACTGCGGTTTACCCATACCTTGCTTATGAAGCGTTAGGTAAACTGATTGATGATAAAGCACTAGAGAAAGACTACCGCGATGTGATGCAAAACTACCAATACGGCATCAACAAAGGCCTGTACAAGATCATGTCGAAAATGGGGATCTCAACCATCGCCTCTTACCGCTGCTCACAACTGTTTGAAGCAGTTGGCTTGAGCCAAGATGTGGTCGATCTGTGTTTTAAAGGCGTCACAACTCGAATTGAAGGCGCGAATTTTGACGACTTCCAGCAAGATCTTACAAACTTATCTCGTAAAGCATGGGCGAAACGCAAATCGATTGATCATGGCGGCTTGTTAAAGTACGTCCATGGAGGTGAGTATCATGCGTACAACCCGGATGTTGTCGGCACGCTGCAACAGGCCGTTAAATCTGGCGAAAGTAACGACTATCAGAGCTTTGCTAAGCAGGTAAATCAACGCCCTGTTGCCATGCTGCGTGACTTAATGTCGCTGAAAAAATCAGACTCACCGCTGCCACTTGAGCAAATAGAACCACGCACTGAACTGTTCAAACGCTTTGACTCTGCGGCAATGTCCATTGGCGCACTTAGCCCAGAAGCGCATGAAGCACTTGCAACGGCGATGAACCGTCTTGGTGGTTACTCTAACTCGGGTGAAGGCGGTGAAGATCCTCGCCGCTTCGGTACTGAGCGTAACTCACGTATCAAACAGATTGCTTCTGGCCGATTTGGTGTAACGCCTCATTACCTGACTAATGCGGATGTACTGCAAATCAAGGTGGCACAAGGTGCGAAACCGGGTGAAGGTGGACAGCTACCAGGACACAAAGTCACCGCAGAAATCGCAAAACTGCGTTATTCGGTACAAGGCGTGACTCTGATCTCCCCTCCTCCGCACCACGATATCTATTCGATTGAAGATTTGGCCCAGCTGATCTTCGACCTTAAACAAGTCAACCCAAATGCGCTGGTTTCGGTAAAACTCGTCTCCGAGCCAGGTGTCGGCACCATCGCAACGGGCGTAGCCAAGGCTTACGCTGATCTTATTACCATTTCGGGTTACGACGGTGGTACCGCAGCAAGCCCATTAACTTCGGTAAAATACGCTGGTAGCCCTTGGGAGTTGGGGTTGGCAGAGACACAACAAGCTCTGGTTGCTAATGGTCTGCGTCATAAGATCCGCTTACAGGTAGACGGTGGTCTAAAGACTGGTTTAGACGTAGTTAAAGCCGCAATTTTAGGTGCAGAAAGCTTCGGTTTTGGTACTGCGCCAATGGTCGCTATGGGTTGTAAGTTCCTACGAATTTGTCACCTCAACAACTGTGCAACTGGGGTTGCGACTCAAGACGAGACACTGCGTAAAGAATACTTCAAAGGTCTACCAGAAATGGTGATGAATTACTTCATCGGCCTGGCAGACGAAGTGCGCGGATTACTCGCAGAACTTGGCGTTGAAAAGCTGACGGACTTGATTGGTCGTACCGATTTACTTGAGGCGGTAGAGGGATTTACAGCGAAACAGACCAAGCTGGATCTATCCAATATTCTAGAAGCTCCAGTATCACCTGAGGGTCATCCGCTATTTTGGACAGAGCCAAACAAACCGTTTGATAAAGCTGAGCTCAACCAAAAGATCATTGATGATGCCATGCATGCGGTCGAAAACGGTCAATCGGCAAGTTTCTTCTACAATGTCATCAACACTGATCGTTCTGTTGGTGCACGCTTATCTGGCGAAATAGCAAAACGCTATGGCAACCAAGGATTGGCGGCTTCCCCTATCAAAATCTATCTTGACGGCACCGCAGGTCAGTCCTTTGGTGTTTGGAACGCAGGTGGTGTAGAGCTTTACCTCACGGGCGATGCGAACGACTACGTGGGCAAAGGCATGGCGGGTGGTAAAGTGGTTATCAAACCTCACCTTGGCACCGCATTTAAATGCAATGAAGCAACTATCATTGGTAACACCTGCCTGTACGGCGCGACCGGCGGTAAACTATTTGCAGCCGGTAAAGCAGGTGAGCGTTTCGGCGTACGAAACTCAGGTACGATAGCCGTCATTGAAGGTGCTGGCGATAACGCTTGTGAGTACATGACTGGCGGTATTGTTGCCATTCTTGGTGCGACAGGTGTGAACTTTGGCGCGGGTATGACTGGAGGCTTTGCCTATGTTCTGGATGAAAACCAAAGCTTTGAAGGTCGAGTCAATACTGAGTCAGTAGAAGCCATCTCATTGTCCGATCTTTACATCCACCAAGAACATTTGCGTGGCCTAATTGCGGAACACCTTGAAGAAACAGGGTCGAGTCATGCTGAAAATATTTTGGCGAACTTTGATGAATGGATTCCAAAGTTCTATTTGGTGAAACCACAAGCGGCAGATCTTCGCACGCTACTTGGTCATCAGAGCCGCAGTGCTGCAGAGCTGCGTGTTCAAGCACAGTAATCATGGAGGATGTTTGAATCATGAGCCAGAACGTTTATCAATTTATCGATGTGCAGCGTGTAGATCCTGCGAAAAAGCCTATCAAAGTTCGTAAGATCGAGTTCGTTGAAATCTATGAACCGTTCACTAAACAACAGGCGACTGCACAAGCGGATCGCTGCTTAGATTGTGGCAACCCATATTGTGAATGGAAATGCCCAGTCCACAACTACATCCCTCAATGGTTAAAACTTGCCAATGAAGGTCGTATTCTTGAAGCGGTTGAATTATCGCATCAAACCAATAGCCTACCGGAAGTATGTGGGCGCGTTTGTCCTCAAGACCGCCTATGTGAAGGTTCATGCACGCTTAATGATGACTTTGGTGCCGTCACCATCGGTAACATAGAAAAGTACATTACCGACAAAGCGTTTGAAATGGGCTGGAAGCCAGATATGTCCAAGGTGGAGTGGACCGATAAAAAGGTTGCAATCATTGGAGCTGGCCCAGCTGGCTTGGCTGCCGCGGATATCCTAGTGCGCAATGGCGTTAAGCCAGTCGTGTTTGACCGCTACCCTGAAATTGGAGGCCTTCTGACCTTCGGTATTCCTTCCTTCAAGCTTGAAAAAGGCGTGATGGAAAACCGCCGCCGTGTGTTCACTGAAATGGGCGTCGAGTTCCGCATGAACATGGAAGTAGGCAAAGATGTCCAAATGCAAGAGCTGCTTGATGAATACGATGCTGTTTTCTTGGGCGTTGGCACCTATAAATACATGCGTGCAGGTCTAGATAATGAAGATGCGCCGGGTGTGTATGACGCGCTGCCATTTTTAGTTTCGAACACCTACAAAGTCATGGATCTTGAGAGTAACCAACCCTTTATCGATATGGCAGGAAAGAAAGTCGTCGTACTGGGTGGTGGTGATACAGCAATGGACTGCGTTCGTACCTCAATTCGCCAAGGTGCCTCCAACGTAGTTTGTGCTTATCGTCGTGATGAGGCCAACATGCCAGGCTCTCGTCGCGAGGTAAAAAACGCAAAGGAAGAAGGCGTGAAGTTCATGTTCAACCTTCAGCCTTTGGGAGTGGAAGTGGATGCGTCAGGCAAAGTCTCGGGGGTCAAAGTGGTGAAAACCGCACTTGGTGAACCTGATGAAGCAGGTCGCCGACGTCCAGAGCCCGTTGAAGGCAGCGAGCACGTTCTACCAGCAGACGTTGTTATCATGGCGTTTGGTTTCCAGCCGCACAAAATGGACTGGTTAGCACCGTTTGATGTCGATTTGGATCAATGGGGTCGTATCAAAGCCCCAGCGAAGCAAGAGTTCCAGTTCCAGACCAGCAATGAAAAGATCTTCGCGGGTGGCGATGCGGTACGAGGTTCTGATCTTGTCGTAACCGCAATTGATGAAGGACGAAAAGCGGCAGAAGGCATTCTCGATTACCTCGAAGTTTAATCTCAGTTAACCTCACAAAAAGGGTCCTATTATTGGATCCTTTTTCTTTTGTATCCATATAATTAGAAGCAAAATTATAAGAGTAAATACAATGAAAAAAGCCGCTCTCCTTTCCATTACTTTGCTCGGCTTAACCGCTTGTAGCCAAGGAGTCACAACCATGACGGATCGTTCTCAATCACCTTGTGGTGACAAACCAAACTGCGTCTCCACCCAAGACTCGCGAGAAAAATACAACCTAACGCCATTTATCTTAGTTGATTCAGCGAACATCGACGCTATTGAGCAAGTTGCGCTTGAACTGCCAGGCGCGAAAACCGCGGTGAAAGAAAGCAACTACCTTCGTATCGAGTGCACATCTAAAATCATGCGCTTCGTGGATGACCTCGAACTAAAAATAGCAGGAGACCAACTGATTGTGCGCTCGGAATCTCGTGTGGGCTACTCTGACTTTGGCGTAAACAGAAAGCGCGCCGATCAATTACGAGAAAAGCTCACTCAAGCTAAGCTCATCAAATAGAAAACTGCCAACGGGGAGTGCTATACTCTCGGCCAACTAAAATATTTACCTAAAGAGAGTGTTATGAAAGTTGGTATCATCGGTGCGATGGAACAAGAAGTGACCATCCTGAAGCAAGCAATTACAAACTGCAAAACTGTAAATAAAGCAGGTTGTACGTTTTTCTCTGGTCAAATTAACGATGTCGAAGTCGTCGTACTACAATCGGGCATCGGTAAAGTTGCAGCGGCAGTGGGCACGACAATCCTTCTTGATGAATACCAACCAGACGTTGTGATTAACACAGGCTCTGCTGGCGGTTTCGATTCAAGCTTAAACCTTGGCGATGTAGTTATCTCTACAGAAGTTCGTCATCACGATGCAGACGTAACCGCTTTTGGTTATGAAATTGGCCAAATGGCCGGTCAACCAGCTGCATTCAAAGCGGATGACAAGCTAATGGACTTAGCAGAAAAAGCCCTAGCACAAATGGAAAACACTCATGCGGTTCGCGGCCTAATTTGTACTGGCGATGCGTTTGTTTGTACTGCTGAGCGTCAAGAGTTTATTCGTAAACACTTTCCGTCTGTTATCGCTGTAGAAATGGAAGCATCTGCTATCGCTCAAACTTGTCACCAATTCAACACACCGTTTGTTGTTGTGCGTGCAATCTCTGATGTCGCTGATAAAGAATCACCAATGAGCTTTGATGAGTTCCTACCTCTAGCAGCAAAAAGCTCTTCCGAAATGGTATTCAAAATGCTGGAACTCATTAAATAAACGACTCATTCATGGAAGAAGTTTTTCAGTCATTTTATGCCAACGGTGCGCTCCTTATAATGTGGGGCGCACTGATCTTGCACCTTCTAGTGCCAATCCCCCATTCAGCGCACCCCATCACTTTATGGCGAAAGCTAGCAGAACAGCTAGCCAACAAAGTGAACAATAATCACAATTACTCACAGAGTGTAATCTCAGGCAGTCTTGCACTAGGCTTGATGCTGTTTCCTTGCTTGATATTACTGATTGCAGTAAAGCCATTTGTTTGGCAAATCCCTTTATATGAACTGGTTCTATTGATCATTGCGCTAGACTGGCGCAACAGCGAAACGTTAACGAAACAGCTCGTCACAAGTATCTCTTCGGAAGACAAAGCTCAGTGTCGAGCATTACTGAGACCATATCTTAATCGCGATACTGGTAGCCTCTCGATCGTTGGCATAGGTAAAGCTGGCTCAGAAACCCTGATTATGGGATACAGCCGCAACGTGATCGGCGTGCTATTTTGGTACGCACTAACAGGTGGTATTGGTGCGTTAATGTATCGACTCACAACAGAATTAGCGCGAGTGTGGTCCCCTAGCCGACGCCAATATTTGCCCTTTGGTAAACCTGTGATTCAACTGGTTGCTACTCTGGATATTATTCCACTTCGTCTCTTTGCCATACTTTTAGCTGCCGGAAAGAATACAAGTAATGTGCTCTCTGGAATACAACAGCAAGCGAAGTCTTGGCCCTTACCAGGACCTAGCTGGGTGTTATGTACTATCGGACACAAACTACAACTGTCTTTATGCGGCCCTGCTATCTATCAAGGTGTGCGTGCAGAGCGCGCAAAAATCGGTGGGCGCATTGCGCCATCGGCTATTCACCTTTCACAAATACATACGCTGCTCGTTTGGCGCGTCCTGGCTTGGATCGCAATCCAAAGTTTGTTTTTAGGAATAATTTATCAAGGATTATGATGAATAAATTATGCTTCGCATTAACGCTGTTTGTTTCGACAGCGACCTTCGCTCAACCCGCTCAACCCGCTCAACCCGCTCAACGCATTATAAGTTTAGCTCCACATGCCACCGAAATTGCCTTTGCAGCAGGGCTAGGAGAGCAGCTTGTTGCTGTCAGCGAAATGAGCGATTATCCAGAACAGGCAAAGCAGCTAGAAAGAGTCTCAAATTATCAAGGAATTAAATTAGAGCGCATTATTGCTCTTCAGCCGGACTTAGTGATTGCTTGGCCAGCCGGAAACCCCGCTAAAGAGTTGGAGAAAATTAAACAGTTCGGTATTCCTATCTATTACTCCACTACAGGTTCATTAGAAGATATCGCCAATAATATCGAGCAACTCAGCCAATACAGCGAAACTCCACAAGTAGGAAAAAAGGCCGCTGAAGATTTTAGAACGCAACTGAGTACACTAAAAGAACAGTACAACACGAACGAGAAAGTTAGTTACTTTTATCAGTTGAGTGAAAAGCCTATCATCACTGTCGCCGGAAAGAACTGGCCAAGTGAAGTCTTTACTTTTTGCGGTGGTGAGAACATTTTCGCCGCATCTAGCGCGCCTTATCCTCAAGTTAGCATCGAGCAAGTCATTACTCGCCAGCCAGAGGTTATTTTTACTTCTCGTCACGCAATGAGTAACGATGGTATGTGGGCTGAGTGGAGTAATGAGCTTCTTGCCCTTAAAAACAAACACATCTGGTCCCTAAACTCTGATTGGATTAACCGTCCGACACCACGCACATTGAACGCGATCAAGGAAGTGTGTGAGCACTTTAAAAGCGTTCGTCAAAAACGCTAACGATTTCGTGGCAAATACCGTACAATTTCCGCCCATTTTTTCTCACACTATTTAAAGGTACTAAGTAACATGGACTCCATGCTGCTTTATATGATCGATTTGTTCGGTACCGCTGTTTTCGCTATCTCTGGCGTATTACTGGCGGGCCGTTTAAAAATGGATCCATTCGGCGTTATCGTGCTCGGCAGTGTGACTGCTATAGGTGGCGGAACAATCCGAGACATGGCGCTTGGTGCCACTCCCGTATTTTGGATAACAGATACGACTTACTTATGGGTGATATTTGTTACGTGTCTACTAACCATGCTTGTTATTCGAAGACCCAAGCGACTCTCATGGTGGGTATTACCCGTTTGTGATGCCATCGGTCTCGCTGTATTTGTAGGAATAGGAGTAGAAAAGGCACTCGCCTACAATGCTTCTGGGATGGTCGCGGTGATAATGGGGGTTATTACTGGCTGTGGCGGTGGCATTATACGAGACGTGCTGGCTCGCGAAGTTCCTATGGTATTAAGAAGTGAAGTCTATGCTACGGCATGTATTATTGGCGGCATCTTCCATACGATGGCGGTAAACATGGGTTATGACCACTCAACGGCTTTACTCGCTGGTGTAATCTCAACGCTCATTATACGTCTCGGTGCGATTCGTTGGCATCTATCCCTGCCAACTTTCGCCATTAACCGTTAAACACCAACAACATCACTCATCATGGAGTCGACCAAGTGTCGGCTCCTCTCATTTATGCTCATTTGATTCGCCAATTCTTGGGCAATTCGCTAAATTATCTCAACCATTCCTAACTTTCATTAATCATTATGTTGCTTGAAGGTATTGAAACGTTACTTGTCCTCAGTAAAGAAAAAACCATGAGCCGCACGGGCAGTCAACTCTATATTAGTCAATCTGCCGTGAGTAAACGTATTTCAAATCTAGAGAAGAAGTTAGGAAAAAAATTAATAGAGCCAAATGGTCGGCACATAAAGCTGACCTCCGATGGCCTTGCGCTCATCAACACGATCGAGCCAACGTTCAATGAGTTAAGAGGTCAGATCTATGATCAACAACAAATAGAAGATACTTCTTTGATCAAGATAGACTGCTCTGAAACCTTAGTCGCTGGATACCTCAGCATGATCATGGCAGAACACTTTGCCCATGATCAGTACATACGAATATCGACCAATCATACGCCACGCATTATTGAGAATGTGAAATCAGGCAAAGCAACATTGGGATTTTGCGCTGGCTATCTACCACCTCATCATGGATTAATGAGCCTTCACCTCGCCGATGAACCTTTCTCAATTGTCAGTCGACATTCACTTTCACAACTACCTAAAGCTATTTTGACCAATGACCTAACTAACCCTGCCAACACATATCAACAAGCTATTTTATCCAAACACGGAATCGAACCTTTGATGGAAATGGATTCGTATACTGCGGCAGCACAACTGGCTTTGGGAGGTATGGCTCCCGCTTTAATCCCTAAATCTATCCTAACGACACTTAATATCACATCTAAGTTCTGCTATGACTTTGAAGAGCTAGATCAGTTAGTTCGACCAATACATATCTGCTTACGTCACAGCACATATCGTAGCGAACGAGTTAAAGCACTGACAGAATCCATTGCTGATGTTGTTGCCAAAGAAGTTTCGTTGCCATAAGCATCGACATCACTATAACTAGAGGACGAATCCATTTTTGTCCTTTACTTACCACGACCTTCGCTCCTAACTGAGCACCAAGAAAACCGCCAACAGCCATGGTTAAGCCAAGCTTCCACACGGGCAACCCAGCGAAGATAAAAAAGAGTAGTGCCGCAATGTTTGACGTGAAATTGAGAATTTTGGTTCTAGCAGTGGCTTCGACCAAAGAAAAGTGACCTAGTGCAACAAAACAAACAGTAAAAATAGATCCAGTCCCAGGGCCAAAAAAGCCATCATAGAAACCGATCCCGCCACCAATGTATAGCGCAAACATCGCTTCAGATAACTTTGGTTCTCCATCGATTTTTCGCGTACTTGGCGCGAGTAAAAAATAGAGGGAAATGGCTATCAAAAGAACAGGGATCAAACTGGTGAGTACGCTAGCATCAATAAACTGAACAGCCTCGGCACCGATCGCTGCACCAATAAAAGTACAGAGTATCGCGAAACGCATTTCCTTTAGGCTGACAATACCGTTACGCACGAAATACCAGCTAGCAGAGAAACTGCCAAACGAACTTTGTAACTTATTGGTTGCTAGAGCTTGAGTCGGACTTAACCCCGCAGCCAAAAGCGCAGGGAGTGTAATGAGCCCTCCCCCACCAGCCATCGCATCAATAAAGCCTGCGGCAGTCGCAACCAAAAATAAGGCCAACAAAATCTCAACCGTGATTTCCACTACACTTCCTTTTTGAAGAGGTATCAAAGAGGAAGAAACGGTAGCACTTATTCACAAAACTACCAATGGAAAGTCAAGACACCAATCTATTCCTAATTTTCATCAGTTAATAAATCTAGAGAATGATACATTAAAAATATCAATTACATCCAAATATAGAGCCTCACCTCAAGAGCCTCTTAATATTTTGATAGAAAAAGAAAATGCTGTCTTAATAGGAAATATTTAATCTGATAAAAAACGAAAATAATGGAAGCCTTACTGACTCGAGCATCAATAAAAGAACAGCAATTACGCTTAAAAATCGAACAGATAGTGAATATTAATCAGCTATTCAACGTTATTGACGCTAAACCAGAGACTAGCGGTGCGGGTGTAATTTATATTGATAACAAATTCACCGTTGTACGCTTAAGAGACTTTAAATCCACATGCCATATCAATCCTACATTTATCATTCTACGAGAACCGATAAAATTACAATCATCTCAAGAATTTGCAAAAAAAATAAAACAGGAAGAATCAAAATCAAGATTCAATCAAGAGCTTCTATCAGCGAGCATTAGCTGTATTGGTGCAGCAATTGGCTGGATTGGAGTAGTTGGTTCGGGGCTAACAATACCAGTAAGTGGTCCTGTGGGCGTAACTATGTCCTATATCTCACACGCCGCTACTGTTGCTGCCACAGCTCAATGTGCTATTGGAGTAGCAAGAACCCGTATGGTATCTAAATCACCAGACAAATTATCGGATATAGACAGTAATGAGTGGTATCAAAATACAACTAAAGCTTTAGATTACATCTCCTTAGCTGGAGCGGGCGCTAGTGGATATCAAACGATAAAAATGGTTCAATCTCTTAAGCAAACCACTAAGAAAGGCGTTCCCGAAATTCTAAAAGGCTTAAACAGACAAGAAAGAACAAGATTAACTAAAGAAATCATCCGTAAAAACCTTCCGAGCATTTCGAATAAAGCTCGTAAACAGCTAATGTTGTCAGGAGAAATTCCTAAGAGGTATTCACAAGCAACAATATCCGCATCCATTTCTCATCAGCTTCTAGATGCAATTGGAGGCTCAATTAGCATAGTAGGAAGCGGTTATTCGGGAGAGTTAAGAAATCTTGCTATTGGAATCTATGAGGAATTGAAAGTTGAATACTAAATCAATTAGCATAGCAAACATCTCACTAAGTATATGTTTATACTTGGCATTGACTATTGGTCTGGCTATTAGCTTGAGCATTTGGAATGACTGGTTTTCTTTCACTCAACACATTGCTCTAGATACTTACCTTCTTACATTGGGAGCTATTACGGTTGTTGTTGTATGCATTCCAAACATTCTGACAATAAACAAAGGATTAAGTATTGCTGCAAAAATAAACTTACTTACTATCTCTTTTATCATTCTCACTTGCAGCATTAATTTTGTTGTAGCAAATGGTAGTACTATTCCTTCATCTTTGGGTACATTGCTTGCCATCATTAGCTTAATGATCTTCAAAAGCGAAGCATACCAATCGTTCCTAGCACACTTTAATGCTCTTCATTTTAGAAAAACCTCGATATAAAAAAGCCCGCTCAAATGAGCGGGCAATGAGGTTGTCATGCAAGCCCTGATTAATGAGCTTACTGATTTTTATCTGTTACGCGACTAGACTCGCTTTCACTTTAGCGTGTAACTCTTGAACCGAAGTTACTGACGCTTTTGCGTCTGCAGTATGAGACATACATGTAGCGAACGCTGCATTCAGTGTCGTTGTGTAGTTCACTTTTTCTGCCAGTGCACCGCGGCGTAGAACTTTCGAATCTTCAATCGCTTGACGACCAGAAGCCGTGTTTACGATGTAGGTGTATTCGTTGTTCTTGATGCGGTCAAGAATGTGTGGACGACCTTCGTGTACTTTGTTTACCAAACGTGGGTTAATACCCGCTTCGCCCAGAATTACAGCAGTACCGTGTGTCGCATCCAACTGGTAACCCAGTTTCACTAACTTAGAAGCTAGGTCAACAACACGCTCTTTATCACCTTCACGTACAGACAGTAGCGCACGACCACCTTCAGGATAAACCGCACCACAACCTAGCTCTGCTTTCGCGTAAGCTTCTGCGAACGTTGCACCCACACCCATTACTTCACCTGTTGAGCGCATTTCAGGGCCCAATAGAGGGTCAACACCAGGGAATTTGTTGAACGGCAGAACCACTTCTTTCACTGAGTAGTAAGGAGGGATAATCTCTTTAGTAAAGCCTTGTGACTCTAGAGATTGACCCGCCATTACACGTGCAGCGATTTTCGCTAGAGGAGCGCCTGTCGCTTTCGATACGAATGGTACCGTACGAGCAGCACGAGGGTTCACTTCAATTAGATAAACGTCGTTGTCTTTCACAGCAAACTGCGTGTTCATCAAACCGCGTACACCGAGTTCGAATGCTAACTTCTCAACTTGCTCACGCATCTTGTCTTGAATTTCCTGACTTAGCGTGTATGCAGGCAGTGAACATGCAGAGTCACCAGAGTGAACACCCGCTTGTTCGATGTGCTCCATGATACCGCCGATAACGACGCGTTCACCGTCACAGATAGCATCAATATCAACTTCGGTTGCATCATCCAAGAAACGGTCTAGCAGAACTGGAGACTCGTTCGATACGCTTACTGCTTCGTTGAAGTAGCGACGCAGGTCTTGCTCATCGTATACGATTTCCATCGCACGACCACCGAGTACATAAGATGGACGAACAACTAATGGGAAGCCAATTTCTTTCGATTTCTCAACCGCTTGCTCCATCGTTGTTACTGTCGCGTTTTCTGGCTGAAGTAGACCTAAACGGTCAACAGCGGCTTGGAAGCGTTCACGGTCTTCCGCACGGTCGATAGCATCTGGGCTAGTACCAATGATTGGCACACCAGCCGCTTCTAGAGCACGAGCCAGTTTAAGTGGCGTTTGACCACCGTACTGAACAATCACACCTTTTGGTTTTTCAACGCGAGCGATAGACAGTACATCTTCCAGAGTTACTGGTTCGAAGTACAGACGATCAGACGTATCGTAGTCAGTAGATACCGTTTCTGGGTTACAGTTAACCATAATGGTTTCGTAACCGTCTTCACGCAGCGCAAGTGATGCATGAACACAACAGTAATCGAATTCAATACCTTGGCCGATACGGTTTGGACCGCCACCAAGAACCATGATCTTATCTTTGTCTGTTGGGTTTGCTTCACATTCTTCATCGTAAGATGAGTACATGTAAGCCGTGTCAGAAGAAAACTCTGCTGCACATGTATCCACACGTTTGTAAACCGGATGAATATCAAACTGCTCACGAGCACGGCGAATTTCACTTTCAGCGACACCAAGCAATTTAGACAAGCGAGCATCAGAGAAGCCTTTGCGTTTCATCTGACGAAGCACTTCTTTGGTCAAACCTGCGTAGCCGCCCGCCTTGACTTGTTCTTCGAGTTTTACAATTTCTTCGATTTGAACCAGGAACCAGCGGTCGATTTGAGTCAAGTTGAACACACCGTCGACTGACATACCCGCTCGGAATGCATCGGCGATGTACCAGATACGCTCTGCACCTGCTTCTTTAAGTTCGTGACGAATCTTAGTCAGTGCATCTGGCGCTTCCAGATCGACCATCTCATCAAAACCAGTTGCGCCAACTTCTAGGCCACGCAGTGCTTTGTGAAGAGATTCTTGTTGGTTACGACCAATCGCCATTACCTCACCAACCGATTTCATCTGAGTTGTCAGACGATCGTTTGCACCAACAAATTTCTCGAAGTTAAAGCGAGGGATCTTAGTTACGACGTAGTCGATAGTTGGTTCAAATGACGCAGGTGTTGCACCACCTGTGATGTCGTTTTGTAGTTCGTCTAGCGTAAAGCCAACAGCCAGTTTCGCGGCAATTTTCGCGATTGGGAAGCCTGTTGCTTTTGATGCTAGCGCAGAAGAGCGAGATACACGTGGGTTCATCTCGATGATGACCATACGACCATCTTTCGGGTTGATACCAAACTGTACGTTTGAACCACCTGTTTCAACACCAATCTCACGTAGAACGGCTAGCGATGCATTACGCATAAGCTGGTATTCTTTGTCAGTCAGTGTTTGCGCTGGAGCAACCGTGATTGAGTCGCCCGTATGGATACCCATTGGGTCAAAGTTCTCGATTGAACATACGATGATACAGTTGTCCGCTTTGTCACGAACGACTTCCATTTCGTACTCTTTCCAACCGATTAGCGACTCATCGATAAGAAGTTCGTTGGTCGGAGATAAGTCCAGACCACGACGACAGATTTCTTCGAACTCTTCTTTGTTGTACGCGATACCACCACCAGTGCCACCCATGGTGAACGATGGACGGATGATACAAGGGAAGCCAACCATATCTAAAACTTTGTAAGCTTCTTCCATGCTCTTCGCTGTATCAGCGCGAGGACACTCAAGGCCGATAGACTTCATCGCTTTATCAAAACGAGAACGGTCTTCCGCTTTGTCGATTGCATCAGCCGTTGCACCAATCATCTCTACGCCAAACTCTGCGAGAACGCCGTGCTTCTCTAAATCTAACGCACAGTTAAGTGCTGTCTGACCACCCATAGTTGGCAGTACCGCGTCTGGGCGTTCTTTCTCGATGATCTTGCGTACCACTTCCCACTGAATCGGCTCGATGTAAGTCGCATCTGCCATCTCTGGGTCAGTCATAATCGTTGCTGGGTTAGAGTTAACCAGGATAACTCGGTAGCCTTCTTCGCGAAGAGCTTTACACGCTTGTGCGCCAGAGTAGTCAAACTCACATGCCTGACCGATAACAATCGGACCAGCACCAAGAATTAGAATACTTTGAATGTCAGTACGTTTTGGCATTATCTACTACTCCGAATTAAGCGCTGTGTTTTTTGATTAGTTCGATAAAGTGGTCAAATAGCGGTGCCGCGTCATGTGGACCAGGGCTCGCTTCTGGGTGACCTTGAAAGCTAAATGCTGGCTTGTCTGTGCGGTGGATACCCTGCAAAGAGCCATCAAATAGCGATACGTGAGTAGCACGTAAGTTTTCCGGTAATGTTGCTTCATCTGCCGCAAAGCCGTGGTTTTGCGAAGTGATCATCACAACGTTACGCTCTAAATCTTTTACTGGGTGGTTTGCACCGTGGTGACCAAACTTCATTTTCACCGTTTGCGCACCTGATGCTAGCGCCAGAATTTGGTGACCTAGACAAATACCAAAAATTGGTAGGCCTTTTTCTAGGAACACTTTGGTTGCTTCAATCGCGTAAGTACATGGTTCTGGGTCACCAGGGCCGTTCGATAAGAATACGCCATCTGGATTTAGTGCCAGAACTTCTTCCGCTGACGTTTCTGCAGGTACAACCGTTAAGCGGCAGCCGCGGTCAACCAACATTCGTAAGATGTTGCGTTTTGCGCCGAAGTCGTAAGCGACAACGTGGTATGGCAGCTCGCTGTCATCTTTCGCCTCTGGAAGTCCACCTTCAAGCGTCCACGAACCTTGCTTCCATTGATACGCTTCTTTTGTTGTAACTTCTTTCGCAAGGTCCATTCCTTTTAAGCCTGGGAATTCTTTTGCTTTCGCTAGTGCCAAAGCTTCGTCTAGGTTGTTGCCCGCAACAATACAGCCGTTTTGAGCACCTTTTTCACGCAGGATACGAGTGAGCTTACGAGTATCGATATCAGCGATGCCAACGATATTTTTCGACTTAAGATAATCAGAGAGGGATTGTTCGTTACGGAAGTTAGAAGCGATTAGAGGAAGATCGCGAATCACAAGGCCTTGTGCATGAATGGAAGAGGATTCTTCATCTTCGGAAGTGGTTCCGGTATTGCCAATGTGAGGATAAGTGAGAGTGACGATTTGCTGAGAATAGGAAGGATCAGTGAGGATTTCTTGATACCCCGTCATCGAGGTATTAAAAACGACTTCACCAACGGAAAGACCATCTGCCCCTATGGACACTCCGCGGAACACTGTCCCATCTTCTAGGACCAACAGTGCTAATTTACCCAAGACAACCTCCAGAATAAAAATGCAAAAAAAATAAATCAAACTGCAAACATGCCTTCCTTTACCTATAAAATCTACATAAATAGGTATTTCAGACAAATTGGCGGTATTCTAAAGTTGGACTCGAAACCTGTCAACCTACAATCAAAAATAAATGATTAATTTCTAGCGAGTAAGGTCATTTTGAATCAGTAAGGCCCAAAAAGATAACTTTTACATGCTATTACATAGAGAGGCATAGAGGTTTAATGAATTTTACAAATTTGAACTTTTTAGAGATCACAAAAAAGTATGAGTTTTTCACGCAAACGTTCACCCAACAGAAAAGACATTAGTTTTTAGACATCAAAACCCAAAACACCCACAAAACAACCAAAACAACAACAAAAGTAAGCACCAAAATACTTTCTGTTAGAATCATTTCATTTACAAATAATTCTATAGATATAAAAAAGCCGGCTACCGCCGGCGAATAATTATGTATTTAGAGTTCATTCAATCCCAAAACATCTGTCATGGTATAAAAGCCCGCTGGTTTGGCACTCAACCAAACAGCGGCCTTGACGGCGCCATTAGCAAACGTCATACGATCGGTCGCTTTGTGCGTTATCTCCACTCGTTCCCCAATATCAGCAAACATGGCTGTGTGCTCACCGACAATATCGCCAGCGCGAATTGTAGCAAAGCCGATCTCATCTTTAGTACGTTCACCTGTGATACCTTCTCGCGCATAGACAGCTACATCATTCAGCTTGTTGCCCATCGCACCAGCAATGGCTTCGCCCATCCCGATAGCGGTACCAGAAGGAGCATCAACTTTATGACGATGATGTGCTTCGACAATCTCAACATCACAGTAGTCGCCCATCACTTTGGCTGCTTTCTCAAGAAGCTTAAATACTAGGTTCACACCAACAGAGTAGTTAGGAGCCATGACAACAGGCACTTGCTTAGCGGCTTCGTCAATCAGTTCACGCTCTGCATCACTGAAACCAGTCGTCCCAATCACAATACTCTTTCCATGCTTCTTACACAGTTCAAGATTCGCCAACGTACTTACTGGGGCAGTAAAATCGATGATTACATCAAAATTATCGACGTCTTTAGCAAGATCATCCGTTAAGAACACATCGAATTTGCCTTCACCACAAAGTTCACCGATATCGACACCGACAAGTGAGGACTCAGGTCGTTCTGATCCCGCGCTCACTGTCGCCTCTGGGTTAAGGTGTGAAGCTTTAACCAAATTACGGCCCATTCGGCCTGCTGCTCCTGCGATTGCAATACGAACCATTGCGCTTTCTCTCCTTCTCTGGATAACGAGGTTTGCTCTCGTTCTCTCGTTTCGCTTAATCTGTTTAAACTAACAACATACCGTGGTTACCACAAGCAAGTTCATCAGGCTTAAGCGAACTCTTTTACGACACGCTCCAAGATAGGCACGTTCGCTTCAGGAAAGGCATAGTTACCCAATTCTCTTATCTCAACCCAGCGACCTTCTTGACCTTCTCGGCCGTAAGGCTCATTACTGAACTTAGATACCGTAATAAAATCAAACTTAAGTGATTTGTCTGGATAGTCATATTCCAAATGCTCGAAAAGGGCTTGCTCAGTAACTTCAATTCCTACTTCTTCTTCAAGTTCTCTTGCTAGAGCATGTTCAATACTTTCTCCTGACTCGACTTTCCCGCCGGGAAACTCCCAAAACCCGCCTTTATGCTTATCGTCTGGACGCTTTGTAATAAAAATTTTTGATTTGTCTTGGTTAAAAATAATAGCCGCGACTATGTGAATTCTTTTCATAGGGGTTCCTAACTCTCAAGCCGTTACACTTCAACGGTCTTTGCATCTCTAAAACTATCCGATGCTATCAAAACTTATGAAATTCGACAGCCACAGAATTTGCTTAAAAAAAGAGCCGCCTAGGCGACTCTTTAAAAAATTATCTGACTAATACGTTAGTCGATCTTGCCGTGGCACTGTTTATACTTCTTACCACTACCACAAGGGCAAGGCTCATTGCGACCTACTTTACGTTCATCACGTACCATTGGCTGACTTGAGCCTTCTTCAGATTCTTCACCTTCAGAAAGAGGGTTTTGTGCTGCTGCGTGTTGCGCTTGAGCACGACGAGCGGCCTCTTCAGCTTGCGCACGACGTTGCTCTTCCATACGTTCAACTTCTTCTTGTTGCTGGACTCGAACGCGAGATAGAACAGTAATCACATCAGTTTTCAGCGCTTCTAGTAGACCTTCAAACAGTTCAAACGATTCACGCTTGTATTCCTGTTTCGGGTTCTTCTGCGCATAGCCGCGTAAGTGAATACCCTGACGCAAGTGATCCATTGCTGCCAAGTGCTCTTTCCAAAGCGTATCCAGAGTTTGAAGCATAACCGATTTCTCGAAGTTACGAAGCACTTGCGCACCCACCACTTCCTCTTTCTCTTTATACACTTCAACGGCTAGATTGATGATCTTCTCGCGTAGCGCCTCTTCGTAAAGCTTATCGTCTTCTTCAAGCCATTGCTTCACTGGCGCATCAAGATCGAAGTCTGCTTTCAAGCGCTCTTGCAGACCTTCAACGTCCCACATATCTTCTAGTGATTGTGGCGGGATGTACTCATCAATAACCGCTGTTAGCACATCTTCACGGTTTTGCTCGATCATACCGCTGATGTCTTCAACGTTCATCAATTCGTCGCGCAGCTCGTAGACAACCTTACGCTGATCGTTCGCCACATCATCGTATTCTAGTAGCTGCTTACGGATATCAAAGTTACGACCTTCCACTTTACGCTGTGCTTTTTCAATTGAGCGAGAAAGCATTTTCGATTCAATTGCTTCACCTTCTTCCATACCACTTTGGATAAGGCTCGCCATACGATCAGAAGTGAAAATACGTAACAAAGAGTCTTCCATAGATAGGTAGAAGCGAGATGAACCCGCATCTCCTTGACGACCAGAACGACCACGTAGCTGGTTATCAATACGGCGAGATTCGTGGCGCTCAGTACCAATGATGTGTAGACCACCAGCATCTAGTACTTGATCATGTACCACTTTCCACTCTGCTTTAATCGCATCGATTTGTTCTTGAGTTGGGTTCTCCAAAGCTTCCACTTTTGATTGCCAACTACCGCCAAGCACAATGTCCGTACCACGACCGGCCATGTTGGTCGCGATAGTTACCGCACCAGGCATACCCGCTTCAGCAACAATTTCCGCTTCCTTTTCATGGAATTTCGCATTCAGTACGTTGTGTTTGATCTTCGCTTTCTTCAATGCGTTAGAAAGAAGTTCTGATTTTTCAATCGATACTGTACCAACCAATGTTGGCTGACCTTTCGCAACGCGCTCTTTGATATCTTCAATGATTGCAGCAAACTTCTCAGCTTCGGTACGGTACACCACATCCGGCATATCGTTACGAATCATTGGTTTGTTGGTTGGGATAACCACCGTTTCCAAGCCATAAATAGATTGGAACTCAAACGCTTCAGTATCCGCAGTACCTGTCATACCAGACAGTTTTTCGTATAAGCGGAAGTAGTTCTGGAAGGTAATCGAAGCCAAAGTTTGGTTTTCGTTTTGAATCTTAACGCCTTCTTTCGCTTCTACTGCTTGGTGAAGACCTTCAGACCAACGACGACCTGGCATTGTACGACCAGTATGTTCATCAACAATTACTACTTCACCTTCGTCAGTAACGATGTAATCAACGTTGCGCTCAAACAACACATGAGCACGCAAAGCGGCATTCACGTGATGTAACATGCTGATGTTAGTCGGAGAGTAAAGTGTGTCACCCTCTTCCATAAGACCATTTTTCACCAACAGTTCTTCAACGTACTCTTGGCCCGTTTCTGTGAGGTATACTTGCTTTGATTTCTCATCAACAGTGTAGTGACCATCACCACGATATTCTTCAGAGTCTTCTTTGTCTTGCTTTTTAAGATGCGGGATCAAAAGGTTGATTCGGGTGTATAGCTCAGAGCTATCTTCAGCAGGACCAGAAATGATCAAAGGAGTACGAGCTTCATCAATTAGGATTGAGTCCACCTCATCGACAACTGCAAAGAAGCGATCACGCTGTACACGGTCTTCGCTACGGAAGGCCATATTGTCACGAAGGTAGTCAAAACCAAATTCATTGTTCGTTCCGTACAAGATGTCAGCTTGGTACGCTTCTTTTTTCTCTTGAGGAGGCATGTTTGGCACGTTTACGCCAACAGTCATACCTAAAAATTCAAATAGAGGGCGGTTTGTCTCTGCATCACGTTTAGCTAGATAATCGTTCACTGTTACAATATGAACGCCTTTACCAGCTAGGGCATTTAGGTAAGCAGGAAGCGTTGCCGTCAGCGTTTTACCTTCACCCGTACGCATTTCCGCGATTTGACCCGCATTTAGAACCATACCGCCGATAAGCTGGACGTCGAAGTGGCGCATACCGTAGACACGCTTAGATGCTTCACGAACCGTAGCAAAAGCTTCTGGAAGTAGTTTATCAAGAGTTTCACCCTTCTCTAGGCGCTCACGGAATTCAACCGTCTTTGCTTTTAACTCTTCATCACTTAGAGCCTCGAATGTTGGCTCATAGTTATTAATTTCTTTTACAATTTTTCTAAGGCGGCGCAGTGTTCGGTCGTTGCGACTGCCAATCACTTTTGTCAGTAGCTTAGTTATCATTTTTCGTGAATCTCTCTTTATTCAGACCGTTCCCGATCTACTCATAATGCCTTCAGTCTCTGCCAGTTTGGAACTAAGAATACTGAGATAAATCATTTATCAAAGATATTGAGTTCAAACATCCATATTTCAAGGCTAAGTTTTGAAACAATGTGGCTTAGTGTAAGGATTTTTAATCGATACAACCATAAATAGACGTATTTGTTTGAAGCACTCTGAAGTTTTTACTTAAAGTGGTGACTGATTAGCCGATATTGCATACCGCAATATGTGTAATCCATCCAGAGCAAACTTTGCTTTTTACCTTGCTACATTGTAAAACTGAAGCTAAAGACGTTAATGTAAACTATACCTTGATAGAAAGCTGCTCTAGAATAGCTATATCTCAACAAAATTAGATTTTACCTATGCGTGATCACCGTCCAACCTCGACTGAAGATGTTATTGCTGAGTCACAGTTCAAGCAGATTCAAGAACATGCTGGAGAAATCTTACAGCTTAACCAAGCTTTGCAAGAGGTCTTACCCACGGGGACGGCCGATCATTGCCGAGTAGCGAATGTTCGTAACGGCCATCTATTGATCGATGTCTCTAGTGCCGCGATCAAAATGAAGATCGATTACGATCGCCTCATGATCCTAAATAAACTTCGTACTCAAGGCTTTGCCAAGCTGATGAGCGTTGAAGTGAGGATCAATCCTTCACTATATCGAAACCGCTTTCAACAAGACGACAGACCTAAGCGTCCACCACTAACAGAATCTGCAGCAAAGTCATTAATGACGATTGCCGACATGGCGCCACCGAAAATTCAAGAGCGTTTAAAACGATTAGCCGATATGGCAGAAAAGGAAGATCGTAAGTGAACGTTATTTCAATATGCTGAAAGCTTGAATGTTATTGATAAATCCAGGACTAAAGCCAAATAGCAAAAAACCAGGCATAAGCCTGGTTTTTTATTAATTCTAATGCCAAGTCTTTACGCAAGCACCATATTTGGTTCTGCGAATGCTACTGGTGAGCCGACTTCTTCTTCGAATGTAGTCCACTCCCACGCTTCCTGATCTGCAAGAACAGCACGTAACAGTTGGTTATTTAAACCGTGGCCAGATTTAAAGGCACGGAATTCACCAATGATTGGGTGGCCACACATGTAAAGGTCACCAATCGCATCCAACACTTTGTGAGTCACAAACTCATTTTCAAAGCGTAGACCTTCTTCATTAAGAATACGGTAATCATCCAAAACGATAGCATTGTCAAAACTACCACCCAAAACTAGGTTTTGAGATTGTAGATATTCGATATCACGCATAAAGCCAAACGTACGTGCTCGAGAAATCTCACGAACAAAGCCTTTTGACGAGAAATCAAACAGCAAACGTTGCTCGTCTGATTCAATCGCTGGGTGATTAAACTCAATTTCGAAGTCCATACGGAAGCCGTTAAATGGTACAAATTCTGCCCATTTATCACCATCTTCAAAACGAACTGGCTTTTTGATACGGATGAAGCGTTTTGGCGCATTTTGCGTTTCGATACCTGCTTGTTGTAGCAAGTATACAAATGGGCTTGCACTACCATCCATGATCGGAATTTCAGGTGCGTCTACTTCGACAACAATGTTATCGATGCCCATACCAGCAAGTGCCGCATTCAAGTGCTCAACAGTTGAAATACGCACACCTTCATCGTTTACCAATGCAGTACAAAGCATGGTGTCACGAACCGAAGCTGGATCAGCTGGAAAATCTACAGGTGGATTTACATCTGTACGACGGTAAATGATACCTGTATTTGCAGCAGCCGGGCGCAGAGTAAGTGTGACTTTACGACCAGAGTGGAGACCCACACCAGTTGTTTTCACTATTTCTTTCAGAGTACGTTGTCTGATCATCTGCTTGCCTCTCAAAAATTTGCTACAAAACACGGCCGTCTGTAACGTCGACCGTGAATGCTACCATAATTTTGAGCCATGTCAAATTTATGGGTTAAAGATTAATCAGCCTGACGACGCAAAAATGCCGGTATATCTAAATAACCACTTTCCTTTTCTTGCTTTGGAGCCGCAGAACTTTGGCTCGACGAAGCTGGAGAAGAAGGAGCAGTGTTTGTCGGCTGAGGAGTTACCTGTGGCTTCTCTTGCACTTGATTATTCTGCAAAGTCTGTGCCGGTTTTTCTTCAGCTTGCGTTGCCGCTGCTTGTTGCTGTGGTTGAGCTTGCGGCGTCGGTGCCACTTTAGCTTTACCACCCGCAACTAGCGTGATATCTGGCTTTTTCTCATTACCAATACCTGTCGCTACAACTGTTACGCGGATTTCGTCAGTCATATCAGGGTCTAGAGAAGTACCGATAACAACAGTCGCATTGTCAGAAGCGAATGCCTTCACTGTATTACCAACCGTCTCAAACTCGTCAAGACGCATATCCAGACCAGCAGTAATATTGACAAGAACACCACGAGCGCCCGCTAGATCGATGTCTTCCAGAAGTGGGCTAGAAATTGCCATTTCAGCCGCTTCTTCAGCACGGTCTTCACCTTTGGCGATGCCGCTACCCATCATTGCGTGACCCATTTCAGACATTACTGTTCTTACGTCCGCAAAGTCGACGTTGATCATGCCAGGGCGAGTAATTAGCTCAGCAATACCTTGAACGGCATTCTTAAGAACATCGTTAGCGCTTGCAAAAGCTTCTAGTAGTGTTACACCACGACCAAGTACTTTAAGTAGCTTTTCGTTTGGAATCGTGATCAAAGAGTCAACATGCTTAGAGAGCTCATCGATACCTTGCTCAGCAAATGCCAAACGCTTTTTACCTTCAAAACTAAACGGTTTAGTTACTACCGCTACTGTTAGAATGCCAAGCTCTTTAGCCACTTCAGCAATAACAGGCGCTGCACCAGTACCGGTACCGCCACCCATACCAGCTGCGATAAACACCATATCGGCGCCAGTCAGGGAATCTTTAATTCGATCTCTGTCTTCGAGAGCTGCGTCACGGCCAACCTGTGGATTAGCACCTGCACCCAGACCTTTAGTGATATCACCACCGATCTGAATAACATTGCCAACGCTTGTCTTACGAAGTGCTTGCGCATCAGTGTTGACGCTGATGAATTCCACACCTTCGATGGATTCACGCACCATGTGTTCAACGGCGTTACCACCGCCGCCACCAACCCCAACGACCTTGATTACTGCATCGTCAGACATTTCCATCATCGGTTCAAACATGTGTTGTCTCCGTTTATCCTGCAACTCAGGTTAAAACTCTTTTTGTATCCAGTTACGCAATTTATCGAAAAAGCCAGTTACAGATGAGCGTTTAGGTTCATTATAATCGCTATCGTCGCTAGACTGCATGTCTCTTGCGTAATGAAGTAATCCAACTGCCGTAGAATGGTACGGCTCTTTTACATAGTCAGTTAATCCGCTGACTTCGAGCGGTTTGCCGACCCTTACTTGATTGCGGAATACGCGTTCCGCACATTCTACCACTCCGTCCATTTGCGCAGCACCGCCGGTGAGTACAACTCCCGCAGCCAGATGGTGCTTGATACCCTCTTCGCGCAATTTTGCTTGTACAGAGTCGATAGTTTGGTTAACCAGTCCCATAAGCTCAGAGTAGCGTGGCTCAATCACTTCTGACAACGTTTGACGTTGCAGGCTACGTGATGGTCGTCCACCTACGCTTGGTACATTAACCGTGTCATCCTTACTGACCAGTTCACTCAAAGCACAGCCATATTTGACTTTTATTTCTTCAGCATCGCTCACTGGCGTACCAAAAGCAAAAGCAATATCACTGGTTACAGCATTTCCTGCGTACGAAAATACTTCTGTGTGACGTAACGCACCGCCAGTCCAGATGGCCACATCCATCGTGCCGGCGCCAATATCAACCACACAAACTCCAAGCTCTCTTTCATCCTCGGTGATTACTGCATTGCTAGCAGCAAGCCCAGAAAATACGAGTTGTTCTACTTTAAGGCCGCAGCGTTCTACCGCCTTAATAATGTTGCGTGCCATGTCATTATGGCATGAGATAAGGTGGACACTCACTTCCATTCTTACCCCAGATAAACCAAGCGGATTTTTGATTCCTTCTTGGTAATCAATGGTGAACTCTTGCGGGATCACATGAAGAATTCGCTGTTCATCACCGATTTTAATCGATTTTGCGGTATGGATAGCGCGATCCATGTCTTCTTGAGACACCTCTTCATCAGAAATCGTGCCCATACCTTTTTCAATTCGGCTTGCGATATGCTTACCAGACAACGAAATGAAGACTCGGCTGATCTGGCACTCTGCCATTAATTCAGCTTGATCAATTGCACGTTGTACTGATTTTACAACCGACTCCAAATCATTCACGCCACCTTTATCCATGCCGCGTGAGGGGCTACTACCTGCGCCAATAATATTAATTTGACCGTCTGGTAAAACCTCACCCACTAGAGCCGATACGGTTGCAGTGCCTATATCAAGACCAACAATAATGTTGTCATCAGCGGCCTTAGTCATCTGTACTCTCTTCTAACTCTTGTTCAGGAAACCAACCAACTGCGGCTCCTGTATCGTACCTAAGATCGATATAACTGATTCTTTGCGTGTCACTGCCAAGCTTGTTATAGAGCTTAAAAAAGCGCTCTATACGCTCAAGAAGAGACTCTTTACCGAGCTCTAATCGAATACCGTTATCAAGGATGATTTGCCAAGCTCGTCGCTCGTTTAATACCAGAGACGATATCGCTAAACCCAATTGCTGAAACTTAGGACTCAAATCACGGTAAGTCTGTAAGACTTCCGGTCCGCTATCTTTGGGTCCGTACAGCTTCACTTTTTCTTCTTGCAACAGAGCAACATCTCCATCAAAAACGAACCCGTTTTTATCTAACAGTTCGTTGCCATTCCAAATGGCTTCTGGTTGATGCTCCGTCAAAAAAACTTTTACTGTATCCGGCCACTGCTTTCGGATTGCGGCATGCGCTACCCATGGCAGAGCTTCGACACTTTGCTGTAATACATCAATATCCTGAGACATAAATGTACCGATGTGATCAATTCGACTAAATGCAGCCTGCACATCGTCAGCTTGGACATACTCCAGTTTCCCCTGAAGTACTATTTTGGAGAGAGGTAACCTTTGGTCATCCCACATCCAACTGATCGCCGCGTACAAAACAGAACTAATTAAAGTCACAACCACAACGAAAAATAACGCACCCAAGATTTTTTCTTGGCGACCACGGTTGTTACCCGTGTTTGGTCGCTCGTCATTCAGTGCAATATTCAACAACGTCTTCGTTTCCTGACTTTTGTCGTGTACTTTTTACCCATATAATTACGCAGAGGTAAAAGTCTTGACTTTAACCTTGGGATTATACTGAGCTCTTGTAAACTATCAAACACTGATAGCAATAAATCACAATGATATTGACGCAAAATCGAGATCTGAGTCTTTATCTGTCCTTCGCGTCAACAATATGTGTCAGCCAAGCATCTTGTTTATATTCAATTTAAGACCTGCCAGCTGTTTCGCCACTTTACCAATATCACCCGCACCTTGCGTTAAGATTAGGTCGCCGTCTTGTATAACGTTAGCTAAAACTGAAGGTAATTGCTCGATTTCTGGAACAAAAATCGGATCTACCTTGCCTCGGCTGCGAATTGTGCGACATAAAGCGCGCCCATCAGCCCCTGCAATCGGCTTTTCACCCGCTGCGTAAACATCCAGCATGATCAATACATCTACCTGTTCAAGCACATTCGCGAAATCATCGTATAAATCACGAGTACGGCTATAACGGTGCGGTTGGAAAATCATCACCAAACGCTTGTCTTGCCAACCACTGCGTGCTGCATTAATGGTTACATCCACTTCTGTGGGATGATGGCCGTAATCATCAACAAGCATTGCATGGCCGTTGCCAGTATCAAACTCGCCAAGGTGATCAAAACGTCTTCCCGTACCTTGCGTACCAGCCATTGCCTTTAGGATCGCATCGTCTTCAATGTCATCTTCAGTAGCAACCGCAATCGCAGCAGACGCATTCAATGCATTGTGACGACCTGGAATATTCAGCGTGATATCTAAGTTAGCTCGCCCTTTACGTACTACCGTAAATTTGCCTTGCTGCCCCTCTTGACGATAATCTTCAATACGTACGTCGGCATCTTCAGAAAAACCGTAAGTTATCACTTGACGACTAATACGTGGGATTAACTCTCGAACCACAGGATCGTCAATGCAAACAATTGCTTGGCCGTAAAACGGTAGATTATGAAGGAAATCGATGAAGGTTTGCTTTAAGGTTTCAAAGTCACCACCATAGGTATCCATATGATCGGCTTCGATATTGGTAACAATGCTCACCATTGGTTGCAAGTGCAGGAATGACGCGTCACTTTCATCTGCCTCTGCAATTAGAATACGACTCGAGCCTAGACGCGCATTTGTACCTGCGCTTTTCACCAAACCGCCATTCACAAACGTTGGATCAAGACCGGCTTCAGAATAGATTTGAGTAACAAGAGCGGTCGTCGTGGTTTTACCGTGTGTACCCGCAACGGCAATACCGTGACGGAATCGCATCAATTCAGCCAACATCTCTGCGCGGCGTACAATAGGGATGCGTAATTCACGTGCCGCCATCACTTCTGGGTTTTCTTCGTTGATCGCCGTTGACACAACAACCACACTGGCTTTTTCTACATTACTGGCTTGATGACCAATAAATACCGTCGCACCTTTTGATACCAAACGCTCTGTCACAGCGTTCTCTGATAGATCAGAACCTGTGATTTGGTAGCCTTCGTTCAACAGCACTTCTGCAATGCCGCTCATGCCCGCACCACCAATACCGATGAAGTGGATGGATTTCACGCGGCGCATCTCTGGCACCATTGCGCGAATCTGAGCTAAGTCTTGTGTATGTTGGATTGTCATCAATTCTATTCTCAATAATTCGGTTAACGCTTTTCGGTCAAAGCGACAATGGCTTGTGCGACAACTCGGTCAGCATTCAATTTTGCAGCGCCACGCGCTTGCTCAGCCATTGTAAGTAAAGCTTGGCGATCCAATTGTTGGATCTGCAGAGTCAGAGACTCAACGGTTAAATCTGGTTGTTCAATCATTTTCGCCGCGCCGCAATCCACCAAGTGGTCTGCATTAAGTGCTTGCTGGCGGTCTTTGTGCATGAATGGAACAAAAATAGCGCCTACACCTGCCGCCGAGACTTCAGATACGGTTAACGCTCCAGAGCGACAAACTAAAAGGTCAGCCCATGCGTAAGCTTCTGCAACGTCATCAATGAATTCCATTACTTCTGCATTTACCACACCATTAGCTTGGTATGCTGCATTCACTTCTTCGGCGGAACCTTTACCCGCTTGATGACGAATACAGTAATCTTCGCCCAATTTCGACATCACTTCTGGCAGAGTTTGGTTAAGAATACGTGCGCCTTGGCTGCCACCCATCACCAAAATGCGAATTGGACCTTGGCGCTCTTGCATGCGCTCAGTTGGCGCTGCTAATTGAGTCACGTCTTCACGAACTGGGTTCCCAACCACTTCGGCATTTGGGAAAGCGCCTGGGAAAGCCTGAAAAACCTTCTTAGCGATTTTCGATAACCATTGGTTCGTTAAACCTGCTACTGCATTTTGTTCATGCAGAACAACAGGAATACCACTCATCCAAGCGGCAATACCACCCGGGCCGCTAACATAACCGCCCATACCAAGCACTGCGTCAGGCTGCCAGCGTTTCATGTGAGCACGAGCCTGCATAATGGCATTGATAATTTGAAATGGTGCTGCAAGAAGACATTTAACGCCTTGACCTCGTAACCCTTTCACTTTGATAAAGTCGATTTCAATGCCATGTTTTGGCACCAAATCCGCTTCCATTCGATCCGCCGTACCTAACCAACGGATCTCCCAACCTTGTTCTTGAAGCTGTTTTGCTACCGCCAAACCTGGGAATACGTGACCGCCAGTACCACCAGCCATCACCATCAAACGTTTATTTTGTTTCATTAGCTTGTTGTTCTGATTGTTGTTGCTCGCGTTTCAAGCGGCATTCGTAATCGATACGCAGTAGTATGGACACTGCGACGGACATAATTATTAGACTAGAACCACCATAACTGATGAGTGGAAGTGTTAAACCTTTAGTTGGAACAATACCGGCGGCAGCTCCAACATTAACCAAGGTTTGAAACGCAAACCAAATACCAATTCCGAAAGCCAGATAACCTCCGAACATTTCGCCTTCTTCAAATGCACGCTTGCCGATGTAAACCGCTTTTAGCACCAAGCTAAAAATCAGCATTAAGACCAGCACTACGCCTACGAAACCAAGCTCTTCAGCAAGTACGGCAAACACAAAGTCGGTATGCGCTTCCGGTAGATATTCCAGTTTTTGAATTGAATTACCGAGACCTTGTCCGAACCATTCACCACGACCAAACGCCATCAAAGACTGAGTCAACTGATAGCCACTGCCAAATGGATCTTCCCACGGGTCAAGGAAGGAGGTTACTCGTCGCATACGGTATGGCTCGACGAGAATCAAACCTACTACAGCGCCGATACCTGCCACCATCAAGGCGAGAAACTGGGTTAGTTTTGCACCTGCGATAAAAAGCATGCCAAACAGCGTGACCAGCATCACGACGACCGTCCCCAAGTCTGGCTGACCAAGTAGTAATACTGCGAAGAAGGCAAACACCATGATTGGCTTCATAAAGCCACCAAAGAACGTTTGTCGTACTTCGTCTTGCTTTCGAACTAAGTAACCAGACATGAAGATAAACAGCGATAGCTTCGCGACTTCCGCTGGCTGAAGGTTAAACAGCCCAAGGGGAATCCAACGAGACGCACCATTAACCGACTTACCCGCCAAGAGCACGATGATCAACAGTGCGAAAGAAGCCCAAAGTAAGTAATGGCTCTTCTTAAACCACTCTTGCAAAGGCACTTGCAAAATAACAGCGGAGGTCCCTAACGCCAGCACGAGAAACGTCGCATGACGAAACATAAAGTGGAACGGCTGTTCCGTTAATCGAGAGCTGATTGGAAATGATGCAGAGGTTACCATGACCAAACCAGTCAACATCAAACCCAGTGCAATCCACACTAACTGACGATCAAACATCGCCTCTGGGGCTGGATGCTTGAGCCAATTGCCAATACTGCGTTTAACGTTACCTAAACCCACGAAGTGTGTAACCTTTAATTATGCATATTTCTGAGCAAGAGCAGCGAAAGCATCACCTCTTGCCATAAAGTTGTCGAATTGATCAAAGCTAGCACATGCAGGAGACAGCATCACCATATCACCTGGTTTTAACTGCGAAGATACTTGTTGAATCACATCTTCCATAGTGTCGAAACGTATTGCAGATTCATGCAGTGGCATAAATTCATCGCCATCAGCGCCAAAGCAACACAGTTGCAAGTTAAGCGTCGCGAAGATCGGTTTTAATGGCGAGAAGTCAGCACCTTTGCCAACACCACCAACGAGTAAGTAGAGCTTGCCTGTCGATTCCAAACCAGATAGCGCAGCCATAGTGCTGGCAATATTAGTTGCTTTAGAGTCATTCACCCATTTGACGCCTTGATTATCCGCAACCACCTGGCATCGGTGTGTCAGTCCTGTGTAATTTTTAAGTGCATTCAATGCTTTGTGATAGTTTACGTCCGCAGCTTTTAATAGCGCTAAAGCAACCAGAGCGTTAGATAAGTTGTGCTTACCAACCAACTTAAGCTCATCACTTGCGACAACTCGTTGACCGTGATCGAGCAGCCAAGTACGGTTGCCATCCACCTCGAGACCAAAGTCCTGATTGTCGCTGCCAAATGTCACCAATGGCATCTCTGCGTCAGGGAAGGTTTCTTGATCATCACGGTTCACGACTGCAAGAGCAGCATGGTTAAAAATACGCAACTTAGCTTGTCGATAGTCAGACATGCCTTGATAACGATCCATATGATCTTCAGAAAGATTCAGAAACGCAGCGGCTTTGAGCTTTAAGCTTGACGTCGTTTCTAACTGGAAGCTCGAGAGTTCGAGTACATATAGGTCTGCGTCTTGTTCTAACAAATCCAGTGCAGGCACACCGATGTTACCACCAACGCCAACATCCAAACCTGCAGCCTCAGCCATCACACCTGTGAGGTCGGTTACTGTGCTCTTACCGTTTGAGCCCGTAATCGCAATCACCGGTTTCTGCACCGCCCAAGCGAATAACTCGATATCACCTACTACGGCCGTACCTTTTGCTAATACGGCTTGGATCTCTGGTGTCGCTAGCGCAATACCAGGGTTGGTCACGATAAGATCCGCGTCAGAAAGCCAGTCTGTATTCCAACCACCACTATGCAGTTGAACACTTTCCGGCAAGCGCTCTGCACCTGGAGGGTTTACACGAGTATCAATGACTTTGACCACAAGTTGTGGCTGATTTTTTCTTAGGTGTTTAACGACAGAGAGCCCGGTAATACCGAGCCCTACGACGACAACACTATGTATGTTTTGCCAACGTTCCATATTTGATCACACTGTAAATCTTGTTCTTGGAAAGCGCGATTAACGCACTTTCAATGTCGCAAGACCAATCAGAACAAGAACCATAGAAATAATCCAGAAGCGCACGATTACGCGAGGTTCTGGCCAACCTTTCAATTCGTAGTGGTGGTGAATTGGTGCCATACGGAAAATGCGCTGACCACGTAATTTGTAAGAACCTACCTGCAGGATGACTGATAGCGTTTCCATTACAAATACGCCACCCATGATCACCAACACCAACTCTTGACGAACTAGAACAGCAATGGTGCCCAATGCACCGCCAAGCGCTAGTGAGCCCACATCGCCCATGAACACTTGTGCTGGGTACGTGTTAAACCACAAGAAACCAAGGCCTGCACCTACGATTGCTGTACATACGACAACTAACTCAGAAGCATGTGGTAAGTATGGTATATGAAGGTATTCAGAGAAGTTAACGTTACCGGTCGCCCATGCAATAACCGCGAAGCCTGCTGCAACAAGAACCGTTGGCATGATTGCCAAACCGTCTAGACCATCAGTCAGGTTGACCGCGTTACTTGTACCTACAATGACAAAGTAAGTCAGAATGATATACATCAAACCAAGCTGCGGCATGATGTCTTTAAAGAATGGCACCACTAGCTGAGTTGCTGCTGTGTCTTTACCGTAAGCATACAATGCGAAAGCGACGACAAACGCGATCAACGACTGCCAGAAGTACTTCCAACGCGCAATCAAGCCATCGGTATTTTTACGTACCACTTTACGATAATCATCAACAAATCCGACCGCACCGTAGCCAAGTAAGACCGTAAGTACCGCCCATACGTAAGGGTTGGATAAGTCTGTCCATAGCAAAATCGTGATTGAGATGGCCGCTAAGATCATGATACCGCCCATTGTTGGGGTACCACGCTTACTAAAGTGAGATTCAGGACCTTCGTTACGCACTACCTGACCAATTTGCAGCATTTGCAAACGCTTGATCATGATTGGTCCCATCCATAATGAAAGACCTAGAGCGGTTAATACGCTTAGGATTGCTCGAAAAGACAAGTATTCAAACAATCGGAAAAAAGACAGGTATGGCTGTAGCAGCTCGGCAAGCCAAATAATCATTAATAATACTCCTTCAAAGCAGCAGCGACTTCAAACATACGTGCACCGTTCGCTCCTTTCACCAACATCGTATGGCTTTCAGGAACGGCTTGGTCTAGATGCTGCTTGATGTATTCAATTATCTCTTGGTGCGTCTCAAAATGAATGCCTTGGCAAAGATCACTGATCACCTTGGCGTCTGCACCATATGTGAGAACATGTTCAAATTTTTGTGGGGCAGCATGTTCCCCGACTTGACGATGAAGTGCAAGACTTTCCTCGCCCAATTCCGCCATATTACCTAAAATCAGCCAGCGTTGACCTGGGAAAGCGGCCAATAAATCAACTGCCGCTTTCATGGCTGGCACGCTCGCGTTGTAGCTGTCGTCAATCAATTTTATCTTTTCGCTCAGCGCTTCAACCTCGACGCGACCTTTCACTTTGTTCAAATGTTTAAGGCCAGCGCGAACCTCTTCTAATGTGGCGCCCATTTGTAACGCAATAATAGAAGCAGCGATCGCATTCGCAACGTTGTGTTGACCTATAATACCCAGAGACAGTTCAATTTCTTGTGAGCTTGCTGCGATATGTAAGTCAAAGCTTGCTTCACCTGCGGCGTTCAATACGATGTTAGAAGCGAAGAAGTCTGCATCAGTATTACTTTGTGAAAAAGTAATGACTTTCTTATCTGCTAACACTTCATCCCACTTGGCTTCACCATTGCTGTCTAGGTTAACAATCGCAATACCACCAGCTGAAAGGCCTTGGTAGATTTCACCTTTGGCTTGTTTCACGCCATCGATAGAACCAAAGCCTTCAAGGTGAGCGGCGGCTACATTGTTCACTAACGCGATATCTGGTTTTACTAACTGAGTCGTGTAAGCAATTTCACCTATATGATTAGCACCAAGCTCAATCACGGCATAATCATCATCCTGCTGTGAGCGCAATAATGTCAACGGAACACCAATATCATTATTGAAGTTACCCGCCGTGAATAACACTTTGCCTTTCAATTGCAGGATACTCGCAACCATTTCTTTTACGGTCGTTTTACCGCAACTTCCGGTGATGGCAACGGTAGGTGTTTTGCATGCTTGATGCACCCAAGAAGCAAACTCACCCAATGCAAGTTTGGTATCCGACACCACAATTTGCGGCACATTCACATCTAAGCGTTTTTCTACGAGTAAAGCACCGGCACCTGCATCTACCGCTTGTTGGCAAAAGTTGTGCGCATCAAAGCGCTCCCCAACTAACGCGACGAATAAAGCCCCACGCTCAATCGTTCGTGTATCAGTAGAAACCGCGTCGATAAGTAGCTCGTCGCCGAATCGCTCACCACGAGTGATGTCTGCAATTTGAGATAACGTTACTTTGATCATGAGGTCAATCCTAAAAGTTGCATTGCGGACTCGCGGTCGGAGTAATGAATCGTTTCGCCATTACGAATCTGATAATCTTCATGGCCCTTTCCAGCTAACAAGATAATGTCGTTTGGCGAAGCATTTTCAATGGCATAAGACAGCGCTTTGAAGCGGTCATGCTGAACAATCGCTTCAGCAGGTTTTGACAGCCCAGCTAACATATCTTTCACAATCTGAACCGGATCTTCGCTGCGTGGGTTATCGTCAGTCAACACCACTCTATCACCTAGTCGCTCTGCAATTTCCGCCATCATCGGGCGCTTACCTGCATCGCGATCACCACCGCAGCCAAAAATAGCCCACAGCTGGCCTTCACAATGAACTCGTAAAGCTTGCAGCGCTTTTTCTAAAGCATCAGGAGTGTGGGCATAATCGACCACGACTTTGGCACGATCCTCAGTTTGGAATAACTCCATTCGGCCGAGTACAGGTTGCAGTTGACCTGCAGTTTCGAGTAACGCTTGTTTCTCTTTACCTAAGCTTAATAAGGTCGCAAAAGCGAGCATTAAGTTGGTTGCATTAAACTCACCAATCAAAGGCGCGTGCAATTCACCTGAGCCAAATTTACCATCGAACTTAATAGTAATCCCTGACTCTGCGTAACTGACTTCCGTCGCCCAAATTGCGCTTTCAAATTCAGTGTTCGGCTGCTTGAGCGAGACAGCGATCGCATTACTTAACTGCGACGCCCATTGATGACCTACTTCATCATCAACATTGATAATGGCACGTTCACATTGGTGTTGCGTGAACAACCCAAGCTTTGCATTGGCATACTCTTCCATCGTGCCATGGTAATCAAGATGGTCACGACTTAAGTTAGTAAACACGCCCGCCGCAAATGATAATGCTTTGACACGACCTTGCGTCAGGCCATGGGAAGATACTTCTAGCGCGGTGTATGTGGCTTGTTGATTTGCGAGAGAGGAGAGCGTTTTCTGAATTTCAACGGCATTCCCCGTTGTATTCGCAGCTTGTTGCAAGTTATTGAGGAAGCCATTTCCTGTTGTTCCCATTACCGCCGCTTTATGGTCAAGCAGTTCTAGCCATTGCGCTATTAACTGGGTAATGGTGGTTTTGCCGTTGGTGCCGGTGACACCAATCAAATCCATATCAGGGTAAGCATAAAGCTTTCCAGCAATTGCGGATAAACGTTGGTCCAACCTATCAATGTAAATGACGGGAACATCATCAATGATTTCCACCGTACCATGTGTTTTGACATCGCAGGCTTGCGCCAGGGCTGCATTTGCACCTTGCTCAATTGCAGAGGCAATGAATTTACGCCCATCCACAACATGGCCAATCACTGCTACAAACGTGGTTCCAGGTTGAACTCTTCGGCTGTCGAGCTCCAATTCAGAAACAAGAACGGACGATAAGCTAGGGCAATCCACCCAAGGGGAAAGCAGCACGTCCATACTGATGGCTTTAGTCATATTTGTTCTCCGAGCTTTGGCTCAGGTTTTCTTAATTTTGTTTGCTCAGTAAACCACAGGGCTTACTGTTGGAATTTGTTTTCGTCAGGTGCAACATTGAGTATTTGTAGCGCGCCTTTCATGATTTCAGAGAAGACAGGAGACGCTACCGAACCACCATAGTAGTCATCACCTTGAGGCTCGTTTACGATCACCACCAAAGCAATTCGCGGATCGCTAACCGGAGCAAGCCCAGCCGTGTAGGTGATGTACTCGTCGCTGTACCCGCCAGCAGAAGCTTTACGTGATGTACCTGTTTTCGCTCCCACTCGATAACCAGGAACTGCCGCTCTGCGAGCCGAGCCCCCTTTTTGAGTTACGGTTTCCAACATGTCTAATACTTGACGCGCATACTTCGCACTCACCACTTGACGTGACATGTCATGATCATTGCTTTCAATAATATGAATAGGCTCGTATTTGCCAAGGTTTCCAAGCGTCGCATAAGCATGGGCTAGCTGGATTGGTGTAATTGATAGACCGTAACCAAACGCAATCGTGGCGCGCTCAATTGGCGACCAACGAGTTCGTGTAGGAAAAATACCCGTCACTTCCCCAACTAGGTTTAGGCCAGAAAGCTCACCAAAACCCACTGAACTGTACAGCCCAAGAAGCGCCTCTACCGGCATTTGCATTGCTAGCTTCGTCACACCGATATTACTCGACTTTTTAAGGATCGTGGTCAAGCTCGCTTTACCTACGCGAGAGACATCTCTGACTCGACTACCACCTAAACGTAGAACACCATTACCGGTATCTACGATGGTATCTTTATCCGCTATCCCATTTTCTAAGGCGGCTAAAATAACGAAAGGCTTAATGGTCGAACCGGGCTCCATTGAGTCCGTGATCACTCGGTTACGCATTTGATAGCTTTGCCAATCGCTACGATTGTTAGGGTTGTAAGAAGGAGCATTAACCATGGCCAATACGGCGCCCGTTTTTACATCCAACATGACAACGGAACCTGAAGTGGCGCGGTGGTCCGCAACGGCTTGCTTAATCGCACGATACGCAATCGCCTGTAGGCGCTGATCGATGGTTAACTGAAGTGATTTACCTTCTTGCTTGTCTTGCCAAGCAATGTTTTCCACAACACGACCATAACGGTCTTTACGAATAGTTTTCTTACCCGCCGCGCCAGTGAGCCACTCATCGTAGCTACGCTCCACACCTTCTAGGCCATGCCCGTCAATGCCTGTTACACCGACTAAGTGAGCACTAACCTCACCTGCAGGATAATAACGACGAGATTCCGACTTAAGGCCAACACCTGGCAGCTTTAGCTCACGAATATAGTTCGCCATGGCCGGACTGACCTGGCGCTGCAAGTAGATAAAGCGGCGTTTTTCATTGCGCTTGATTTTGTCTATTAACCCTTGTCGGTCAATACCAAGAACATCCGCTAATGCATGCCAACTTTTGGTCTGGCTTAACGCGTTTTCTTTAAATATCGTGGCAGGATCTGCCCAAACCGCCTCAACCGGTACACTGACAGCAAGCGGCTCACCATTTCGATCCGAAATAATACCGCGAGCAGAAGGAATGGATTTAACACGAACCGAACGTAGGTCACCTTGTTTAATCAGGTTATCTGGCTCAATGATTTGGATGTAGGCTACGCGTGCCACCAAAAGGGCAAATGCACAAAAAACAAAAAACAGTAATAGATGGAAGCGCCAACGAATCAAGAAAGATTCTTCGACCGCCACTTTCACTGCTTTGTTATCGGTTTTCTTATCCCCCGTAGCCGCTTTCTCTTTTGCTACAGGTTTACGCTTATTGGCTTGTTTCGTGTTGGATTTTTTTCTAATCATTTGAGCGTGACAACCACTTCTTTATCGCCATCAGGTCGTTTCATTTCAAGTTCTTTTTTGGCAAGGTCTTGAACACGACTGTGTTCCGCGAGGGCAGTTTCTTCCAACATTAAGTTACGCCATTCGCTATCTAATCGTTCTCGTTCAACCAACGTATGGTCTTTCTCGGTAATCGCTTGACGCGCATGGTGGGTAGCAAATACCACTCCCATTGCCGATGCCACGATCAATAGCAACAACAGTAATGGCCAGCGACCAACGGTGAGGAGATCCGTCGCAATCAACTTAGCAAGATTAGGAGTGGGTTTCGTCATAATAATTAAAGCTTTTCCGCAATTCTTAACACAGAGCTGCGCGAGCGAGGGTTCATTTCAATTTCTTGTTTGCTTGGCTTAATCGCTTTGCTCACCGCTTTCATATTCGCACTACCAAGAGCACGAATTTGCTCTTCCGTCATTGGAATACCGTGTGGCACTTCAGGCCCTTTGCTCTCTTTACGGATAAAACGTTTGACCATACGGTCTTCCAGAGAGTGGAAGCTAATCACAGATAAACGGCCTTCAGGAGCCAGAATGCTCGCCGCGCCTTTAAGTGCCGTATCAATTTCTTCTAACTCACTGTTGATGTAAATACGAAAAGCCTGGAAAGCACGAGTCGCAGGGTGTTTTTTCTCTTTAAAACTTTTCGGTGCGGCATCTGAAATCAATTTTGCCAGCTGACCAGTGCGAACCATTGGCTCATTTTCTTCGTCTTCACGGTAGGCAACAATCGCTTTTGCAATACGGCGCGCATGTTTATCTTCCCCAAACTCGCGAATGACCCAAGTGATATCATCGAGGTCTGCTTCCATCAACCATTGAGATACTGGAACACCTGATGTCGGGTCCATACGCATATCTAGCGGACCGTCTTTCATAAAGCTAAAGCCACGCTCTGCGTCGTCTAACTGAGGAGAAGAAACGCCTAAATCCAGCAGAACACCATCCACTTTTCCAACTAGCCCATACTCTTCAGCATACTCAGCAATACCAGAAAATGGACCATGAATAATGGTGAAGCGAGGGTCATTGATTTTGCCTGCCTCAGCGATCGCTTGAGGGTCACGGTCGATACTGTACAGTCGGCCATTTTCACCGAGTTTAGATAGAATTGCCCGGCTGTGACCGCCACGGCCAAATGTTCCATCAATATAGACGCCGTCTGGTTTGATAGCTAAGCCATCAATGGATTCATTTAATAACACGGAAATATGTTGGAAGGTTTCGGTCATAGCTTTCTCGTTGAATGATCTTGAAGCGATTCTTTAGTGTACTGATTTCCTACATCATCGCCACCACAAGTCTAAAGTTAGACGTGATTTACGCCAAGTTTATTGGTAATGACATAGTTTGCGTCAATTAAATGCAAAAAACCCATCACTACTAAAAGTAATGATGGGTCTCGAATAGGTGGAGCCGACACATAAGCCGGGTTCTGTTCCGCTTGCGCGGCGGTAGCCATTCGTCTAGGCCAGCAATCACTCACTGGCTCGAGCAACCTACCCGCCTCCTTACGCGAGCAACGCAATGTGGAGGCCTATTTGGTCTTGCTTCAGGTGGAGTTTACCCTGCTACGAACTATTGCTAGTCGTCCGGTGCGCTCTTACCGCACCCTTTCACCCTTACCTGTACCCTTACGGGCCATCGGCGGTCTTCTCTCTGCTGCACTTGTCGTAGGCTTGCGCCCCCCAGGCGTTACCTGGCACCTTGCTCTATGAAGCCCGGACTTTCCTCCCCTTTGTCAGTCTCCCGAAGGACGTCAACGTCAGTCTCCCAAAGGGACTTCGACGTCAGTCTCCCGAAGGACATCAACAAAGCAGCGACTACCCAGTCAGCTCCGAGGGCGGATTGTATAGAGTTCTCACTTCAGAGTCTAGTTAGATCACAGATATGATGAAATGAATGCACTAAGTGATGACTTTTTAGTCAAAGCGCCAAAAATAGATAATAAAAAGGCCGATGCCTAAACATCAGCCCTCATCGACCATTTATCTCGCTAGCGGCACTTAGTCTAAGTTTTCTAAGCCCCATTTATATAACGCATTCTTCTTCAAGTTATGTATTTCTGCCACCAAAGCAGCTGCTTTTTTCAAAGGCAGCTCTTTGGTCAAAATCCCTAACGTGCGTAAAGCATCTTCAGGTAGTGAGTCGTCTGTTGTTTCACGATGGCCATGTACCAACAATACCATTTCACCACGCTGTTGGTTATCGTCACTTTTCACCCATTCAATCAGCTCACCTAACGGCATGCCTTGAATGGTTTCAAAGGTTTTTGTTAGCTCTCTTGCCAACACAACTTCTCTATCTGGGCCAAGAACGTCTAACATGTCTTGTAGAGAGTCTAAAATACGGTGCGGTGACTCGTAAAAAATACACGTACGCTCTACCGAAGCAATCTCTAGGAATTTATCCTTACGACCTTTGCTTTTCGGTGGTAAAAAACCTTCGAAGCTAAAGCGATCCGATGGCAAGCCAGAGGCACTTAACGCCGTAATGACCGCACAAGCACCTGGAAGAGGCACAACTCTAACGCCCGCTTGACGACATTTTGTCACCAAATGGTATCCTGGGTCGCTGATAAGTGGCGTACCAGCGTCAGAAACTAATGCGATAGACTGACCGGAAAGCAGCTTTTCTACCAAAACTTGTGCTTTTTGCTGCTCATTGTGGTCGTGTAGAGCAAAAGTTTTGGTTTGAATATTGAAGTGAGACAGTAATTTGCCCGTATGTCGAGTATCCTCAGCGGCAATGATGTCCACAGTCGACAGAATTTCGATAGCACGTTGGGTGATATCCGCTAAATTTCCGATTGGAGTCGGTACGATATAGAGAGTTGGCCCCTCATTCGGCAACTTATTTTTATCTGTCATTTGTTTACCATCACTTCAACGATTAATATAGAGACAATTTTGTACAAAATTATAGAGAACTCACGGCAATGATTAACCATAAGAGACTCAGTGTACCACGCATACTTACTCCTGTTGCACTAGCAATTACGCTCGCCGCCTGTTCTTCAGGTCCAAGACAGCCTGATGGCGTTGATGTAACACTTGAGCCTACTCAGTCTGTTCAGAACTATATGATCCAAGCTGATAGCACGGAAGGCAGTTTACAAAATGACTGGTTGATCATGGCAACCAAAGCCGCGATTCAAGCAAACCAGTTTGATCAAGCAGAAATGTTGATCAAGCGCCTGGCTCGTCAACAGTTAACCGAAGTTCAGCAAGCAGAGTGGCAACTAGCGCGTGCGACCATACAGCAAAAACAGAGTAATTACTCTCAGTTGCTGCAATTGTTGAATTTTAAACCTTGGTGGAAGTTGCCAAATGAGCAATGGAAAGACTATTACTTGAAGCGCGCCGACGCTTATCAAGGTCTTAACCAAGCGTTTGAGGCAAACCGCCAACTGGTTGCATTTGGCCAATATGCATCGTCCGCGGAGCAGAGAGAGATTTCTAGCCGTATTTGGATGAACTTTGGCAGCTACTCCGAGTACGAACTGACCTCATTAGAAACAGAGCCAAATGAAGATGTTTTGGATGGTTGGCTACAACTCGCTATTTATGCGAAAACGCTGTCGGGCAACTTATCCCAACTAAAAAATACCCTAGAACGCTGGTTAAACGAGAACCCATCGCACCCAGCCGCTATCTACACACCAGAAGAGATTCAAAACATTCTCTCTCTAGACATCGTTAAACCAAACAACACCGCTTTGTTACTGCCGCTTACTGGTAAGTTCTCGCCACAAGCGCAATTAATTCGTGATGGTTTTGTGTTTGCTATGATGAATGATCGTAACCGTGATCCAAGCGCTACCCTCACGGTAATAGACACTAATGCGTATAACGCCGACCAAATTAAACAACGTTTGATCAATGAAAACATCGACTTTGTTGTTGGTCCCCTAGAAAAAGAAAACGTTGAGCTATTGCACACAACCATGGATGGCTCAGAAAATGGTCCTACGATTCCAGCCCTTGCGCTAAATATTCCCGAAGATGTGCAACCAGATAGCAATATTTGCTACTTGGCATTATCACCAGAACAAGAAGCCGCACAGGCAGCGAAACACTTGTTCAGCGAAGGCTATAACTTCCCTCTGATTCTGGCACCAAAGGGCAGCTTTGGTGAGCGTGTAACTGAAGCGTTCAACAAAGAATGGCGCAAGTACAGCTCTAATAAAGTCGCAGCAAGTTATTTTGGTGACAAGCGCCAACTTCAAAAAGACATCAATGAAGTATTTGGTCTGCAAGAAAGCAAACAACGTATTGCTCAGATGCAATCACTAATGCGTATCAAGCTTGAAACACAGCCACGTAGCCGTCGTGATGTCGATGCGGTTTATATTGTTGCTAGAAGCACGGAACTGACTTTGATCAAGCCGTTTATTGAGGTAGCGATTAACCCAGACGCCAAAGCGCCACAAATTTTCTCTAGCTCGCGTAGCAACAGTGGCGGCGCGACTTACGAAGATCTAACAGGCATCATCTACAGCGATATTCCATTACTGATTGACCCAGACCCTAGCGTGACCGCTGAAATGAACGAGCTGTGGTCAGAGCAATCTAACATGGAAAAACGTTTGAAAGCACTGGGTATGGATGCGTATAAATTGATTGGGGAGCTGCCACAAATGAAGGTCGTTCCGGGCTACTCAGTTGGCGGCCAAACCGGTATTTTAAGTATCGACAATAATTGTGTTGTACAGCGTGAGCTAAGCTGGGCTGAGCGTGGGGCTCTTTAGCAAGCGCCAAATCGGAAATCAATATGAAGCTCTGGCGAAGCAGTATTTACAACGCCAGGGCTTAAACTTTATTGAACAAAATTTTCTGACTAAGGTCGGTGAGATTGATTTAATCTTCCAACAAGGTGAAACTATTGTGTTTGTTGAAGTCAAATACCGTAAGAACAATCACTTTGGCTCGGCAGCAGAAATGGTGACGCACGCTAAAATGCGCAAGCTAGTCAAAACCGCACAAGTTTGGCTTAGCCAACAAAAGCGCTTAAAACACAATATCGATTATCGATTTGATGTCATCGCCATTCATGATAATGGGCGAGATATCAACTGGATAGAAAACGCAATCTCTGAAGGATAAGCGATGCTAGACAGCATTAAAGACAGCTTTACAGAAAGTATTCAAATTCAAATCGCAGCAGCAGAGGTGCTGCCTGATGCCATTACTCATGCAGCTCAAGCGATGGTGTCGAGCCTGCTTAATGGCAATAAAATTTTATGTTGTGGTAATGGCGGCAGTGCTTCAAACGCTCAACAATTTGTTTCTTGTCTTTTAAACCGTTTTGAAACTGAGCGCCCTAGCTTACCAGCAATGGCCTTAACCGCCGATAATACCACCCTAACCGCAGTGGCCAACGATTACCACTACCAGGAAATCTTCTCAAAACAGGTACGAGCGTTTGGTCAACCAGGCGACATTTTGCTTGCCATGTCGACTAGCGGTAACAGTAAAAATATTATCAAAGCGATGGAAGCAGCCGTAACTCGAGACATGACGATTATCGCGCTAACAGGAAAAGATGGCGGAGAGATGGCAGGACTGCTCGGTGAGAACGACGTCGAAATTCGTATTCCATCACACCGCACTGCACGTATTCACGAAGTACATATGGTAACACTCCATTGTCTTTGTGATCTTATTGACCAGGTGCTTTTCCCTGCTCACGAAGAGTAACCAAGACTGAGAGTCAGAATTATGATACGTAGCCTTGTTATCTTATTAACAGCATTGAGTTTAAGTGGTTGCGCAGGTTTGTTTATCGCAGGTGCAGCAACCACAGCGAATATTGTCACGGACACACGCACGACAAAACAAATCTGGCAGGACAATAACATCGAATTCGAAGTTGCGGCGATCGGCAATAAAGCACCGTTTAAAGGTGAAGTTCGTGTCGTTGCCAGTTCATATAATGGGACTGTAGTCCTTATGGGACAAGCTCCGACACAAGACCTTATCCTTGCTTTAGAGCGAAGAGCTAGAGAAGTTAGTGGTGTAAAAGTCATACACAATCAAATCAAACAAAAAGAGCCACTCACTGTTACCCAGATTAGCAATGACAGCTGGATCACAACCAAAGTAAAGTCAGCTTTGCTTACTGATTCTGAGCTTAATGGTGTTAAGGTTAAAGTGATCACCGAAGATGGCGACGTTTTTCTGTTTGGTTATGTCACGCCAGAGCAAGGCGATCGAGCGACAGAAATCGCGCGTAATATCTCAGGCGTAAAACAAGTCATTAAAGGGTTCCAATACGGCGAAATGGAGCCTGTTGAAGTAGACTTACCGAGTGACGGTGTACAAACAATAGAAAGTGAGGCAAGCACAGAAAGTGAAGAGAACGTCGAAGTCTTTACGATTAGTGAGTAATTTCCAAAGTCTGGCTTGAAATCATCTTCAACAAGTTAAAAAGAAAAAAGCAGCGTAACGCTGCTTTTTTATTATTTAATCACTCTTAAGCTTGGTTTGCCTTTTGGTCGAGGAGCATCGTCCTCTTCGGCATCTGAATCAGAAACTAACTCAGAAGGCTCATCGCTAACCGTTGTGAACGATGGGGATGATTCTTCCTCGGTCATCACTTCTTCTTCGATGTGAGTGTACGCTTCTTCTGGTTCAAACATAGTACCAGCACCATTCTCACGTGCATAAATAGCTTGAACAGCATACACAGGAACGATCACTGAGTGCGGACGACCGCTAAAGCGAGCATGGAAGGTAATCGCATCATTACCTAACTCAAGATTACCCACTGCACGTGGCGCAATATTCAAAATAATTTGACCATCTTGAATAAATTCAACCGGGACACGCACCCCTGGCATTGTTGCATCCACAACCAAGTGAGGAGTCAAGTCATTGTCTACTAACCAGTCGTAAAATGCGCGAAGCATATACGGGCGGCGAGCAGTCATTTTTGCAATATCCATAACGTGTTTTAAATCGCTTAGCGAACTAGGCGCATTTCACGTTCAGCTTCAGTCAAAGAAGCAAGGAACGAATCACGTTCAAATACGCGGTTCATGTATACCTTGATTTCTTTTGAACCAGGGCCAACAAGATCGATACCAAGTTGAGGCAAACGCCACAATAGTGGAGCTAGGTAACAATCGATCAAGCTGAATTCTTCGCTCATGAAGTACTCATATTCAGCAAAAATTGGCGCTAACGTCAGAAGATCATTACGCAGCTTTGTGCGTGCTTTTTCTGATTCTTCCGCATTACCTTTCATCACTTTTTCAGCGAGTGAATACCAGTTGCGTTCGATACGGTACATCATCAAGCGGCTGTTGCCACGAGCAACAGGGTAAACCGGCATTAGAGGTGGATGAGGGAAACGCTCGTCCAAGTACTCCATGATGATTTTTGAATCGTAAAGAGCTAGCTCACGGTCAACAAGAGTTGGCACTGATTTATATGGGTTTAGCTCAACAAGCTCAGCAGGAAGGTTTGCTTCGTCAACAAGCTCAACTTCAACACTTACACCTTTTTCAGCTAGTACAATGCGAACCTGATGGCTATACAAATCTGATGCACTTGAGAAAAGAGTCATCACAGAACGTTTATTGGCAGCTACAGCCATGGAGCCCTCCAGTACACTTACAAATAAAAACAATGGAGGCTAAGCCTCCATTGTACATCAATTAAAATTGGGAATTAGCACGGTATTTTAGCACAATTAATGCACATCGCGCCAATACTCTTTCTTGAGCATCACGACAACGATGGTTAGAAGCACTAAGAAGCCCATTACCCACCAGCCTAGAGCGTGACGCTCAAGCTGCACTGGGTCACCTGAATAAACTAAGAAGTTAACGAGATCGCCAACCGCTTTGTCATATTCGCCTTCACTCAGCTCACCCGTGCCATCGGTTTCAGTACCAACAACAACTTGTACTTCTTCGCCATCTACGATTTTCGTATCGTAAATAGGCGTCGGGATGCCCTGTAGCTCTTCAAGCACATGCGGCATACCAACACTCGGGAAGACGATGTTGTTCACGCCGAATGGACGAGATGGATCAACATAGAAAGAGCGTAAGTAAGTGTATAACCAATCAGCACCACGAACTCGTGCAACCAACGTAAGATCTGGTGGTGGAGCACCAAACCAGTTTGCCGCTTGCTTCGGTGGCATAGCATTGACCATTAGATCACCGATTTTCGCTTCAGGATTGAAAATCAGGTTTTCTTTCATTAAGTCTGTTGGAATTTCCAAGTCTGTTGCTACACGCTCGTAACGCTGGTATTGCGTAGAGTGACAAGCAAAACAGTAGTTCATGAATAACTTCGCGCCGTTTTGTAGCGAAGCTTTATCCGTAAGGTCAACATTCGCTTTATCCAGCGGAACATTGGCCCCAGCTGCCATCGCTAGTGATGGCAACATAGCAAATAGAATTACAATCCACTTCTTCATTTGAATGTCACCCTCTCTGGTAATGGTTTGGTTGCTTCATTTTTGCTGTAGAAGAACAGCAACACAAAGAACATGAAGTAACACAAGCTAAAGATCTGAGATAGTAGTGTGTACGTTGGTGTCGCAGGTAACGCACCTAAAATACCCAGAGCGATAAAGGCGATGGTGAACTGTACAATATTCAATAGATGAAGTTTGCTACGGTAACGGTATGAACGAACTTTACAACGATCCAACCAAGGTAGAACAAACAGCACTGCAATTGACGCGCCCATTAGGATAACACCTAATAGTTTGTCTGGAACCGCACGTAAGATTGCGTAGAACGGCGTGAAGTACCATACCGGAGCAATATGCTCTGGTGTCTTCAGTGGGTTTGCAGCTTCAAAGTTAGGCGGCTCAAGGAAGTACCCACCCATTTCTGGGTTAAAGAACAGCACGTAACAGAAGAAGAACAAGAAACCAGCAACACCGACCAAGTCCTTAACCGTGCCGTACGGATGGAAAGGAATCGAATCAATGATGTCATATTTCTTCGTGTAGTAATCGTGGAACTTGAATTGCGTTTTGTAATCGTCGCCCATTGAGCCCTTTGGCAGCTTAGTTTCGATACCATCCGGGTTGTTTGAGCCTACTTCGTGCAGCGCCAATACGTGCAGAACAACAAGAAGAAGCAAAACGATAGGCAGTGCAATAACGTGTAGTGCAAAGAAACGGTTTAGCGTTGCACCAGAGATGATGTAGTCACCACGAATCCAAAGCGTTAGGTCATCACCGATAACAGGAATAGCACCAAACAGGGAAATGATTACCTGCGCACCCCAGTATGACATCTGACCCCATGGAAGTAGGTAACCCATGAACGCTTCAGCCATGAGAACTAAGAAGATCAACATACCGAAGATCCACAACAGTTCACGAGGTTTTTGGTATGAACCGTAGATCAAACCACGGAACATGTGAAGATACACAACAACGAAAAACGCTGACGCGCCAGTGGAATGCATGTAACGCAGAAGCCAACCGTACTCTACATCACGCATAATGTATTCGATGGACGCAAATGCACCGTCGCCTGAAGGAACATAGTTCATCGTTAGCCAAATACCCGTTAGGATTTGGTTAACAAGAACCAGCATCGCCAGAGAACCGAAAAGGTACCAAAAGTTGAAGTTCTTAGGCATTGGGTATTCAGACAAATGCTTTTTATAAGCATTCATTGCAGGAATACGCTTTTCAACCCAATCTAACATTGCTTGCATTATGCATCTCCCTCATCAACACCCACAATGAGCTTGGTATCGCTCAAATACATGTGCTTAGGAACGACAAGGTTCAACGGAGCAGGTACTCCTTGGAACACTCGACCAGCCATGTCGAACTTAGAACCATGACAAGGACAGAAGAAGCCAGATCTTACGCCCTGCACCTGCTCTGAGAAAGAGTCAGGTAGATAGGTTGGTGAACAACCTAAGTGGGTACAGAAACCAACTGCGACGAAAAACTCTTCCTTAATCGAACGAAACTCATTCTGAGCGTACTCAGGCTGCTGCTCCATTTCAGATTGTGGATCGCGAAGCTTATCACCGATCGATTTTAAGTTATCCAGAACGCTTTGAGTGCGGCGAACAATCCATACAGGTTTTCCCTGCCACTCAACACGAACCAGCTGACCTGGTTCAATTTTACTTATATCCACTTCCACCGGTGCGCCCGCCGCTTTGGCTTTAGCACTCGGATTCCATGATTTGATAAAAGGCACGGCGACGGCGACTGCCCCTAACCCACCAACAACTGCCGTTGTAGCGGTTAGAAAACGCCTGCGACCGTTATTTAAAGGCGCGTTGCTCATCCAAACATTCTCCCATTTGCTCCCTTTGGATCGTTATTATTCCGCTTATAAGAGCATGGCTAACAAATAATGAATTTAGTTCTATTTATTGGAGGGAAATGATAAAGAAAACCCTACTTTTTGACAAGATAAAGCTACCTTTTTGTAACATTTGTGAGGCAAATCGCTCGCGTCGTCACAAAAGCGGCAGAATTATAAAAAATTGATGTGATTTGTAACAAGAAAGCACCACATAGAAGCCCCGCTGAAAGTAGATAAAACCTTTTATCTTGGTAGTTTTCAGTTAATTACACAGAGAAATATTTCGTATTACGCGTTCAGCTTACTGTGTTTATATTTTCAATTTTGTAGCACGCAGAATGCTCAAAAAGGAGCGTAAGTCATTTTAAAACATGTTACAGGAAGAATAAGATACAAAGACACTCTTGCTGATGAATACATCTATGCTGCATCGCAAGAGAAAGCGTGGTGAGTCGCGATTAAATAAGGCACAGATATAAAACGGCACTGGCAACCTTTCGACGAAGAGGACGAATAAGAAGGCCTGCTCGGAGTGTGATGATAAGTGAAGGCTGTTCGTTGCTTGAAGACAAGTATGATGTCTTTAAATACAAAAAAGCCCGGCATAGAGCCGAGCTTTTGGTACACAGTTTCCAGAGTAACTCTGAAAAGCATAATTCCCGATAAGAGGAAATTAACGCTTAGAGAACTGTGGACGACGACGTGCTTTACGTAGACCAACTTTCTTACGTTCAACGCAACGAGCGTCACGAGTAACGTAGCCAGCTGCGCGTAGAGCAGGACGTAGAGACTCATCGTATTCCATAAGCGCGCGAGTGATACCGTGACGGATAGCACCAGCTTGACCAGAAATACCGCCGCCTTTAACTGTTACGTAAAGGTCTAGCTTTTCAGTTAGTTCAACTAGCTCTAGAGGTTGTTGTACAACCATACGTGCTGTTGGACGACCGAAGTATTCGTCAAGGTTACGCTTGTTTACTACAATGTTACCGCTGCCTGGTTTAATGAAAACACGTGCAGCTGAGCTTTTGCGACGGCCAGTGCCGTAGTATTGATTCTCTGCCATTTTCGAAATCCCCAATTAGATGTCTAGTACTTGTGGTTGTTGAGCAACATGGTTGTGCTCAGCGCCCGCGTAAACTTTTAGCTTACGGTACATAGCACGGCCTAGAGGACCACGTGGAAGCATGCCTTTAACTGCAAGCTCAAGAGCCATCTCAGGTTTACGATCGATCAACTTTTCAAAAGTGATAGATTTTAGACCACCTGGGAATTCAGAGTGACGGTAGTACACTTTGTTCTTAGCTTTGTTACCAGTTACAGCAACTTTCTCAGCGTTGATAACGATGATGTAATCACCAGTGTCAACGTGAGGAGTGTATTCAGCTTTATGTTTGCCACGTAGGCGAGATGCAATTTCACTTGCTAGACGGCCAAGAGTTTTACCTTCAGCGTCTACAACGTACCAGTCGCGTTTTACAGTTTCTGGTTTAGCAACGAAAGTTTTCATGCTAACAATAACCCGTTAATTAAATTTTAAACTTTAAAGGAACACCCAATAGTGCTCCCACACTGTCTAAGAGCCCAGTCATCACCCCTTCGAGTCGTTGGTACTCTCGACCTTCAATTTCGAAATAACTTCGATAATCAGGTCTGCAGTAACGGTGGGTCGCAGGATTATAGAGAAGAGCGAAGAAAAAATCACCTTTTTTTGCGCCAAATCACTAATTTTTTCTTCACTTTTTTAAGAACCCATTGGATCTAGGCCAAATGTTCACGCGCGAGATACTCATGACTTTGCATCTCAGTAAGCCGAGACAAACAGCGCTTAAATTCGAACTCTAACTGCCCATCAGTATATAAGTCGGCCATTGGCACTTCAGCAGAAATAATCAACTTAACATTGCGCTCGTAAAACTCATCGACCAGCGCGATAAAGCGTCTCGCCGCATCATCTATTTTTCGGTTCATTTGTTGAACATCTGCCAGTAATACAGTGTGGTAAATACGAGACAATTCAATGTAGTCATTTTGACTGCGAGCAGTTTGACACAACTGAGCAAACGACGCATGCAGCACCCCGTCGCTTGCTTCAATCACCGCTAGTTGACGGTGGTTAACTTCGATTTGATGAGCAACAAACTGACGCTCTCCAGTCAGCTGCTGATAATATTTGTTAAGGTTTATGCTAGCCTGCTCATCAAGCGGGTAATGGTATATTTCAGCCTGTTCTAACGTTCTTAAGCGATAATCAACGCCACTATCGACATTCAACACTTCACAACGTGCCAAAATCATATCGATCGCGGGCAAAAAGCGCGCTCTTTGCAAACCGTTACGATATAAGTTCTGCGGCTCGATGTTTGAAGTCGCGACTAGGATCATCTGCCGCTTGAACATTTCTTGAAGTAGCGTTGCAAGGATCATCGCATCAGTAATGTCGGAAACAAAAAATTCATCAAAGCAAACCACATCTGCTTCTTCTTTAAATTTATCCGCCACTTTTGATAGAGGGTTTTCGACATCACCTAACAGCTTTAACTCATCATGTACTCGATACATAAATCGATGGAAGTGGACGCGCATTTTTCTTTGGGTCGGTAAAGCATCAAAAAATGCATCCATAAGGTAGGTTTTACCGCGACCTACGCCACCCCAAAAGTAAAGGCCTTTTGGTGGTTCAGGCTTGTCGATTTTTTTCCCCATTAGCTTTTGCCATTTGGAAAGCTGAGGCACAGGCGCTGACTGAAATTCAACGATAGCATGGTAAAGCTTGTCTAATGCAACGACCGCTTGATACTGAGCTTCATCACGCTGAAACCCGTGTTCTGCTATGTCTTTTTGATATTGTTGTAGTGGTGTCATCGTATTAAGTCGTATAGAGGTATAGAGAAAAGGGTTGCCTCGGGGTCAACTTTGAGAATAGAGAGAAGTAGTTATCAGTCCCCGAAGACATACTGCTATTTTTCTTTATCGGCTGTTCAAGCCATAGTAACATGGACGAGCACCGCGTGTAACTAAGTAGTAAAAGACTTGTTAAAACAACTATAAGGAGCAGTTATGCCTTGGATTTATGCCATTGTGGGTTTGCTGGTCGGTACAATCGTAGGCGTAGTCATTAGTAGACTAACCACCCCTGAATACAAGAAACAAAAGTCTGTGCAGAAAGAACTTGAAGCGGCCAAGTTTGAATTAGAGCAACAACGTCAAGAGCTCGTCGATCATTTTGCACAAACCGCAGAAATGTTGGACACCCTAGGTAAAGATTACACCAAGCTATACCAACATATGGCCAAGACCTCTTCTGAGCTTTTGCCAAACTTACCAGAACAAGACAACCCGTTTGATAAGAAAACGGCAATGTCGTCTGAAACTATTGCAGAAGATCAACCAGAGTTTAACGAACAACCAAAAGACTACGCTAATGGCGCCACCGGTCTTTTGAAGGATCAAGAGAAAGAAATCATTAATGCTCCCGAAGCGGTAACCGCAAAAGCATCATAATCCTCTCTTACTTCTATCTAGGGCCGATACATTTGTATCGGCCCTTTTTTGAACTTTTTCACCTCACCTTCGCTCTAACTTGGATGTGCACTGCCTCCCCTTTTGATTGTCCGAACTAGACCCTATATTAGTTATTAACAAAGTGAACTAACCGTTCGGATATTTCTTTTTGGCAGACATGTTTCAAGAGGAGTTATTGGATGAAAAAACCACTGCTTGCGCTCACCGTTCTATCTCTGAGTTTGGGTTCGATTATTGCCCCAGTTCAAGCCACTGCCGCATTACCTTTGAATGTGGATGGCCAACAGTTACCTAGCTTGGCACCAATGCTTGAGAAGGTGACCCCAGCTGTTGTGAGTATTGCTGTAGAAGGTAAACAAGTACAAACCAGCCGCATTCCCGAGCAATTTCAATTTTTCTTTGGCCCAGACTTTCCTATGGAACAAAGGCGAGAGCGCCCGTTCAGAGGTTTAGGTTCTGGTGTCATTATTGATGCGAAGAAAGGCCATATTGTCACTAACTACCACGTGATCAAGGGGGCAGATGAGATTCGAGTTCGCCTCTTTGACGGGCGCGAGTATGACGCTACGCTCGTTGGCGGTGATGAAATGGCCGATGTTGCGTTACTTAAATTAGAGAAAGCGAAAAACTTAACGCAGATTAAAGTCGCGGATTCCGACAAACTGCGTGTCGGTGACTTTACGGTTGCGATTGGTAACCCATTTGGACTCGGTCAAACTGTGACTTCGGGTATTGTTTCAGCCCTTGGTCGTAGTGGCTTAAACGTTGAAAACTTCGAAAACTTCATCCAAACCGATGCCGCAATTAACAGCGGTAACTCTGGTGGTGCATTGGTCAACCTTAATGGTGAGCTGATCGGTATTAATACTGCGATTTTAGGCCCTAACGGCGGTAATGTGGGTATTGGCTTTGCGATTCCATCAAACATGATGAAAAACCTCACCGATCAAATTCTAGAGTTTGGTGAAGTCAAACGCGGCATGTTGGGTGTGCAAGGTGGCGAAGTAACCTCTGAGCTAGCTGATGCATTGGGTTACGAGTCGAGTAAAGGGGCCTTTATTGGTCAAGTCGTACCGGACAGCGCAGCCGATAAAGCAGGGTTAAAAGCCGGTGACGTAATTGTATCGGTGAACGGCAAAGCGATTAATACTTTCTCAGAGCTCCGCGCAAAAGTGGCAACACTGGGCGCAGGTAAAGAAATCACATTAGGTGTGGTTCGAGATGGTAAGAATAAAACCTTTGATGTAACGCTTGGCGAATCTACGAATATGAAAGCTAAAGCGGAGACATTACATGAGGGACTCAAAGGTGCGGAATTAAGCAATACAACACCAAGTGATGTAATCCAAGGTGTTAAAGTATCGAGCGTTGCAGATAACTCTCCGGCTGCTCAATATCAATTACAACAAGGTGACATTATTATCGGTGTGAACCGTCAACGAGTGAAAAACCTTGCCGAGCTTCGTACAATCGTAGAGAAACACAAAGGTGTACTGGCTCTTAATATTCAACGTGGTGAACGTACTATTTACCTTGTCATTCGTTAACCACTTTCAAAGTGATAGAAAATAAGGTTTTCGATGCATAGTACTGAGTGATAAGGCTCGATCACTTTTCCTTATCGCTCAATAACTAATGAAAAGGGCAGCTCGATGACGTGCTGCCCTTTTGTTATTTTTCAATGTAATGCTATTCTTCATCTTCGATGCCATTTTGGCGCTCACGCATGGAGAGGATATGCTCAGCTTTTTATTACGTTCTGTCTTTTTAGGCTTGGCTACTGCCGCAGTGGTATTACTGGCGGTTCCATCTTTGCGCAACAACGTAATTCCTGCCGCGCTTGATCCTCAACCTGTTAATATCGCATCAGTCGAGTTGACGTTTAATCAAGCGGTCCGAAGAGCAGCGCCTGCAGTGGTAAACATCTACAGCCGTAAGTATGTTGAGAATGATCGCAGTAAACTCTCGACTCAAGGTCTGGGGTCAGGTGTCATTGTTAGTGAGAAAGGCTACATCATTACTAACTATCATGTGGTTGCTCAAGCTGATCAAATTGTTGTGGCATTACAAGACGGCAGAGCCGCAGCGGCTCAGCTCGTAGGGACAGATAAACGTACTGATATAGCCGTGCTGCGTGTCGAAGGTTCGAATTTGCCCGTAATCCCTCTAAACTCTAATTACAAACCACAAGTGGGCGATGTAGTACTAGCCATCGGTAACCCATACAACCTTGGACAAACCACAACGTTCGGCATTATTTCTGCCACAGGTCGTTCATCTATTAGCGATGGTCGTCAAGCATTCATTCAAACCGATGCCGCCATCAATGAAGGTAATTCTGGTGGAGCCCTAGTGAACACACAAGGCGAGCTCGTCGGCATTAACACCGCCTCTTTTCAGCAAGCGACAGACTTAGAAACTTACGGTATTTCTTTTGCGATCCCTGCGCCGCTAGCCAGTAAGATCATGCAGAAAATCATCGCTGATGGCCGCGTGATTCGTGGTTATATTGGAATCGACGGCCAAGACATTAATGCGGTCACTGCTCGCTTACTTGGAAATGAACACATAGGTGGTATTGTCGTACTTGGTATTGATCCAAATGGCCCAGCAAATGCGGCTGGCTTTCAAAAACAAGATATCATTATCAGTATTGATGGCAATAAGGTTCAGGGGCGTCAGAGCGTTATGGATATCGTCACCGATTTACGGCCTGGCACCACCGTGGATGTCGGCATTATTCGCAAAGGAAAAGAGATGACCTTGAAAGTCACCATTGCCGAAGACAAGCAAGAAGCATAAAAAATCCCAGCCATTGGCTGGGATTTTTATTTGTGCGTTACTCGCTATCGCTCGGTGTTTCCGTCGTATCGGAATCATCTAGCTCAACTTCAATGCGAGTGACTCGCTGCAAACCTCTCGGTAATAACCCACCTCGGCGACCACGTTCGCCACGGAAGTTATCAAGGTCAGACGGTTTAAGACCCAACTTTCGCTTACCCGCGTACAGCGTTAACGATGCACCTTTTGGTAAAGACATTAAGTGAGATAGTACTTCTTCTCGCTCTTTTGCTTTAGCTGCAGGAATGTTGATGATCTTATTCCCTTTACCTTTCGCCAGTTGTGGCAAGTCTTTGATTGGGAACAGCAGCATGCGACCTTGGTTAGTGATTGCTAAGATTTCATCAGAGTCTAAATCTTCAATCTCTTTTGGCGTCATGATCTCAGAGTTGGCAGGTAAAGTGACGAGCGCTTTACCACTGCGGTTTTTAGACAGCAAGTCCGCGCCTTTACATACAAAGCCGTAACCTGCATCTGAACCCACCAGCCACAGCTGATCTTCTTCACTCATGATGACTTGGCGAATACTGCTACCAGCCGTAATATTCAAGCGACCGGTAATCGGCTCACCTTGACTACGAGCAGAAGGCAGTGAGTGCGATTCCAGAGAGTAACTTCGACCGTCACTACCTAGGAATACCGCAGGCTGATTACTCTTACCTCGAGCATGCGCTAAATACTTATCACCCGACTTATAGTTTAAGCCTTCGGCATCCACGTCATGGCCTTTCGCGTGACGAATCCAACCTTTCTCAGAAAGCACAACCGTGATTGGCTCACTTGGTACGAGGTCACGTTCAGTCAGCGCTTTTGCTTCTGCACGCTCAACCATTGGAGAGCGACGGTCATCACCGTATTTCTCTGCGTCTGCTTTGATTTCTTTTTTCAGTAGTGTGTTCAGACGACGCTCAGAACCGAGTAGCTGTTCTAGCTTCTCACGCTCTTTCTCTAGCTCGTCTTGCTCACCACGGATCTTCATCTCTTCTAGTTTTGCTAGATGACGAAGTTTGGTATCTAAAATTGCATCCGCTTGGATATCGGTAATACCAAAGCGTTCCATCAGCACCGCTTTTGGATCGTCTTCAGTACGGATGATCTCAATCACTTCATCTAGGTTGAGGTAAGCAACCAACAAACCTTCCAAGATGTGTAGACGAGCCATGACTTTGTCTAGGCGGTGTTGTAAACGACGACGCACAGTCGTACGACGGAACTCGATCCACTCAGACAGAATTTGCACCAGACCTTTAACTTGAGGACGGTTATCCAAACCAATCATGTTCAAGTTAACGCGGTAACTGCGCTCAAGATCCGTTGATGCGAACAAGTGGTTCATCAACAAATCACAATCGACGCGGTTTGACTTAGGCACGACAACAATACGCGTTGGGTTCTCGTGATCCGATTCGTCACGAAGATCGTCAACCATTGGCAGCTTCTTCGCACGCATCTGGTTAGCGATTTGCTCAAGCAGTTTGGCACCCGATACTTGGTGAGGCAAAGAAGTGATAACAATATCAGAACCTTCTTTATGCCAAACCGCGCGCATTTTTATGCTGCCACGACCGTTGCGGTAAATCTTCTCGATATCCGCTTGCGGCGAGATAATTTCTGCTTCTGTTGGGTAATCTGGACCTTTGACATACTGCATCACGTCCGGCAGTTCTGCTTTCGGGTTGTCGATCAAATGAATAGTCGCATCTGCGATTTCACGAACGTTGTGCGGTGGGATGTCTGTTGCCATACCAACGGCAATGCCGGTTACACCGTTAAGCAGGATATGAGGCAGACGTGCTGGCAACATTTGTGGCTCTTTCATTGTGCCATCAAAGTTAGGTTGCCATTCAACCGTGCCCTGACCAAGTTCGCCAAGCAATACTTCAGCAAACTTAGACAGTTTTGCTTCGGTATAACGCATTGCCGCAAATGATTTCGGATCATCTGGCGCACCCCAGTTACCTTGACCATCCACTAATGGATAGCGGTAAGAGAATGGCTGAGCCATCAATACCATCGCTTCGTAACACGCTGAATCACCGTGCGGATGGTATTTACCTAGCACATCACCAACGGTACGTGCAGATTTTTTGTATTTTGCTGATGCAGAGAGACCGAGCTCTGACATCGCATAAATGATGCGTCGTTGAACCGGCTTTAAGCCATCACCAATGTATGGCAAGGCGCGGTCCATGATTACGTACATCGAGTAGTTCAGATAAGCGTCTTCAGTGAACTTGCGCATTGGCAATTGTTCGACGCCATCGTAGGTAATTTCTGTAGACATCCGTTACACCTCTGCCAAGTCGCCGTTGTTTTGTAGCCAAGAACGACGGTCATCTGCACGCTTTTTACCTAGCAGCATGTCCATCATTTCCATGGTCGCCGTAGAGTCGTCAATGGTTAACTGCACTAAGCGACGCGTGTTCGGATCCATGGTGGTTTCACGCAACTGAAGTGGGTTCATCTCACCCAGACCTTTGAATCGTTGCACGTTGATTTTGGCTTTCTTCTTCGACAAGCGCTCTAAAATGCCATCTTTTTCATCATCATCGAGGGCGTAGAACACTTCTTTCCCGCAGTCGATTCGATACAGAGGCGGCATCGCCACATAGATATGACCCGCTTCCACTAGTGCGCGGAAGTGACGAGTAAATAGAGCACAAAGCAGCGTTGCGATGTGAAGACCATCCGAGTCCGCATCGGCAAGGATACAGATCTTACCGTAGCGAAGACTCTCGAGGTTGTCGCTATCTGGGTCAATACCCAAAGCAACAGAAATATCGTGTACTTCTTGAGACGCAAGAACTTGATCGGCAGAGACTTCCCACGTGTTCAAGATCTTACCACGCAGTGGCATCACGGCTTGGAATTCACGGTCACGTGCCTGTTTTGCCGAGCCACCCGCAGAGTCACCCTCCACAAAGAAGATTTCAGTGCGACTTAAGTCCTGTGCTGAACAGTCGGTCAACTTACCTGGCAGTGCTGGGCCGGACGCCACTTTCTTACGTACGACTTTTTTCGCTGCACGCATACGACGGTGTGCGTTAGCGATACAGACTTCTGCCAATTGCTCTGCGAGCTGAGGCTTTTCGTTCAACCAAAGACTGAACGCATCTTTTACAACGCCAGAGACAAATGCCGCGGTTTGACGAGAAGACAGACGTTCTTTGGTCTGGCCTGCAAATTGCGGGTCTTGAATCTTAACCGACAGCACGTAAGAACAGCGGTCGAAAATGTCATCACCCGTTAGCTTCACACCACGAGGTAATAGATTACGGAACTCACAGAATTCGCGCATCGCTTCCAACAAGCCTTGGCGTAAACCATTAACGTGCGTACCACCTTGAGCGGTTGGGATTAGGTTAACGTAGCTTTCGGTGATCATCTCACCGCCTTCTGGCTGCCAAATTACCGCCCAGTTTGCCGCTTCAGTATCCGCCAAGAACTCACCAGTAAATGGTTCTTCAGGAATAACTGGATAGCCTTTTACACCTTCCGCAAGATAGTCTTTCAAACCATCTTCGTAGTACCACTTATAGTCTTTGCCATTAACTTTGTCGGTTAATGTGATTTCTAAGCCCGGACACAAAACCGCTTTTGCGCGCAGGTTGTTGACTAGGCGCGTCACAGAGAAGTTAGCCGAATCGAAGTACTTCGCATCAGGCCAGAAATGTACGCTGGTACCGCGATTGCGACGACCACATGTGCCAGTTACGGTTAGATCAGACACTTTCTCGCCGTGTTCAAATGCAATTTCATACACTTGACCATCACGACGAACTGTTACTTCAACGCGTTTTGACAACGCGTTTACTACAGATATACCTACCCCGTGCAAACCACCAGAGAATTGGTAGTTTTTGTTAGAGAACTTACCACCCGCATGTAGCTTACATAGAATTAGCTCTACGCCTGATACTTTCTCTTCTGGGTGGATATCAACAGGCATGCCTCGACCATCATCGATCACTTCGAGTGATTGGTCAGCATGTAGGATGACTTGTACTTTTGAGGCATGTCCGGCTAGCGCTTCATCGACACTGTTGTCGATAACTTCTTGGCCCAAATGGTTTGGGCGCGCTGTATCCGTATACATCCCTGGTCGGCGACGTACTGGCTCTAAGCCATTCAGTACTTCAATGGCACCAGCATTATATTGTTCAGTCATAATACGGAATTATTCTCAAAGTTTACTTGTTGCCTGAGTATCACCAATGGGCGTACCCATACTCAGGAAACGAAAAAGCCACCCTGTTCACATCACTAAGAGTTTATAAACATGATGCATAACAAAGTAGCCAGGGTCCTCGACCCTTAAGATCTTTTGGCAAAACATAGTCGGAAAGCATACCGCCCATGTCAAGAAACGGTTGGATATATCAATAAAAACTATGAGCCTTTTCCAATCGCTTTCGAATTACAGTTCTAGAAATTCGATAATCTGTGCAGGATAACGCTCAAAGCCTACAAAACTGTGATCACCGCCTTGTTCTACTGTTTGCTTAGCGTCTGCAAACTTATCTACCGCTTGTCGATAGTCTAAAACCTCATCTTCTGTTTGTTGCAATAACCAAAAAGAATGTGGCGACGCGATGCTTTGTACATCAAGAGCTTTTAACTCGTCAATATGACAAGCTTCAAGTGTATAGGTTTCATGCGTATATGGGTTAGTTTGCTTACCCAAATAATCTACTAGCAACTCATAAGGCTTGACTGCGGGGTTGACCACTACCGCTTTAAACCCAAACTTGTCATTTAGCCACGTTGACATAAAACCGCCTAATGAGCTGCCCACTAGACCAATTTTATAGTCGTCTTTATATTGCTCGAGAATATCCAACAACATTTTCGCCGCTTGCTGAGGATAACAAGGTAACTGGGGAACAATCACCTTAATATCAGGCCTATGTTGCTCGCAGTAGGCTCTCATCACATTCGCTTTCATGGAGAGTGGAGAGCTATTAAAGCCATGGATATAGAGAAGAAGTGAAGGTTTACTCATAGATATCTCGCACAAAAAAGCGAGCCCGAACAGAGAGCTCGGACGCGTTAGTAGCCGTTAGAAGAGAAGTCTGGTTGGAACTGGCCATCGGGAAGCCGACCTACTTGGGTCGTAATATCGCCACAAGCGTGTAGTTGCAGCTCCCGCCAACCAGGCGAAGTGGTATCAAGGGCAAAATCATCCGAGTTAGGCTTAAACTGAACACAAGTTGAGGGTGTTGCCATCACTCGAATGCCCTTGTGAAGCACATTCATATCTTGATGAACATGACCACAGAGAATGCCTTTCACGTTATCAAAACGCTCGACAACCTGCCAAAACGCTTCGGCATCTTTTAAAGTATGTTGATCAAGCCACGCGCTTCCCACCAGTAACGGGTGATGATGCAACAAAACAAGTGTGTGTCTTTCTGGGTGTTCGGCTAGCTTTTCTTCGAGTAGCGTTAATTGCTGATCGCTCAAGCGCCCATGAGGAACGCCAACCACTTGCGAGTCTAAAAGAATTAACTGCCAATGCTCGCCAAGCAACACATGCTCTGCGGCTTTGATTTGTGGCGAAGGCAAAACACTGCCCATATTAGGCTTGTAATCATGATTACCAGGTAGCCAAAAACAGTCTTTCTCTAGCGGTTCAATGCCGTTGGCAAAGCGCTGATAAGATTCTGCACTATGGTCTTGGGAAATATCCCCCGTCGCCAAGATGTAATCAAACGCCACGTTGCGGCGTAAAACATCAGCAACAACAGCATTGAAGCTATCGACTGTTTTTACGCTTAGCAAACTTCCCTCATCGGCAGCAAACAGATGAGTATCCGTAATTTGTAAAAGTTTGATGCTGTCACTAGATGATTGCAAAATGAAAACCTGATTCGTCCACTATATCGTTATTTGTTATTTTCCTTTAGTGACGTGACGATCAATTGAAGGCAAGTGGTGTTCTACTGATACCACTTCGTAAACAAAACGTCAGCCATTCACCGAGGAATGTGTTTAATTGATGCTTTTCATCTTTCTGCATCAGTTGGTCATTGGGATAATCATACTTAGCTTTTATGCGAGAGAACTCTCCGCTTGAGCATACTTCGGCTACTCTCGCATCATGATAAAGCCTGACAGACATCGTCGGTAAAGGAAACACTGGCGTTTCATCACTCTGACATATCTCAACAACTGTGGTGTATTTTGTGATTTCATTCACGGTCAATTGGTAAACCATGTTCGCCGCTTGGTAGCAACGTACATCCCCAACTTCGGCAGAAGCAGGCAATAAGGCGTTCAACTTAGCGTAGTTGGTCTCATACGTTCTCATAAGACCAGCTAAATCAACATGATATTGTTGTTTTTCAGCCAATTGTGCCATTACTCACTCTCCACCGTTTGGGATAGTCCCCATTCTGACTTTAACTCTTGATGGTGTAATTGCAGCCATTGCAACGCAATAATCGACGCACCATTTTCAAATTTTCCGTCCTTCACCCATTGATACGCCGTTTCACGACTCATGACATGAACGCGGATATCTTCATTCTCATAGTCTAAACCATGAATGCCGTGCGCTTTAGACGCATCCACTTCACCAACAAAGACGTCTAGCTTTTCCGAGCAACCACCAGCCGAAGGATAATAGGAAGTAACAGGTACAACGCGCCCCACCTGAATCCCCGCTTCTTCGACAGCCTCTCGACGAATTACGGCTTCAGCAGATTCATCGCGGTCAATCATACCGGCGACAATTTCTAGCTGCCAAGGGTGTTCATGTTCCAACGCGCCAATACGAATCTGTTCAATGATTACGACCTGGTCCGTCTTTGGATCATAAGGAAGCATCGCTGCTGCGTGACCACGCTCGAACATTTCTCGTTCGACAACTCCACTCCAACCACCAGCAAATAGCCTATGCTGAAAGCGGTATTTCACCATTTTGAAAAAACCTTCAAATAAGGTTTCTTTCGAGATGACTTTTACATCTCGCGAAGTAAAATCTTGTTGTTGTTTGTCACGCTGTTGCATTCAACACCTCTCTGAGTGAATCCTGTAGTTTACTCATTGTTATTCGCTTGCTCAAAGGACTTGGCTCAACTTTTTGTATAATAGTTACAAATTAATTTAAGTCTTTGCTAAAAATTTATTGCACAAGTGGATAATTACGTGTAAAAAAGTGCAAACTTTAGAGTAAATATCGTGCAAATTGAGTTAAACTACTGAGAATTAACCAATCTATGGACCGCGGGAATAGAAAATGAAAAAATTGCTTCCACTATTTATCAGTGCAGCGCTAGGTAGCATGAGTACGTCTGCGTTCGCAGACTCTTTGGCTGAAATCTACGACTTGGCAAAACAAAATGATCCACAATTGCTCAGTGTAGCAGCACAACGTGACCAAGCTTTCGAAGCAATCACCTCAAGCCGTAGTGCTCTATTACCACAAATTAACCTTACTGCGGGTTACAATTTAACTCGTGGTGATACTGAATACGATTCAAATCTAATTAGCGACGTATCAAACGATGGCAACGCACTAACCGCTGGCGTTAGCTTTTCACAAGCACTTTACAACCGCGCATCTTGGATCTCTCTAGATACTGCTGAGAAAAGTGCTCGCCAAGCAGACGCAACTTACGCAGCGACGCAACAGGCACTGATTCTTCGCGTGTCACAAGCGTATTTTGAAGTTCTACGCGCACAAGATAATCTTGTTTTCGTACGTGCAGAAAAAGCCGCGGTTGGCCGTCAACTTGAGCAAACTAAACAGCGTTTTGAAGTAGGTTTGTCTGCAATCACTGACGTGCATGACGCACAAGCTCAGTACGACCAAGTGCTAGCGGACGAAGTGTTGGCAGAAAACGCGCTCACTAATAGCTACGAGTCACTGCGTGAAATTACAGGCCAAGAGCACAAAGATCTCAACATTTTGGACACTGGCCGCTTCACTGCTAGCCCATCGACCGTACCTGCTGAATCGCTCATTGATGAAGCAAAAACCAAAAACCTGACCTTGCTATCTTCACGTATTCTTCAAGACATTGCGCGTGACAATATTTCACTAGCAAGCTCTGGCCACCTACCAACGCTCTCTCTAGACGGTGGTTACAACTACGGTGATACTTCTCATAGCTCTCGTGACAACACGACAGACAACTTCAATATTGGTGTGAACCTTGCAGTACCGCTATACACAGGTGGTAACGTAACCTCTCAAACCAAACAAGCTGAATACGCATACGTGGCAGCAAGCGAAGATCTTGAAGCACAGTACCGTAGCGTAGTCAAAGATGTTCGCGCACAAAACAACAACATTAACGCCTCTATCGGCGCATTACGTGCGTATGAGCAAGCGGTTATTTCTGCACGCTCTGCACTAGAAGCAACAGAAGCTGGCTTTGATGTAGGTACTCGTACTATCGTTGATGTACTGGACGCGACTCGTCGTCTATACGATGCGAACAAAAACCTATCGAACGCTCGTTACGACTACATTTTAAGTGTTCTTCAGCTACGCCAAGCAGTTGGTACGCTAAGCGAACAAGACATCTTGGACGTTGATGCAGGTTTGAAAGCGGCAAAATAACCGCTAACTGAATACTTCAGGTCTTAATAAATAAAAACGCCAGTTGAGTTATCAGCTGGCGTTTTTTATTACTTGTAGTTCAGAGCCTAAAAGTGTCTCTGAGCATCAAGTATCAAAAAGGCCGCACTTAGCGACCTTTATGAGCAAATAGCATTTCAATGCTAACAAACAGCAGGCTTAGCCCTTACCGCCTTTGATTGCATTAATGATCTCACTGGTCGAGCAGCCATCTTCAAAGTTCAATACACGAACTTCACCACCCGCCGCAATGACTTCTTTACCACCAGCAATCTCTTCTGGTTTGTAGTCACCGCCTTTTACTAGCAAGCTTGGTAGAACTTCTGAGATCAAACGCTGCGGCGTATCTTCACTAAATGGTACAACCCAATCCACAGCGCCCAAACCTGCCAACACCGCCATGCGGCGATCGGTTGGGTTTACCGGACGACCAGGGCCTTTAAGGCGTTTTACTGACTCATCGGTATTTACCGCAACGATTAGGCGATCGCCCAGTTCAGCAGCATGGTTTAAGTAAGACACATGCCCAGCGTGCAGAATATCAAAGCAGCCATTTGTCATAACGACTTTCTCGCCACGAGCTCGTGCTTTTTTCACCGCTTCGATCAGTGCTTTTTCTGAAATCACACCGTAATCCGTGTCTTGGCTGCCATGTACCGCTTCTGCTAATTCAATCTCAGAAAGCGTTGACGTGCCTAGTTTACCAACCACAACACCTGCCGCTGCGTTTGCTAATGCACACGCTTCTTCAAATGATTTGCCTGCGGCAACAGACGCTGCCAATACAGAGATAACCGTGTCGCCCGCACCTGTCACGTCGTACACTTCTTTCGCTTGAGTTGGAAGGTGGAACGGTTCCTGGCCACGACGAATCAAGGTCATTCCGTTTTCGCTGCGTGTCACTAAAAGCGCTTCAAATTCAAACTCTTCAACCAAAGCCAGTGCTTTCTCTACTAGCTCTTGGTCAGATTTCACTTTACCTACAACGTCTTCGAACTCTTTCATGTTTGGCGTAAGAAGTGTTGCGCCACGGTAGCGTTCAAAATCAGCACCTTTCGGGTCAATGAAAACCGGAATATTTGCTGCGCGCGCTTTTTGAATGTATGCCTGAACATGCTCTAACGAACCTTTTGCGTAGTCAGACATAATCACGGCTTTAACGTTTGGCAGTGCGGCATCCATACGCGATAGCACAGGCGCAGAATCTGTGTTTTCAAACTTGTCTTCGAAGTCGAGACGAATAAGCTGTTGTCCACGGCTCATTACGCGAAGCTTCGTAATCGTTGGGTAATCAGGCAGTGCAACGAAATCGCACTTCACATTGAGTGAGCTCAGCGTCTCCGTCAGCACTTTTGCAGGCTCATCTTCCCCAGTTAGACCAACAATGTGAGCATGGCCACCTAGTGATGCGATGTTCATCGCAACGTTCGCAGCACCACCAGGACGCTCTTCATTGTTTTCTACTTTTACAACAGGAACCGGCGCTTCAGGAGAAATGCGCCCGGTTGGGCCATACCAGTAACGATCTAGCATGACATCACCGATGATGAGCACACCAGCGCTGTTGTAATCAGGTAGAATTGGTTTCATTGTTGGTCTCCAAAAATTAAATCGAAGTGAGTTTATCACAGCCCTTATCGAGGCTAAATATATGGTCTTAACTGAACCACTGATTCCAAGCCTGTTTTACCCACTCCCTTTCGGCAACAAACTTATCTTCCACCACATCAGCGTCTAAATTGAGTAGATTTCGGCGGTGTATTTCGTTGCGCATTGTCGTGTAAGCACGTATCAACTGCATTGCTTGGTCTTCGTCCATAACATCTTGCGCAATGAGCGTTTCAAAGATGCGCACATTATCACACCAACGCGTCAATTTCGGCTTATCGTGACTATAGTTGAGCACTAGGTACTGAGCGAGAAATTCGATATCGGTAATCCCACCTACATCTTGCTTGAGCATAAAGCGGCCTGGCTTTTTCCCCCCAAGATGACCGCGCATTTTTTCTCTCATTTCGACAACGTCTTTTTTCAGTTCAGCTTGATCGCGTGCTTTGCACAGCACATCATGCCGCGTATTGTGAAATGCAATTGCCAGTGGTTCATCACCATAAATCATGCGCGCGCGGACAAGTGCTTGATGCTCCCATGTCCACGCGTCTTGATGTTGATAGTCGTCGAACGCGTCCGTTGGGCTAACCAACAAACCCGATGCACCGGACGGACGCAATCGGGTATCGACCTCGTATAAAATACCGGAAGCGGTGCGAGTGGAGAAAATATGAATGATACGCTGTGCTAAACGAAGGTAGAACTGACGACCATCAATCTCTTTTTTGCCGTCAGTGTAGACATTGACTGGGCAGTCATGCATGAAGACAATATCCAAGTCGGAGTTATAGCCGAGCTCCCACCCTCCGACTTTACCATAGCCAATTACAGCAAAGCCTTTGCCTTCACGATCTTTCACATGCGTTGGCTCGCCGTACTTTTCAGACACTTGCAACCAAGCCTGACTGATCACCGCATCAACGATAGCTTCCGCTAAATAAGTTAAATGGTCACTCACTTTCATCACTGGCAATGCGCCAGCAATATCTGCCGCTGCAATACGCAAAATACAAATTTGCTTAAACTGACGCAACGCTTCCATTTGCTGTTCCATATCATCTTCAGGAATACGCGCCAAATAATCACGTAGCTCTGTACGGTAACTGTCTAATGGAATGGGATTGTACAGCTGCGCAGGGTCGATTAACTCATCAAGCAAGATAGGATAACGAGACAGCTGCTCTGAAATCATTGGGCTTGCGGTACACAAACGTACGAGCTGCACCAGAGCCGCTGGATGCTCATCCAATAATTCCAAGTAAGTTGTGCGAGTGCAGATGTTGTGTAGCAAGTGAAGTACACGAGATAAACCAAACTGTGCATCAGGATGGGCAAAGACCGCATCAAACACTTTCGGCATCAAACGATTGAGCACTTCGCGTCCACGTGGGCCTAACGTTTTTTTGGCCAGATCGGTTTTAAAGTTGATGATGGTTTTCGCGCATGAAGCAAAGTCTTCAATCTGAATATCCTGCTGCAAGATATGCTCAAGAACGTCTTGTTTGTCGGCCATATCCCATAGCTCATGAAAATGACGAGCAACAGTAGTCCCCTCGTCTTCTTCATCATCACCAATTAGTGATTCAAAAACTTGGTGAACATTTGCCATATGCTGCTGGGTTTGCTCAATTAATTGCTCCCAACAGCTCATTTTCATCGCAGTGGCGAGCTTTAAGCGTTCGGTTTCGCAATCAGGCAGCGTCTGGGTTTGCTTATCCGCCATTGCTTGCAACAAGTTTTCTAATTGACGCAAGTACTTGTATGCAGCTTCTAGATCGCTGACTTCTTTTGGAGTAAGCAATGCCAGTTCTTCAATGCCTTGCAGCGTTTCCAACAGCCCTCGATTACGCAAAGAAGGCTCTCGACCACCTCGAATCAATTGAAAAACTTGAGCGATAAATTCAATTTCTCGGATGCCACCCGCACCTAGCTTAATGTTGTTATTCAACCCTCGGCGGCGAACCTCGCTACTGATCATCGACTTCATTCGACGCAAAGATTGAATCGCACTGAAATCAATATAACGACGAAAAACAAAAGGGCGCAGCATTTGGCGTAGCTCTTGATACTGCGGGTACATCTCACATCCCATCACCCGAGCTTTGATCATCGCGTAACGTTCCCAATCTCGTCCCTGTTCTTGGTAATAATCTTCAAGTGCGGCATAGCTCATAACCAAGGGGCCACTTTCTCCAAATGGGCGAAGCCGCATGTCGACGCGGTAGCAAAAACCATCGAAGGTTTGTTGGTCGAGCGCTTTGATGATGCGTTGACCAAGACGAGTAAAGAACTGGGCATTGGCAATGCTTCGGCGTGCGCCTTGGGTTTCACCATTCTCTGGGTACGTGAAAATTAGATCAATATCGGAAGAAAAGTTTAGCTCGCCACCACCCAGTTTCCCCATGCCGATAATTAACATCGGCTGCACTTCACCGTCCTCACTTGTTGGCGTGCCCCACTCCTGACAACACACTTGATATTGCCATTGATAGGTTTCAAAAATCATCGCTTCTGCCAACTCAGATAAGTGGCTTAAAGACGTCTCTAGAGACCATGCATGCGTGAAATCCTTCCACGCAATGTACACCATTTCTCGGTTGCGAAACTGACGCAATACGCGATGACCAGACATCTCATCAGGACATTGTTCCAACAGTTCAGCAAGGCTTGAGCGGTAAGACTCCTGACGACTTGGCTGCGCTAACATACTTGGCAACTCACGGGCTAGGACTTCATCGCGATGAATGGCTTCGGTTATAAATTGGCTTAAGCCCGCCACATAACGAAATTGCTGCGCAACTTCATCGGGCCAAAGGGGAAAATAACCTGCGTCTTGGGCGTTTTGTACGGCAGATTCAGCGATAGAAATCAGTGGCGAAGGCAGCTGCATTTTTCTTCCTTGTTTGAAAAGCACGGTAACTCATTCTTTATACCAGACTGAAAGCAAATAAAAACGCCCACAAAAGGTTTGTGGGCGTTTTATCAAAAGTTCGGGATCGAATATTAAACTTGGAAAGATTTGATCTTCTTGTCTAGCTCACCTGCATTATTTTGCATCATTTCAGAGGTTTCTAGCAGCTCGGTAACGACAACAACTGAGGCTTCCACCAACTCACGTACATTGGTGAGGTTTTGGCTCATCTCTTCTGCAACACTGCTTTGCTGACCAGACGCCGTCGCGATCTGGAAGTTCATGTCATTGATTTGCGTCACTTGCCCAACAATACCATCGAGCTCAGATCCAGCATTAGAAACCAGCTCGTTTCCATCTGCCGCTTCTACAACGCTTTTTTCCATGAGTTCTACCGCAGATTCAGCACTGGTTTGCAGCTGTGCGATCATCTCTTGAATTTCTACCGTCGCTTGTTGTGTACGTTGGGCAAGGTTACGAACTTCATCTGCAACCACAGCAAAACCCCGCCCAGCCTCGCCAGCTCGCGCCGCTTCAATCGCCGCATTCAGTGCAAGCAGGTTGGTTTGTTCAGAAATGCCTTGAATCGTCCCTACAACGCTACCAATGGCTTCAACACGTTCTTCAACTTGGTTAACCGCTTGTGCCGATGAAGCGATATCCGACGAAAGTTCACTCATTTTCGCCATTGTACTTTGCAAGAACTGCTGACCAGAAATTGCTTGTGCGGAAGCTTGCTCTGTCAGAGAAGAGGCCGTCTGGGCATGTTCCGCAACCGTTTGGACCGTCGACGACATTTCACTCATCGCCGTAGCAAGTTGATCAATTTCGTTAAACTCTTCTTGCGCCGATTCCTTCGTTTCCGACATGCTCAGTGTCATGACTTCGGTGAGCGTTGATAATTCATCAGACGCATTAATTTGCATTTGAATCACATCGTGCAATTGTCGACGTGTCTTTTCTAATTCACGTGCCACGTCTCCGTATTCATCTTTACAATCCATACCAAATGGAACAGAGAGGTTCTTGCTCGCCATCAGTTTGATCGCGTCGCTCAGATACTGTGTTTGACGCAACATCACTCTAGCCGCCGCTAATAAGAGCACGACAAAAACCACAATCAATAAGGCGGTTTGCCAAGCAACTTGCGTTAAATATGCTTCATAATGCTGTTGGGCAACTTGCGCGTTTTGTGTCGCCGCTAAAAGTGAGTCGTAAAAAGTGTTTGCGTCCCACAGTTGTTTTGCCACGATCAGGACAGTACTGAAGACCATCAACATGACCATTTTAGGCACCAGTCGAATGTCGGATATGACCCTTTCCCATGGCTTAAATGCCAGCTTTTCCATTGTCAGTTCTCCACCGAGTCTTATATAGTCTTTATCTATAATCTTTATATTACTTATAGTTATGTTCGCGCTTTGCGTGGTTACGCGATTTATTTTGAGCTTCGTATGAAAAACAATGATATCAAAGACAGCACACGACCGATGGGCCTGTTGTCACTAATATTGTCTTTTATGGCACTATTTGTGATCTCTGGCTTGTTGTTTTTCCCGATCGATCACGAAACCCGTCAAGTTCTTATCGGTCTGGATTTCATAATCTGTAGTATTTTTCTACTACAGCTCACCATTGATTTGATCCGGTCCACAGATCGCTGGTTATTCCTTAAACGTCATTGGATAGATTTCGTGGCGAGTATCCCATTGATAGAGCCCCTGCGCTTTGCTCGTATTTTTCATATTATGCGAGTGGTATTAGTACTGCGTTCGTCAAAGTTCATTTTGCATCAGCTCAAAGAAAACCGCCGCGAAACCACGGTCGCCTCTATACTGCTATTGATGGTTATCCTCATAACACTCGGTTCTAGTGCAATGCTGTTTATCGAAGCGAAAAACCCAGAAGCGAATATTCGTACTGGCGCCGATGCTTTGTGGTGGGTATTTGTAACAATCTCAACGGTTGGTTACGGCGATCATTATCCAGTGACCTCCATAGGAAAGTTTTTGGCTGTCATCATCATTGTTTGCGGGGTGGGTATCTTTGGTATGATCTCGGGTCTTATCACCTCTATCCTTACTGCCCCAACGAAACAACAGACGCACAGTTCAATCAATAAAGAACGTATGCTCGAGCAGCTCCTAAGCCAACAAGCGCAAATACTAGAACGACTCGATTTCATGGAAAAAGAGCTACAACAACGTAAAACAGAGACAAAAAAATAGGACCTCATGGTCCTATTTTTTTGTCGTTACCACCAGAACGATCATTCACGCCAATAAGGCTGCACTTCCACACTGATCGCTCGGGTTTGATCCATTGCATGTAAAATTGAACGCTCTTGACGGTGCAACCAGCGTTCTAACTGCTCTTTTTCTGCGTCTTCCAGCATATCAACCAACGGGAGCAAGTGGTTCAGCATTAGCAGATCATCGATACCATGCACCAGATCCGCCCATGGTAAACGAAAGCTGTTACGCTCATCCGAGTTATACAAACTCGCGAAACCAATGCCAGTATAGAGGTTACGCAATAAGCGATAGCGCTGATCAACGTACTCTTGCGCCGTCAAATCGCGCTCTGCTGGGAAAGCTTCCATTAGCTCAGCCCAAGTGCGATCGAGCTGAGTAACTGAAAACAGCATGATGTTACTTGCCATTTTTTCACGTGCTTTTTCATCAAGAAATGGCTGCCAACCGCGCGCTAAGATCCAGCGGCTTAGATCCAGCAGTAACCCTGTGTAACGCGCGGAATTGAGTAACCCTAGCACTTCTTCACGGCTTGGCAACTCTTGTAACTGCTGAGTCAACTCAGATACTAAGAACTTACGCGCATCCAATTTACGCAGCACATTGCCTTTGTCATCTAAGAGCTCTTCAAGGTGTGCATGCTCATCCAACCAACTCAGTTCTTCTTCCAACCATTTAAGCTCTTGGCGCAGAATCGCACTTGCGCGACGAGGGACAATCCCGCCAAAAATAGTCAATGTTTGACGAATGAAACGAATGGCATTACTGATTTCACGCAGTGCTTCCACGCTGTCACGCTCAGCATAAATTTGCTCGTGATAATGCCAATGAGACAAAGCGTGCTCTAAAGAGTTGATCAAGCAAAATTCAACGGTATCCGTCGGACTACTGTCCACAAGTGCCAATGATTTTACTTCATCACCCGCATAACCACTTGCAAGTCGATAACCTTTCGCCGCTTTGCTCAAGTTACCCAAGCGCATACCGCCTTGCTCGCAAAAGCTGCGTGCCAGCGTGAATAAAGCTTCGGTTTGGCCTGACTTAAGTTCCAGTTCAACTTCGCAAATCGGCTCTTGCTTCTCTTCTTCGTCTTCACCTTTGGCTACAACTAAGCCTTGGTCAAAGGCAACTTCAATCTGACTGCCATCGGGCATGCCAATCAGCCATTGTTCACGTGTGAAGTTGGTCGAGAATAATGGCATAAGCTCGGATTGCAGCGTTTCTGCATCTTTACCTGGAGGCCAAATATCTAGAGGATGAAGCGACAGATTAGGCTCGTCGCTAGTGTGCTCAGCATTGTATTCTGGTCTTTGATGTAAGCCTGCGACGACGCGTCCTGCTGTCTTTACGGTTTGGACGAATACATCATCAAAACGGCGAATTCTTAAACCAATGTCGTGCTTTCGAAGCCATTTATCGGCAGTATCAAAATAGGTGTTACCCAAGTCACGACAACTATGCTGAAGTACTTTTGTCTCAGAAATTTTTTCTTTTAAAGTTTCTGAAAATTCAGGAGAAACAAAAAACTTCAGTTCTATTTCGGTTTCCATAGCTATACCTTTCAAAGCAGATAGAAACAGGATATTGCGTAATTTCTCACACGGCAAGAGAGAAATATCGCCGGAATGATGATCTAAAACAGTTTTAATGAGCGATTTAATGCGTTACCATGCGCGCCTTTATAGCCATCGTTCAACATTTCGCCAAGCACTCAGAAATGGTGTATGTTTTTTTAAGGTTATAGTTATTAGGTTGAATGACCATGCCAGTAAATACAATTATGGGGTTATTTGCAAAGTCCCCAATTAAGCCTTTGCAACGCCACGTTGTGTGTGTCAACGAATGTTGTTCACACTTGGTGAAATTCTTTGAAGTATCTTCAAAGGGTGATTGGGAAAAAGCAGCAGAAATCCGTGCACAAATTTCTCACCTAGAGAAAGAAGCGGATGTGCTGAAACGTGAAATCCGTCTAAAACTGCCTCGCGGTTTGTTCATGCCAGTCGACCGTACTGACATGCTTGAGCTTTTGACTCAACAGGACAAACTTGCAAACCTGGCAAAAGACATTGCTGGCCGTGTATATGGTCGTCAACTTGTCATCCCTGAGGCTCTCCAACCAAACTTCCTCGCTTACGTTCAACGTTGTCTTGATGCTGCCGATCAGGCGCAAAAGGTAATCAATGAACTTGATGAATTGCTAGAAACCGGCTTCAAAGGCCGTGAAGTGACGCTCGTCGCTGAAATGATTCATCAATTAGACGTTATCGAAGATGATACCGATGCCATGCAGATTGAACTTCGCCAACAGTTGATGGTGATTGAAGCTGACATGAACCCTATCGATGTCATGTTCCTATACAAGATTCTTGAATGGGTAGGTGGTATTGCCGACCAAGCGCAGCGCGTAGGTGCTCGTTTGGAAGTCATGCTATCTCGATCTTAAAACATAAAGTTAACGACATAACGAAGAGCATAATTAACACGTGTCATAGGGACGATGACTATTTTCATCGTCTTATGGTTTGGCGCGCGTAAAATTTTGTTCCGCTTGTTATAAAACAACTAGGTATTACGATGGATATCCTTGCGAACTACGGCACTGTCCTGATTATTGTTGCAGCGATTTTTGGTTTCATGATGGCGATTGGTATTGGCGCGAACGACGTTGCTAATGCGATGGGTACATCTGTAGGTTCAAAAGCGCTAACTGTAAAACAAGCTATCATCATTGCGATGATCTTCGAATTTGCAGGTGCTTACCTTGCAGGCGGTGAAGTAACCGACACTATCCGTAAAGGTGTAATCGAAACTTCTTTATTTGCTAGTCAACCAGATGTTCTTGTCTACGGCATGATGTCTGCGCTTTTAGCAGCAGGTACATGGCTGCTTCTTGCTTCTTACATGGGCTGGCCAGTATCAACGACTCACTCAATCATCGGTGCAATCATTGGTTTTGCATGCGTATCAGTAGGTACTGAAGCGGTTGACTGGGGCAGCGTTCAAGGCATTGTTGGTAGCTGGATTATTACGCCAGTGATTTCAGGTTTCTTTGCTTACGTTATCTTTGTCAGCGCACAGCGCCTGATTTTTGATACTGAGAACCCTCTGTTTAACGCGAAACGTTTTGTACCTGTTTACATGTTCATCACAACAATGGTGATTGCACTTGTAACCATCAAAAAAGGTCTAAAACACGTTGGTCTTCACCTGACCAATGGTGAAGCCTGGATGTGGGCAGCAGCAGTTTCAGCACTTGTGATGATTGGCGGCTACGTATACATCCAGAAAAAATTCGCTAATCGCGAAGAAGACCGCAGCTTTTCTGGCGTGGAAGGTATCTTCAGCGTTCTGATGGTTATCACCGCTTGTGCGATGGCATTTGCACACGGTTCAAACGACGTTGCAAACGCCATTGGTCCACTGTCTGCTGTCGTATCGACTGTTGAACACATGGGCGAAATCAGCACGAAAAGCACCATCGCTTGGTGGATTCTACCTCTTGGTGGTATTGGTATCGTGGTCGGTCTTGCAACACTAGGTCACAAAGTAATGGCAACCGTTGGTACAGGCATCACTGAGCTAACGCCTAGCCGCGGTTTTGCAGCACAGCTAGCAACAGCATGTACGGTAGTTCTAGCGTCTGGTACAGGCCTGCCAATTTCAACCACTCAAACATTGGTTGGTGCGGTTCTCGGTGTTGGCTTTGCTCGTGGTATCGCAGCACTGAACCTAGGCGTAGTTCGTAACATCGTGGCATCATGGATCGTTACACTACCAGCGGGTGCGTTATTGGCCGTAGTATTCTTCTACGGACTTCAAGCGATGTTCGCTTAAGACACTCGTCAATAGAATGTAAGCGCTTTGTCATTATTGACTCAAACGCACAGAAAGGGAGGCTTTGCCTCCCTTCTTTGTTGCACCGAAGTTTGAAACTGCATACTATTCGTCTATTTCCGGCTCCAATCATTCGGTGCCAACGCTGTCTCCAAGAAAAATCGTTAAGGGATTTACTGTGAAAAAACTAATCATCACGGTTTTGTTTACTTTGCTAGCAGCGCCAGCGGCCCTAGCAGCAGACCGTTATATTTCTGATGACCTCTTCACTTTTATGCACTCAGGTCCAAATAACACCTACCGTATTATTGGTAGTGTTAACGCCGGTTCTAAAGTACAACTGATTAAAACCAACCGAGATACTGGCTACACGCAAGTTCGTGATGACCGTGGTCGCACTGGTTGGGTACAAAGCAAGTTTGTGACAAACCAAGAGAGCATGGCAATTCGCCTTCCTCGCATTGAGAAAGAGCTAGCCGAAGTAAAAGAGCAGCTTGCTAATGCTCGTCAAACTTCTGATGCAGAGAAAGCAGGTCTTGTTACCTCTCTCGAAACACGTAACCAACAAATTTCAGATCTAGAAAATAAATACTCTGAGATCAGTGATCAGCTTACTTCTGTTGAAACAGAAAACCGCGAGCTACGCGCAAAGCTGGATACACAAAAAGATGACATGCTGCTTAAGTACTTCACTTATGGCGGCGGTGTTGCAGGTTTAGGTTTACTATTTGGTTTGATTCTTCCGCATGTCATGCCTCGTAGAAAGCGCTCTCCTGCGGGTTGGGCATAAACCCTTACGCTTTTATCTTTAAAAAGAACGCAAAAGCCAGTCGATATTGACTGGCTTTTTAGTTTGCTTCGTTTGATAGAAGTGAGTACTACTCCCCCATTGAACTAGAGGCTCGACGACGATCCGTTGCGCCATAAAGCTTGCCATCTTTTAGCTCAATTGCATTCAAACCGCTTACCACTGGAATAACGTGCACTGGGTAGCCAAGCTCCATAAACTCAGGCACCAACATTTCTGCGAACGTTTTCTTTTCCACCAGCAAACCAGTCGGGTCATAAGACTTGGTGCGGTCTATCTTAGTGCCATACTGGATGTTTGGTAAGTCAATAGCCTCTTGCGCTGATAAATTCCAATCCAGCACCCCAACCACGGTTTTGAGTACATACCCCGGGATTTGTGAACTACCTGGTGACCCAACCACCAAACGCAAGTTATCATCACTGTCCATCACCATTAATGGCGTAATAGCCGAACGTGGACGCTTGCCCGCTTCAATTGAGTTTTGCGTAGGCTTGCCGTTAACCGTTGGCTGAGGTGAGAAGTTAGCCATCTGCGCATTCAAGATAACGCCATCGACCATCACACCCGAGCCCATACCCGTTCCTACCGTGCTGGTCATCGCAATTGCATTTCCATCTCTATCGACGATAGAAATATGCCCTGTATCTTTGCTCTCGAAGCCTTGATATTGCGCATACTGAGTTTGCGTTATCTGTCCTGCTTTTGGATCCTCTTTTAAAGTGCCATTATCAGGGATTAAATCACGTCTCTGATCTAGATAGGCTTTAGACAACAACTGTTCAACTGGCGTTTCCACATAATCCGGATCTCCGGCATACGCAATACGATCGGCTTTTGCAATTCGCATCGCTTCAGTCATGAGACGCCAAGGTTCCACATCCGTTTTCGCCATATGGGCAATGTCATAGGGTGCGAGCAGTTCAAGACTCTGAGCGACCATCACACCGCCCGAAGCTGGGTAACCAAAAGAGACGATTTTATTCCCACGGTAGTCGCTCTCAATGATGTCACGCTGCTTCACTTGGTAATGTTTAAAATCTTCTAAAGACAACTTCTCGTGTTGGTCATCAATACGACTATTAACCGTCTCTACGATGTGCTGACCAAGCTCACCACCATAAAGGTAACGATCGCCTTGTTGCGCGATCTTCCTCAGCGTCTCAGCCATCTTAGGGTTCTTCATCAAGGTTCCCGTCGGCTTAATATCGTCCCCTTGCCAATACAAGGCTTTCACTTCCGGATCTTGCTCAAGTCGGCTTTGCTCTCTTACTACGATGTCGTAGGTGTAGCTGTTCATCGCGTACCCATTGCTCGCCAATGTAATCGCCGGCTTAATCAGCTCTGCCCATGGCAACTTGCCATATTGTTCATGAGTGGTGTAAAGCAACCGCAATGTGCCCGGAACCGCAACAGAACGAGGGCCTAATATTTCGTTGCGACTGAGTACTTCCCCATTCTCAACAAACATTTCAGGGTTCGCGCTAGAGGGCGCTTCATCTCGACCATCAAGGGCCAGAAATTTTTTCTCGTCATGTTGATAAAACAGCGCGAAAGTCCCGCCGCCAATTCCGGTCATATCTGGCTCAACGACAGACATCACCATCTGCATCGCGACCATAGCATCAACAGCATTACCGCCTTCTTTCAATATTGAGTAACCGGTACTGCTCACGTAAGGATTCGTCGCACTGACCATGAAATCTTGCCCGCGACTATCTGGTGTAACTGGGAATGGGTCTGGCTTTGCTGCATAGCTTGTCGATGCAACAATGCTTAAAGAAAAAATCAGAATACGCATGTGTCTCTGTTTAGACTCCTATTATGTGATGGGGTCTAACGTGGACCAAGTCATTACTCCGAAGTTCGTGAAGATGGTGTCTTTTTACACAACGCTGACTGGAATCGCGCTATCAATAGATGAATGATATTGGTGCTATTTAAACGACTGAGGAAAGCTATATTTTGCTTGTTTGAGTATCTAGAAATCATCACCAGAATAGATGCAAAAGATGCTCTGAAAAATAAAAAGCCAGCGATATGATTTCGCTGGCTTGATGTGTTTCTACAAGAGTTACCCTTTCCACTCATACAACGCTGGTATACGAATTTGCTCACCTTGGAACTCAACAATCACAGCTTGCGGTTGTATTTCTCTTAGAGTGACCTGATCATCAACGACATCCCCCTGATGATACTCAACATTGTTAATTTTCACCCAACGGCGATTTTCATCACTAGCGTACATATGGGTTTGCAAATTAAGCGCAGGTAGACGCCCTTGCCACTGGTGAGCGTTGCGCTCTAAATCGTTCACGCGTGCCGTTTGTGATGACGAATTGTCATCATCTCGGGATAAGGCATTTTCGACCTTCCTAGCTAAATCTGGAGATAATGAGGATAAATCCAGATCATCCAAAGACAACCCGAGGTCCTCTTCAGCAGCAGAAGTCGTTTGGGTTGATGCTGAGTCGCGTGTTTCATCTCTGCTTGGTGTATGGCTCGTGTATTCATCGGGGGTGGTAAATGTACCAAAATCACGCGATAGCTCTGCACTTGGCCACTCTCTTGGCAATTGGGCCAACTGGGTGTTCTCTGGATAGTCTAATACTTTGAAAGGTGATACCACTTCGACCTTTTCTATCGGGGACGTTGTATCTACTTCAACACTCGGTGCAAAGAGATCTAAGTACCAAGCGACTCCGATAGCAGAAGCAGTGATTGGCAGCAAGAAGAGACCTATATGTTTCACAGCTGACATTATGCGTCCTCCTTCTCTATTCTCGCCAGTTGAGGCGCATCTGGCTGAACATTTTGCTGAAGTCGGTCTAGCGTTCGCTTACCTGCAATACCATCGACACCAATTCCTTGCCAACGTTGAAATAACTCGACTCGCTCTTTCATCGCACCATCAAAAATAGACGTTTCAAGCAGTGGCTCACTCACCGCTTCTGCTAATAATCGGTCTAATACTTCAATCGCAGGGCCTTCCATGTCTAAACGTAATGTTTCATTCAGCGGAGCATGCCGCAGTTCGATAATATTGCCCTGCCACAACGGCTTTAGCCACGAAACTGGCAGACGCAGACGCTGCTTGCCATTGAGCACTTCAGCTTGGTCATTACCGACGGCATATAGAATGACATACCCAACATCACCTTGATAATTCAACTCCAAGATCACAGGGCGATTTTGTTGCATCAACAGCGGCCAAGTCGTCATTTTACGCTCACAACGCATAGTCGACTGCGGTTCTGACAAACAAAGATTATCGCGAACCGATGCTTGATACCCCCACAAACGATACAAATCATTTACAGCGAGGTTCGACTGTTTTTGTGTTAACAATAAATCACGCTGCTCATCCGTTAACTGTTGGCTTACGACGGTTGGTGTTGGCTCTACTCTTGGCTCCGTCACTTGTGTCAACACTGACGTCGCTTGAGCTGGCATATAATTCACGACCGCCCACCCCGTACTTAATGCAGCAATAAGGCCTACCGTGACAGAGCCCCAAGCAGGCCAACGGAAAGTCCGGCGCTCTTTTTTATCTTGCTGATAAATATCTGCCTGAAACTGCATCACCTCTTCACAGGCCTGCTGAACGGTTTGCTTATCCACCACCACATTACCCTGGTGATAACTAATGTTGAGGGATTTGTCACAGATAAGGTTGATGAGCCGCGGTATACCGTGACTGTATTTGGCTATAAGTTTACAAGAAGCACGATTAAACAGTTGCTGGTCGCCACCTGCTGTATGTAGTCGAAATGCGATGTAATCTTCTGTCTCTTTTTCATCCAACGGCAACAGGTGATAACGCCCGGTAATACGCTGGGCAAGTTGGCGTAGTTGTGTTGTTTGTAATAACCGCTGCAATTCAGGCTGCCCGACCAACAACACTTTGAGCAATTTTCTGGTATCGGTTTCCAAGTTGGTCAACAAGCGCAACTGCTCTAGAACGTCGGCAGCAAGGTGTTGAGCCTCATCAATGACCAGCAATGTCTGCCAGCCTGAACGATAATTACGCAGCAAATATTGATGGATAACCTGGTTTAGCTGTTTGAGGTTTGCATCTGGCGGATAGGTGATTTTGAACTCATCGCAAATGGCTTCGAGCAAGTCTCTACTCGAAAACGTGGGATTGAGAATAAGACCCGCTTTGGTGTTATCACCCAAATTCGCCAGCATCGCTTTTGCGACGGTCGTTTTGCCTGTACCTACTTCGCCAGTAAGCATAGCAAAGCCACCGCCATCGCCTAGCCCAGCTTGGAGATGTGTGATTGCCTCTTTGTGACGTTGGCTTAAATACAAATAACGTGAGTTTGGAACAATCGAAAATGGTTGTTCGACAAACCCAAAAAAGTCCTTATACATTAGGCTCTCCAGCTAAAAAACCACCTGGGAATAGTCAGACATGGTATAAACGCTCTTCTTCTATTCTTAGGAGTAAAGAAAAGTACCATTGCTTGCTACAATGTCCAACGGCATATCCATAAATTAAGAGGTAATTCGTGCAAGTTTATTTAGTAGGTGGCGCAGTTCGAGATAAATTGCTCGGAATTGATAGTTATGACAACGACTGGGTGGTCGTAGGCGCGACGCCCGAGATGATGCTGTCCCAAGGATACACCGCCGTTGGTAAAGACTTTCCTGTATTTCTGCATCCCAAAAGTAAAGAAGAATATGCCCTTGCACGAACAGAGAGAAAGTCAGGTTCTGGTTACACTGGTTTTGAATGTTTCTTCGATCAAAACGTCACCTTAGAAGAAGATTTGATACGTCGTGATTTAACCATTAACGCGATGGCAATGGAGAGTGATGGCACGATCCATGACCCATATGGTGGCCAGCAAGATCTCAACGATAAACTGCTACGCCATGTATCAGACGCCTTTATTGAAGACCCTCTACGCGTTTTACGTGTCGCTCGCTTCGCAGCGAAGCTTGCTGATCTAAACTTTACGGTTGCCGACGAAACCATGCGGTTAATGCGTCACATGGCAGAGTCCGGAGAGCTGAGCACACTGACTCCCGAGCGTGTTTGGCAAGAATGGCATAAATCTCTCTCTACTCCTCGCCCTGATATTTTCTTATCGGTTCTACGAGACTGTGGTGCATTAACCGTGGTGTTACCTGAAATTGATGCACTATTTGGCGTACCTCAACCTGAGAAGTGGCATCCAGAAATTGATACTGGCATCCATACTTTGATGGTGGCAGAGCAAGCCGCAAAATTGAGTAACTCACTCCCCGTCAGGTTTGCCGCCCAAGTGCATGACTTGGGTAAGGGCGTGACGCCAGAGAGCGAATGGCCAAGCCACAAAATGCATTGCCATACAGGATTAAAACTGATCAAAAAGCTGTGCGAACGTGTCCGGGTACCAAATGAGTTTCGTGATTTAGCCTTGATGGTGTGCGAACAGCACTCCAATATTCATCGCGCGGCTGAACTTAAACCACAAACCATAATTAAAATACTCAATAAGCTCGATGTGTGGCGTAAGTCCGAACGTCTGCAAGATATCTTGCTTTGCTGCCAAGCGGATCACGCTGGTCGTAAAGGACTGGAAACGCAACCATATCCACAGGCGGATATTTTTAGGCAAGCCTACCAAGCAGCAGCGGCAGTTGACGTTCAAATCATAATCAAAGAGGGCTTTAAAGGCCCTGCGATTCGTGACGAGCAAGAAAAACGACGTATTGAAGCAGTGAAAGCAGCACTTAAGAAGTAACGAACAAACAAAAACGCCCGCGGATTTCGCGGGCGTTTTTCGTTAACATCAATTATGAACTTAATAGAAAAGCGAACAAACCGATGCCCAAAATCAGACGGTAAATCACAAACGGTGTCATGCCCATGCGTGAAATCATCTTCAAGAAGAAGTGGATACAGATGTACGCACTGATAAACGATGTGATAATGCCAGTCATTAAGAAACCAACATGGACAGGTTCACCACTGGTCACTAACTTCATGCCTAAGTAGCTACCAGCTAATGTAATGATTGGGATCGACATTAAAAATGAAAAGCGCGCAGCCGCTTCTCGAGTAAAGCCAAGGTAAAGCGCTGCTGTGATGGTCGCCCCTGAACGTGAAGTTCCAGGAATCATCGCTAAGGCTTGAGCAATACCGATAAATACAGCTTTCTTCCAACCCGTTTGGTATTCATCGGCAACGAGTTTAGCGTTTTTGTCTACCCACCATAGCAACAGGCCAAATACGATCGTAGTAGTCGCGATAACGTAAGCGCTACGTAGATACACTTCAATGATGTCTTTCATCAATAAGCCGAACACACAAGCTGGAATCGTCGCAATCACGATCATCCAAGCCAATTTAGCTTCTTTACTGCGATCTCCTTTAAAGATCGAAGCAAATAACGCTTGAAACAAAGTGATTACTTCATGACGAAAATAGATCACGACAGCCATTAATGTACCGACGTGAACAGCAACATCAAAGGCTAGACCTTGGTCTTCCCATCCTAAAATAGCGGAAGGCAGGATCAAATGGGCAGAGCTTGAAATAGGCAAAAACTCTGTCAGCCCCTGAATCAGAGCCAAAATAAAGGCTTCAAAATAACTCATGTAAACAACTCAAATTAAAAATGAAAGGAAACGGGTTTGAGCGAATCGACTGGCTGCATAGCATGCCAAATGTCTGCGACTGTGCGTCCATCGCCTGGGATCACTAATTGCGGTTCGAGATCATACAGCGGCTTTGTGACAAAAGGATATTTGTAGATATCACTGCGAGGTAGCTCAGGTTTTTTCTTGGAGACGCGCTCACCGAACAACACTATATCGAGATCCAGTGTTCGATCCTGATACTTTTGCGCGTTTTCTTCGCGTCCCCACTTAAATTCAATCTCGCGTAGTTGATGGCTCAACTCTTCTAATGACAACTCGGTACGCATTGCAACGACAAAGTTGTAGAAATTCTTGCTGCTAAAACCAATAGGTTCGCATTCATATATCGGTGATACGAGGAGATTTTCTCCAAGCCGTTGCAGCTCCTGATACGCAGCAAGCACATGTTGCTCTCTTTCTACGTTCGTCCCAACACCGATATAGGTGGTGATCATGCTCGGCCTCGCTCAATCACCACACCAACAGCACGTGCTTGCGGCACGGCGCCAGGCTTCGCTAGGCGGATTTTCACCCAAGGCACTGAGAAACGCAGCATGATAAGCTCTGCTACTTCTTCAGCCACGCGCTCGACCAGTAAGAAACGACCATTTTCAATGTGGTTAAGTACCGCCTCACTCACCTGCGAATAATCCAGTGCATCTTGCACATCATCACTTTTGCCCGCAGGTTTATTATCGTGTGCCATTTCAATATCTAGAACCAACTTTTGTTTGATTTGTTGCTCCCAGTCGTACACGCCAATTGTGGTGATTACTTCTAACTGTTCAATAAAAACTTTATCCAGAGCCATCTTATGTCCTTCTATTACAGAGGTCGGATACCCGTGAGGGGTAATTTGATCGTAGTATTCTATACCTAAGTAACATTTACTTTGGTCATCACAATGTTACTTAGGTATAAACTGCGAAAGCATCTTTATATACAAGAAATCACATAATGCAAGCTCTATCACAGTGAGGATTTCTGCATTATGTAAATTCGGGGTATGATAGCAACTACGCGGGAAGCGAGCATTAAATTCCAATCCATCAAGGACTTCTATGGACGCACTGGCACTGATAATGACAATGGCCGCCTATTTATTAGGTTCGGTTTCCAGTGCGGTTTTGATCTGTCGACTCTTAAAACTGCCAGACCCACGCAGTGTGGGATCTAACAATCCTGGAGCAACGAACGTATTGCGTATTGGCGGACGAGGAGCCGCTGTTTCAGTCTTGTTGTGCGATATGCTCAAAGGCACTATCCCCGTGTGGGGCGGATACTTTCTTGGTATCGACCCTATCATTCTTGGCGTCATCGCCATTGCTGCCTGTCTTGGCCACATGTACCCCATCTTTTTCCACTTTAAAGGCGGAAAAGGTGTCGCAACCGCGCTTGGCGCTATCGCTCCGATTGGTTTGGACTTAACAGGATTGGTGATGTTAACTTGGCTGTCAGTAGCCGCGCTATTCCGCTATTCATCCTTAGCGGCTCTCGTCACGGTTTTGGTCACTCCGTTTTATACTTGGATGTTTAAACCGCAATACACGTTACCTGTTGCTATGCTGTGTTGCTTAATCGTATTTAAGCATCATCAAAATATTCGTCGGCTTTTGTCTGGCGACGAGCCAAAAATCGGCGAGAAGAAACTGACACAAAAAAACTCGGCTTAATGCCGAGTTTTTCGTTTAAAGAGGGATGCATTGGTTACGCATGAACTCGATTCAGGAAGTTCAACAACATTTGGTTGACGAACTCCGGCTGTTCTAAACAACTGATGTGTCCCGCTTGCGGAATTTCTACCAACTCACTGCCCGTGATACAGTCTTTCATTAAATACGATTCGAAAACCGGGCGAGGCTTATCTTCACAGCCCACCGCAATTAACGTCGGCAGAGCGAATTTTTCCGAATCTTCAATCACATCACGGCGACCAAACACCATGCGCCCCATGCGAGCTACTTCCACCGCACGCTCACCGTTCAGCTCTTCTAAACTGCGTTTGAATGAAGCGACAAGTTTAGGGTTATCCTGATTGACGTTGTTGGCAAAGAACAGCGGCACAACGGCTTCAATAATTGGCGCAGGCACTGCTTGGACTTGGCTGATGGTATCAAGCATTGCAAAATACTTTTTATACGTAACTTCTGGCTCCCAGCCAATGAAGGTATCCATCAATACCAGTGACTTAACACGTTGCGGCGCTTGAGCCGTTAGCTCAGCTCCCCACATGCCGCCAACAGATAAGCCCACTATCGAGAATTCTTCGATATCTAAATGATCCATCAATGCCAACATATGTTGTGCATAGTCGGCCAATGACTGTGTCGATGCAGGTGCAGCGTCCGATTCACCATGTGCCCAAAGATCTGGCACAATACAACGGAATGACTGGCTTAAAACCTCAACTTGTGGCGCCCACATTTGGCTATCCCAAAGGTAACTATGACCAAATAGAAGCACAGGGCCCTCACCTTTATCTAGATAAGCAAGTTGCTGACCTTCAATTTCAAACTTATTCATTGTTATATCCATTTCTTATTCTTCCACGTCATCCTAGCACTGAAACAATCGCGAACTGATCGCATCAGTCAGAATGTAAAACGAGGCGGTTCATTGAATAATTAAAAATAAAGGCCTCTGAGGAGCAGAGACCTTTATTACAAAGAACCGGTTTCAAACCTACCGCATAAATTTGACTAAGCGACAGGTGTTAGTTGATCAATTGGCCAACGTGGACGAGCCTCTACTGACATATCAGCCACTTCGCCATTCTTCAAGCGCTGCATGCCTGCGTAAGCGATCATCGCACCGTTATCTGTACAGAACTCAGTACGTGGGTAGTAAACTTCGCCGCCAACTTTCTTCGCTAACTTCTCTAACTCAGCTCGCAAACGACGGTTAGCACTCACACCACCAGCAATAACAATGCGTTTCATGCCTGTTTGCTCAAGCGCGCGCTTACATTTAATAGCCAACGTAGCACACACAGCCTCTTCAAATGCCAATGCGATATCCGCGCGGGTTTGCTCGTCATCACCGTTTGCAGCAATCGTGTTAGCCGTAAAGGTTTTTAGACCAGAGAAACTCATGTCCAAACCTGGCACATTCGTCATTGGGCGCGGGAACTTAAAGCGGCCCGGTGTACCTTTTTCCGCCAGTTTAGATAATAGTGGACCGCCTGGGTAATCCAAACCCATTAGCTTCGCTGTTTTATCAAACGCTTCGCCCGCCGCATCATCAATCGACTCACCTAGAATTTTGTACTCACCGATGCCTCTCACTTCCACCATCATAGAGTGACCGCCCGATACTAATACCGCCACAAACGGGAACGGTGGAGGGTTATCTTCCAACATTGGGGCCAATAGGTGACCTTCCATATGATGAACAGGTACCGCTGGCACTCCCCAAGCATAAGCAATACTGCGACCGATAGTCGCACCCACTAATAGCGCCCCAACAAGACCAGGCCCCGCGGTATACGCGACACCATCGATGTCTTTTGAAGTTAAGTTCGCTTCTTTTAGTGCCTCTTTAATAAGAGGAATGGTTTTCTTTACGTGGTCACGTGAAGCCAACTCAGGCACCACACCGCCGTAATCTGCGTGCAGTTTTACTTGGCTGTATAGCTTGTGTGACAAGAGACCGTTTTCATCGTCATAAATTGCGATGCCAGTCTCGTCACAAGAGGTTTCAATACCAATAATGCGCATGGTTTTCTCAGTATGCTTTCTGTATAGAGGAAATTTGGGCGTCATATTACCTCGCCTTGGTGCTGCAAACAAATTTTGTACAGACAATAATCGACAAAAGGCTTTACAAAGTAGTTGTGATCGGATTAAAATTCCGCACCATTTTTGATCAAGCTGGTAAGAGACCTAACAATTGTGATTTGGTCTGTTGAATACCAGCGTTAACGAATAACCCCTGAGGTGAAAGGCATATGCCAGTAGTTAAAGTACGTGAAAACGAACCGTTCGACGTTGCTCTACGTCGTTTTAAGCGCTCTTGCGAAAAAGCAGGTATCCTTTCTGAAGTGCGTCGTCGTGAGCACTACGAAAAACCAACTACAGTTCGCAAACGCGCTAAAGCAGCAGCTCAAAAGCGTCACGCTAAGAAGCTAGCTCGCGAAAACGCTCGTCGCGTTCGCCTGTACTAATAACTGAGCTCCAAAAGGAATTTAGTTATGGCTCTGATTGATCAACTCAAAGAAGAGCAAAAATTAGCGATGAAAGCCAAGGACAAATTGCGCCTTGGTACTATTCGTTTAGCCCTATCAGCAATCAAGCAACGTGAAGTTGACGAACAGATTACTCTGAACGATGACGACATTCTTGCAGTATTGACCAAGATGGTTAAACAACGTCGCGATTCTGTAGCGCAGTTTGAAGCAGCGGGTCGTCAAGATCTTGCTGATGCGGAACAAGCAGAAATTACCGTTCTTGAGGACTTTATGCCTCAACCACTGACAGACGAAGAAGTAGCGGCTCTCATCGAGAACGCGATTGCTGAATCTGGCGCAGCTGGCATGCAAGACATGGGCAAAGTAATGGGCGTTCTGAAACCGCAAATTCAAGGGCGTGCAGATATGGGTAAAGTAAGCGGTTTAGTTCGCGCTAAATTGGCTTAAGGTACCCCACCCAATTGCAGCAAGCCGTGCTATCCTTTGGAGCGCACGGCTTGTTTGTATCTGGATGGATGGAATGAAATCAATGGGCAATACGCTCATTCTTTTAAGGCATTCACTCCACTCATCATCTTCTTTTTTTGTTAGGTTTTATGGCTGGACACATCCCTCGCAGTTTTATCGATGACCTTCTAGCTCGACTTGATATTGTCGATATCATCGACGCACGTGTGAAACTTAAGAAAAAAGGCAAAAACTACGGCGCATGCTGCCCGTTCCACAACGAAAAGACACCCTCATTCAGTGTCAGTCAAGAAAAGCAGTTCTACCATTGTTTTGGTTGTGGCGCGCATGGAAATGCCATCGATTTTTTGATGGAATTCGACCGACTAGAATTCGTCGAAGCCATTGAAGAACTCGCTTCATACTTGGGTTTAGATGTTCCTCGCGAACAACGTAGCGGCGGTAATGGTTCGTTTCAATCAGGCCCACAAGCAAGCAGCAGTGAAAAACGTAACCTATACGACTTAATGGGCAGCATTGCTCAATTTTATCGTAACCAACTCAAACAGCCAGCAAGTAAGGTGGCGATTGAGTATCTAAAAGATCGCGGCCTGTCTGGTGAAATCGTCCAGAAGTTTGGCATCGGCTATGTGGCTGATGAATGGGATTTAGTTCGTAAGAACTTTGGCCAGAATAAAGAAAACCAAGACATGCTCGTCACTGGCGGCATGTTGATTGAAAACGATAAAGGCAACCGCTACGACCGATTCCGTGGTCGAGTGATGTTTCCTATTCGAGACAGACGCGGTCGAGTAATAGGCTTTGGTGGTCGAGTATTAGGTGATGGGACACCAAAATATCTCAACTCACCCGAAACCCCGATATTTCATAAAGGTAAAGAGTTGTATGGCCTTTATGAAGTACTACAAGCGTACCGTGAGCCACCACAAATTTTAGTGGTTGAAGGCTATATGGATGTTGTCGCGCTTGCTCAATATGGCGTAGATTATTCCGTTGCCTCATTGGGAACCTCGACAACGGGCGATCACTTGCAAGTGTTATTCAGGCAAACAAGCACCGTCGTGTGTTGTTATGACGGTGACCGCGCAGGCCGTGAAGCCGCGTGGCGTGCCATGGAAAATGCATTGCCTTACCTAACGGATGGTCGCCAGTTAAAATTCATGTTTTTGCCGGATGGAGAAGATCCCGACTCTTATATCCGACAAAACGGAAAACAAGCATTTGAGCAGCAAGTGTCTAATGCGATGCCCTTGTCTGAATTCATGTTCAGCTCATTGACTCAGCAGGTCGATATGAGCACGAAAGAAGGCATGGCAAAACTGAGTACTCTTGCGGTTCCTCTCATTGATAAAGTCCCTGGCGGCACTTTAAGACTATACTTGAGAGAATTGCTTGGCCGCCGTTTGGGTTTGGTTGATGAACGCCAACTACAGCAGCTAATTTCAAAACAAGGTAAAGAGGATAAAAGGCCTCAACCTCATAAAGAAATCAAGCGAACGCCGATGCGAGAAGTGATCGCGTTACTGATTCAAAACCCACAATACGTAAGTATGGTGCCAGATCTAACTAGCGTTAGAGATTTGCCCATTCCTGGTCTAAGTTTATTTGTTGATGTACTTGATAAATGCCAAGCGCATCCCCATATCAACACAGGCCAATTATTAGAGCATTGGCGAAACAGCCAAAATGAGACCCTTCTGTCTCGTCTCGCGAGTTGGGACATTCCACTCGATGAGGACAACCAAGAAGAAATCTTTTTAGACTCACTGGATAAAATTATTGCCCAGTGCGTAGAAAAACAAATTGAAAACCTGCAGGCCAAAGCAAGAAGTGTCGGTTTATCAGCCGAAGAGAAAAGGGAGCTGCTAGCACTTATGCTAGATTTAAAAGCGTAACCCTGTTTAATTAGTCAGCAACGATTTAATTTGTTATAGTAAGTGGTTTGCATTTCGCATACTGATTCCTTCACCAGATTACGAAGTTGGATACCGTCTATGGATCACAATCCGCAGTCACAGCTAAAGTCACTTGTTATTAAAGGCAAGGAACAAGGCTATCTGACCTACGCCGAAGTAAATGACCACCTACCTGCTGAAATCGTAGATTCAGAACAGGTAGAAGACATCATTCAGATGATCAACGACATGGGCATTAAGGTAGTAGAAACTGCTCCTGATGCTGATGATTTAGCACTGAACGATGACACAAATATTACCGATGAAGATGCAGCCGAAGCTGCAGCCGCTGCACTTTCTAGCGTAGAGAGTGAGATTGGTCGTACAACAGACCCAGTACGTATGTACATGCGTGAGATGGGTACTGTCGAACTTCTAACTCGCGAAGGCGAAATCGACATCGCAAAACGTATTGAAGAAGGTATTAACCAAGTTCAATCGTCTGTTGCTGAATACCCAGGCACAATTCCGTACATTCTTGAGCAATTTGACAAAGTTCAAGCTGAAGAACTACGTCTTACAGACCTAATTTCAGGTTTTGTAGATCCAGATGCTGACGACACCGCTGCACCAACGGCAACACACATCGGTTCTGAACTGACTGAATCTCAGTTAGAAGAAGAAGACGATGAAGACGTTGATGACGACGAAGATAGCGATGACGATTCAGATGATTCTGAAGAAGATGTAGGTATCGATCCTGAATTAGCGCTAGAGAAATTCAACCAACTACGCAGCACCTATCAAAATCTTCAATTAGCAATCAACGAGTACGGCTATAACAGCCCGAAAGCAACCGTTGCTAATGAAATGATGCTAGACGTATTCCGCGAGTTTCGTCTAACGCCTAAACAGTTTGATCACCTAGTGAATGAACTGCGTACTGCTATGGATCGCGTTCGTACACAAGAGCGTCTGATCATGAAGTCAGTGGTTGAATACGGCAAAATGCCGAAGAAATCATTCATCGCGCTGTTCACTGGTAATGAATCAAGTGAAGCTTGGCTGGATGAAGTTCTTGCTTCAGACAAGCCATACGCTGAAAAGATCAAACGTAACGAAGAAGAAATCCGTCGTTCAATCGCTAAGCTAAAAATGATTGAAGAAGAGACTTCTCTAAACGTACAGAACATTAAAGACATCAGCCGTCGTATGTCTATCGGTGAAGCAAAAGCTCGCCGTGCGAAGAAAGAGATGGTTGAAGCGAACTTGCGTCTTGTAATTTCTATCGCGAAGAAATACACCAACCGTGGCCTACAGTTCTTGGATCTGATCCAGGAAGGTAACATCGGTCTGATGAAAGCGGTAGATAAGTTCGAATATCGTCGTGGTTACAAGTTCTCGACTTACGCAACGTGGTGGATCCGTCAGGCAATCACTCGTTCAATCGCGGACCAAGCACGTACGATTCGTATCCCGGTACACATGATCGAAACGATCAACAAGCTAAACCGTATTTCTCGTCAAATGTTGCAAGAGATGGGTCGCGAGCCACTACCGGAAGAACTGGCAGAGCGCATGCAAATGCCAGAAGACAAGATTCGTAAAGTTCTAAAAATCGCTAAAGAGCCTATCTCAATGGAGACACCAATCGGTGACGACGAAGATTCGCATCTAGGTGATTTTATCGAAGATACAACGCTAGAACTTCCGCTAGATTCTGCAACAGCAACTAGCCTTAAAGTGGCAACAAAAGACGTGCTTGCAGGTCTAACGCCACGTGAAGCGAAAGTACTTCGTATGCGCTTTGGTATCGACATGAACACTGACCATACTCTAGAAGAAGTTGGTAAGCAGTTCGACGTTACTCGTGAGCGTATCCGTCAGATCGAAGCAAAAGCACTACGTAAACTTCGTCACCCAAGCCGCTCAGAGACTCTGCGCAGCTTCCTAGACGAATAATCGCAGCGCATACAAGCTTTTAGAAATCAAAAAAGGTGACTTTAGGTCACCTTTTTTATTATCTACTGTTCTAAGTGGATAAAAACTAAGCGCAATTGCCCTAGTTGGTATCTAGACACCTTGCAACGCTTCCCCTATAATCGTTGTCCTATTAAGGCCCCTTAGCTCAGTGGTTAGAGCAGTCGACTCATAATCGATTGGTCCGCAGTTCAAGTCTGCGAGGGGCCACCATTCAAATCAAGCACTTATCGCTTATCCTCTTTTGAATGTTGCCTTTCTATACGTCCCGAGGTACAAAATCAGTACAGTGAGTATTCGGGAGTACTTTTATGGCAACCTTAGTTAAAACCCCTTCAGGCACATGGAAAGCTGTTATTAGAAAAACAGGCTGGCCAACTACATCTAAAACTTTTCGCCTCAAACGCGATGCAGAAGATTGGGCTAGGCGTACTGAAGATGAAATTGTTCGTGGCGTGTATATCAAACGCTCTTCTTCAGAACGGATGACGATAGAAGATGCTCTGCAACGTTATTTAGCTGAAGTATCTCCCACGAAGCGCCCAGCCACTGCTGCATGTGATGCAAGACATTCCAAACCAATCATCAAAGCTTTAGGCCAATATTCCCTAGCCGCCCTCACTCCAGATATCATTGCCAAATACCGTGATGACCGTTTAGCTGGCTTAGACCGATGCGACGCCAAAGGGAATCCTGCGCCGAAACCTCGTTCTCCAAACACAGTTCGTATAGACCTAGCGCTGCTCAGCCACCTATACAACATCGCGATTAAAGAATGGGGTATAGGCTTAGCAATTAATCCAGTACAAAATATCCGCAAGCCCTCCCCTCCTTCTGGGCGAGAACGACGCTTAACTCCAGAAGAAGAATTGAAGCTCCTAGAAGCCGTTGAGGCACACTCGAATCCGATGTTAACCTGGATTGTCCGTATAGCCTTAGAAACGGGTATGCGCTCATCAGAGATAACCTCTTTGCGCCGCTCTCAAGTTGATTTGAAAAAACGTGTAGTTTTCCTGGTTGAAACCAAAAACACCATGCCGAGAACCGTTCCGCTTTCTCTCCCGGCGTTAGAATCTTTTAAACAGGCAATTAACAATCCGGTACGGCCAATTGATACTGACCTGATTTTTTTTGGCGAGCCAGGTAAAGACGGCAAAAGACGTCCATACAATTTCAACAAGGTATGGATGAAGATTAAGACCAAGATTGGCCTGAAGGATTTCAAATTCCACGACCTGCGCCACGAGAGCGTCAGCCGTTTAGTAGAAGGCGGATTAAGTGATCAGCAAGTCGCGGCCATCAGCGGCCATAAATCGATGCAGATGCTACGCCGGTACACGCACCTCAGAGCCGAAGACCTGGTTGAAGAGCTGGACGCGATTGCAAAAGAGAAAAAAGCATAGGTAGAAGCGACCCTCAAATGTCAATACTATATCTATTAGATGAGTAATGCCGGCTTGTTCTCCTCTGATAAGCCCGACTTATTGAATCTTGGGGGACTAGAAAGATAAACATACCAGTGCTGACATATGAGGGGCAGCTATACTTGAACTGTGTGAAGCTTTCTCAGGTAAGTGGTAACTGAACTAATAGTAAGTTTTATATAACTCTCCCCTCTATATTTACCGCATACATTGATGTTTCCCCACAGTTACACCTCCCGACCTTTACCATTTATCTCTTTATTTTTTAAGCTGAGTCATAATTCTCGACAATCACATTGCAACCAGTTTCCTATCGATGTTATTACATCAAAAACTCAACACATAGGTATGGAAATGCAAACTGGATTATCTATCGCTGGACATCGTTCAAATCGTCCTGCAAACCCATCAGCGGCAGAATTAGCCTTAGATCGTTACGATATGTTAGTTAAAGACTTCTACGCCAAATATAAGACAAATAAAGCTCGTACCGCACCCAAAGCGCAAGTAAAACGAATGCTTGAAGCTGAACAAAGAGATCTAAAGTTTTTGAAGATGAAGCGTACACAATTGATTGCTCATGCCAAAGTCACAGAGATGGAAGCTGAGCTTCGAGATTATGTAAAGGAAAACCAGAGCAAAAAGTTGAAAGAGCTTGAGGAAGAAGAACATCACCCAACTCAAAAACTTGCAAGAAACCTAACCGCAGCAGGGGAGCCAAAACCTACTACCAATCACGAAGCCCACCACATTATTCCAGGTAAAGGTCGGTTCAAACAAACAGCAATTCAGGCAGCTCGACTTGAGCTGCACATGCACCAAATAGGTATAAATGATCCAAGAAATGGGGTCTGGATGATGAACTTCAAAAAGAACAACGACTTGAATTGGGTTGACCCAAAGTCACCGGCACACCGTTCAATACATCGATTTAACTATGAGAACTGGATCGCAAGAATATTTGTGACTGGTGGTATGACAAAACAGATGGTAATAGCTCGGTTAAATAGGATTAAAATGAGCTTGAAAGATGGAGAATACCCTTCAAAGATTACTCAGAAAAAAGATGTAAGTTGGAATGGCTCATGACCGTTTATAGAATCACAGAAGATCCTACTAAGTTTAAAACTCTTTCATTATTGCCTAGTGACCTAGCTGAACAATTAGGTGACTTTGAGCTTGTAAGAGACATACTGCATCAACCTTCGCACAATTCATCACTCCAACCGATATGGGGTAAGGTTAATTCGGAGTTTGCAGATGTTCTCAAGAAAGATTCGGAAACCCCAGATATAAGTATTTGGTGTAATACATTCCTCATATTTTCACCCAAAGCATTCAATTACTTACATAACAAGTTGTCGACATGTGGAGAGTTTTTGCCAATCAATGTAGGTAGTGAAACTTGGTATTTCTATGCAGCACTGACATTCGCAAGAGAAAACAAACAGTTAACGATTCCCAAAGTTGAATACGGTGAATTGATAGGATTGGAGACACTAGTCTTCGACGAAGAAGATACTCAAGATAAATATATCTTCAAGTCAGTAGAGGAAGGCCCCGTAAATTTATTCTGTACAGATATACTTCGAGAATTAGTGACCGAACATAAGCTGACAGGTATCGGTTTCTCAGAAGATCTAACAGGTTTAGATTTCATTGATGAGGCGGTGTAATTTCTCTTATAGGGTTACTTGGTCTTACTCATTGGTTCAATCATTGGTAGCTAACCAAGATGCTAATTAAAGAATCAGTTGTAATACTACAACCGTCCCGGTTTATCTCCAGGCGTTAGAGTCCTTCAGGTAGGCAAACGGCGTCCTTATAATTTCAATAAGGTATGGACGAAGATTAAAGCCCAAATTGGGCTACAGGACTTTAAGTTTCGCGACTTGCGACACGAAAGCGTCAGCCGATTAGTAGAAGGTGGTTTAAGTACTCAACAAGTCACAGCTATAAGCGGCCATAAGTCGATGCAGATGCTGCGCCGCTACACTCACCTAAGAGCTGAAGATCTGGTTGAAGAACTAGAAAGGCGTCGACAAAAGCGCCCCTCAAATGTCAATACGATTGAGATTAGCCCAGTAATAGAAGCTCATTCTCATTACATAAGTTAGGTTTATTGACACTTGAGGGGCTGTAATACAGAAAGGACTCTGATTGTTACAGCCAATACATTTCTAACTCTTTCATAGTTAAAGCTTAACGTGATTTAACACTCAAACCAAATGTTGGTTTATGTTTAATATTAAACCTAAAGGTAATTATCTTTGTTTAATCAAACTTAGTGAGACACTATGGATATCCTATTAAAACTACCAGCCATCAAAAGCGTTTCAAATTATTTAGTATTTCCTGCATTAGCTGTTGCATACATGAGCTACTTCCCCGCTTCCTTAGCCCAAGAAAACTGGATTGAATTCTTGTATAACCTATTGCCTGGAGTTGGAATTACTGCGAATGTAATCCTAGCCTTGTTAACAGCGATTGCCGGTTATGCAGCTCTTTTTTCATTCGCTAACTATTTTGAGTCTTATCACTCCATTCCAATGTTCATGATTACGGCGGGCCTAATGTTATCTGTCGTTATCGCCGCCACATTTGAAATTAGTGAGTTTAGCTGGGTAAATACACCTCTTTCTTTTGCTTTAGCTACTGTTAGCATGACATTTTTATTGGTAGTAGAAAAAGCTAGTAAAGACCGTCAATGAAGTCCGTACAACTTCAATAAAGTACAGCCTCAACAAAAGTGCCCCTCAAATGTCAATGAAGTCGGCTGGCTCTTGCGAAACTAGAGGGAGCTCGACGAAAGCCATGTTCAGTGATATTTGAGGGATAGATATCTACTCATTGTTCATCAGCTTCATATGAGCCCGATAAGCATCCCTGCCACCTTTTTTATTCATTATAAAACAACACGCATAAAATGGGACGTATACCAAAGAAGCCCCCTAGCTTATTAATTAGTATGGAGTTTAAATCGAATAATAAGGACTTTAATTATGGGTAGTACGGGATCTGGAAGCTTCACTGATTACACTAAGACCAGAAGCGAAGATGGTAGTACAGGTGGCACAAGTGGCGAAGATCAGTGTCAGCTATCAATATCTTGTCTTTTGGAAGAGGTCGCACAGTCGTCTTTTTATAATACAAAACAAGATGTACCTCCTGCTGGTAACACGGTTTTAATTCAATTTATGTCTCCCAGAATTGTGGCAGTTGATGCAATTTCTGGTAAAGACTGCGGCGCACTCCCTACTGGTTACAACTACTTACTCAACTGTATGGAAAATGGCTATTCATATGCTGGTGTTATATCCAACTCTTCGAACGGATTAAATCCAATAATTGAAATAGACATTCGTCCAATCACCACTCCATGATTGAGCAGGTAAGTGAACATGTTGATACTTGGTGAGATATTCATAGATTACACACTACCATCCGAACACAACTCATGCAAAATGCGTTTAGGAGGTATTATTCATGCCGCTAGAGGTCTTTGGGCAAATAACATTAAATACTCTGCTGCAATAATCTGCCCCAGCTACCTTACCTCAGAGGCAACCAATTATCTAAAGTGTCACGGTTGTGATGAAGTAATTGTAATTGGTGAGGTTCTTGGCTCACCGAACATTATGTCTTTAGTTGACCAAAGAGAAGTTGGTCAGCAAGGCTACGAAGAGTTGTTAAGGGATAGAAAAAGTATTGAGTTTACTCAAGACACACAGAAACTAACATCTTTCGATAACGTAATTCTTTTTCCTGGACGATTTTGCGTTAAAACACTAACCGACTGCTTTAGTCCCAATGCGAAGTTTAGCATCGATGTTGCTTACGACATTTCAGATCTAAGCGTGTTAAGCCCAATTACAGGAAAAATCGAAACTATTTACCTCTCTACATCTTCAGATTTATTTCTGGGTCTAGCAGCAAACGACATATCCAGTTTGATTACGGAAGCTCAAAGCTTATCTCCATGTAGCATTGTACTAAAAGAAAATAGAGGAGGAAGTAGGCTATTTGACTTAGCGTCCGATCGAATAGTGTCTGTCCCGGCAATCCTCCAGAAAACAGTGAACTCTGTCGGTGTAGGTGACGTCTTTACTGCTGTAGCAGCAGCTTATCGATTTTCTTCTCATTCAATTGAAGACGCCGTTTGGCGAGGTGCCCTTTCGGCGACTTACTACTCCCAAACAACATTTCCAGACGACTTTAAGAGAACCGTTCAAAGAAGCCACAATACACCTTTAGATAAACACAAAAGCATTGGCGGAACATCCCTGTCTTGGCATGCAAGGAAGAAATATAACATTTATATAGCCGCACCTGACTTCAGCTATATTGATAGAAAACATCTTGACTCAGCTATATCCAGCTTAGAGTACCACAACTTCAATATTAGAAGACCTGTACTTGAGAACGGGGAGCTAAACGAAAAATCTTCCAACTTTGAACGTCGAAAAGCTTATGAGGACGACTGCGCGCTCATTAATGTATGTGACGTGATATTTGCAATTCCACTTCAAAGAGACCCTGGAACATTGGTAGAGGTTGGTATTGGCTTAGCTAAAGGAATACCTGTAATAACTTATGACCCTAATCGAGAGAACGATAATAATATGGTAGTGACTGGTAGTAATAAATACTCTTCCGACCTCGACGAATGTTTGAATCATCTCTACGTTGAACTTTCATATTTGGAGAATAGAAAATGACAAAAGCCATAGTGTTAACATCAGGGGGGCTGGATTCCACCACTGTGGTATATAAACTTCTTGAAAAAGGGCATGAAGTTTATCCACTGTTCTTCGATTACGGACAGCATTGCGTCGAAACAGAATGGTCAAGATTAAATGAGGTCTTACCTGCTTCCTGTCCATGCCCAGAAAGAGTTGATATCAGTGAAATTTTTAGAGGCTCTACATCTAGGTTGATCGATGAAGCTGATTTGTGGGCAGACGACATAGTTGATGATGATCTGTACATCCCATATCGAACTATGCTATTTTTCGCAGCCGCTGCAGCACGAGCCCAGACGATCGGTATTCTCGATGTCTATACTGGTTTCATCAACAGCAATCATGCAAAGGAAATTGACTGTACTTCGAGTTTTATGAATAAGCTTGATGGTCTAACTGAATCCATTGGTCCTGTTAGGTTTCATTCTCCATTTAGATTCTCAAGTAAAGCTGATGTAGTACAAGAAGCTATGAAACTACGTGTACCTATAGGAAGAACGTACTCTTGTCAGGCAGCAAGCAGTTTCCCATGCGGAGCTTGTCCTAATTGTGTCGAAAGACTAAATGCATTGAAAGTTATTAGAGATGAACGCGATCACACCAAACCTGGAAGCGACGATTGAAATTCTTAAGTCCGCAAGAATTTTAGCAAACTATGCCAAAGAGCAAGGCTTGGAAGTTGATGGACATCAATACAGACCAACTTATGACCATATGGGAGCAATCTTAGCTGATTCAGTGCTCCAAGCAGGATTGAACTACACTACTGTAGTCAGACCTAGGGTACTCGCGATACTTAACACATACTCAGAAATGAAAAGTACTTGTGAGTTAGCTCGGTTGCTTCAACAAGATGGTCCACAAAAGATTCTTAACTGGACTCACTCGACAAAGCTCTCTAGATTCGAGAACCTTGTGTCTTATATGTTAAACAATGACATTCATACTGCCAGCGATCTGAAAAACAAACTCATGAAAGATGATTTTTGTTCAGATCTTCAATCCCTAAACGGTATTGGTCCAAAAACTGTTGATTACATGAAGTGTCTAGTTGGTATAGATTCTATTGCTGTAGATAGACACATCCGAAGTTTTGCTAAAAATGCAGGAATAGAGAGTTCCGAATATACTTTTCTGAAAGATGTATTTTGTTCAGCAGCAGACTTGTTAGCAATTTCTAGACGCGAGTTTGATTCATGGGTTTGGAGAACACTTGCATTGCAGACTTCCCCTCAACAATCTCTATTTTAATACTCTTAGGCACTATAGTAATGCATCGTCCTTGGCTTCATGACGAAAAACCACATACATGAACCTAGGAATATAACTTCCGAGAAATCTTTTTTACTCATATAGGCCGGGATAGCAATTGGATTTATGGATACTCGAGCCTTAAACCTCACGTTGTTCCTAAACAATCGTGAGACAGGTATCACATATCTCAAAATATTATTTAAAAAAGCGGCAGGAGTTTAGAAATTAGCATAATTCCTTCCTAAGTTTTCTCCCACTACTCAGTACCTTGAACAAATGATATTTCGCTCCATCCCCTATTCGATATATCGAAACCATTCTAATAAAACTCGCTTTTATCAATATAAAAACAACTTAATTCAAATATATATAATTACAATTAAGACAATATAAAATTTAAAATCCTATATATCGAAACAAAATAACAAATAATATTTCCCATAAAAATTTTAGCCGCTAAAATCCGATCGAAAACATTTAAATAAAATTACGATATATCGAAAACAAAGAAAAATTAATAATTCCAATCTTAAATTGTCGAAAATTTACATATTGATTTTTAGGTAATATTATTGCTTTAATTTACATAGACTGACATAAGGTAGTTGTCATTTTTAATTAAAATATATTCTTAACACTTATTTAAAGTAATTCTCCAGATGAAATAAATAAAATGCAAAGGAGGGCAATATGACCACTGAGGAATGCTTGTATAGAAAGTACGGAGGTTCACCACTTCTTTCGTTTTATCAAGTGGCTGAGATCCTACACCGCAGTCCACAAGGCCTAAGAATGACTCTTCGGAGCAACTGTGAACTGGCACATAAGCTCAAACCGAACCAAGTAAAAATAGGAAGACGTGTTTATTTTAAAGTTTCCGATATTGCTAATTTAATTGACCAATCATCTTATCAATACCAGGAGGCTTGATATGTCTGATTACGTCAAAGAACTACAGTCCTGGGTTATTCAAAGACAAAAAAACAATCGTTCGCCAAATAAGCAAGAAGTGCTTGCAACTTTTCTTGGCGTAAAAACCGATGTAGAGGAAGCAATTAACGCTGGTTACAACTTAAAAACGATTTGGACCTACCTAACAGAGAAGAATCTAATCGCATTTCGCTATGAGACTTTCCTGCGTTATGTGAAGCAATACATAACACAAACCTCAATGGCTACTCCGCCCACTAAAGAGAAATCAGAGAAGTCGCCCCCCTCTCGTGACATAAACGGTTTTTCTTTTAATTCACAGCCAAATAAAGAGGACTTGATATGAATATATTCAAACGCAGTGCATACGCAACTGTATCTCAGTTAAAACGCAACCAGTGCACTATTTTGTCTATTTTGGGCCATTTTCGCACCATTTTATGTCTTTTTCTACGCAATTGCGTGACAACAGTGCGATAGCGCCGCCCTTTTTTGATAACTAATGAGGGCGATATTGCGGGCAGGATGTGTGAAGGAGTCCCACTATGCAAGCATAGCGATGACTCTTCACTTTCCTTATTCGCACCTGCGGCGCTCAACGGCAATCCTGCCCTGCGGGAGCAATTCAGTGATAGATGATTAGATAGGAGAACACGTAATGCAGCATGAAGAAAAAGTCACCAGGAAGAACACAAGCCCTCTTAAAGTCTACTGCCTACCTGATGAACGTGAAGCGATTGAGGTTAATGCCAAACAAGCAGGCCTCAGTGTTTCAACCTATCTACGCCGAATTGGGCAAGGACGCCAAGTGAAAAGCGTCGTTGATGCAGAACAAGTACGTGAACTAGTCAGAGTTAATGGTGATCTTGGCAGGCTTGGTGGGTTACTAAAGCTTTGGCTAACTAATGATGCTAAAGCAGCTCAAATCGGCACACCTACCATTAGAGCAGTATTAAATCGCATCGATTCAACCAAAGCTCAGATGAGCGAGCTCATGGAATCTATTCTTAGTCAAAGGTCCTAGCCATGATTGCTAAACACATCCCAATGCGTTCAGCGAGTAAGTCCGATTTTTCGGGCTTAGTCCGTTACCTGACTGATACCCAAAGCAAAGAACATCGGTTAGGTCAGGTGCGGCTAACTAACTGCGATGCAGATTCAGTTAGAGACGCTATCTGCGAGGTATTGGCCACTCAGCAAACAAACACCAGAGCGAAAAATGACAAGACTTACCACCTGATTATTAGCTTTCGCGCTGGAGAACAAGTTAGTTCTGATGTTCTTTCTACAATCGAAGAGCGTATATGTGAAAGTCTAGGTTTTGGTGAACACCAACGTATCAGTGCAGTTCACAATGATACTGACAACCTGCATGTTCATGTGGCGATCAATAAGATCCATCCATCACGCTATACCATACATGAACCGTACTATTCACATCGTACGCTTGCAGAACAATGTGAACGATTAGAAAAGGCATTTGGACTACAACAAGACAATCACACCCCTAAACAAAACCGCGGTACTGCACGCGCTGTTGATATGGAGCGTCACTCCGGCATTGAAAGCCTAATTGGATGGATTAAGCGTGAGTGTATAAACGAAATAAAAGCCGCTCAAACATGGTCTGAGCTACACGCGACTCTATGCCAAAACGGATTAACACTTTCAGTAAAAGGCAATGGTTTGGTGATTTCATCCGACACAGGAATCACGATAAAGGCTAGCACGTTGGATCGTAATTTATCCAAACCAAAGTTGGAGTCCCGCTTCGGCGCATTTCAGCCACACCAAACTATTAATAATAAATTCAGCTCAAAACGCAGTTACCAAAAAAAACCTGTTCAGACTCGAATAGATACAACGGAGCTTTACGCCAGATATCAGAAAGAGCAGAAGAGCCTTGCAACTAATAGAACCACCGCATTAGAGACACTTCGTCAAAAGAAAAATCAGCAAGTTCTAAATGCCAAGAAGCAAGGCAAAGTACGTCGCATGGCAATAAAACTCACCAATAGCGGTAAGTTTACTAAGCGCTTGCTGTATGCCCAAGCCAGTCAAGCACTTCAAAAAAACATCGCTTTAGCTCAACAACAATACCAAAACGATCGCCAAGCAATCTACAAAACTTATAGCAAAAGAACTTGGGCCGATTGGTTAAAACATCAAGCCCATCAGGGTGACCAGAACGCTTTGGCCGCATTGCGAGCAAGAGAAGCAGCACAAATGCTAGACGGCAACACTCTACAAGGCAATGGACAAGAACAAACAAACTTCACAAGCGTTATTGATTCTATTACCAAAACTGGAACCATTTTGTTTCGATCCAAAAACGGAGCAATACGTGATGATGGTCAACGCCTTCAGGTATCGGGCCAAGCGGATAAGGAATCCATAGTCCAAGCACTAAAAATCACAATGGCACGATATGGCAACGAAATCAGCGTTAACGGCTCCCCTACATTTAAGGCTTACGTGATTCGTGCAGCGGTTGATACCCGCCTACCTATCACCTTTAGCGATAAAGCATTAGAGCAAAGGCGGCTCTCATTACTCTCTTCCAATCAAGATGTAACGAGGAACAACCAACGTCGTGATATCTCACCTATTGGCAAGGCTCCCCCAATAATTAGGCGGAATAAGCTCAGCAATCTCTCTCAGCTTGCTGTTCTGCGCTTTGAGAAGCCACAAGTTCAAGAACATTCAACATACGAACAGCGTAAAGCTCGGTTGATAGCTGAAATGGCAAAGAAACAAGAAAAACAATCTAGAAAAAGTAGAAGTCGATAAACACTTCACACCGTCAGTTAAGGAAATCGCAATGAAACTTAGAAGGAAAATTTTAGCGGCTAAAATTCACGTCCTAACTATTGGGATGCTTTGGAGTTATGTTGGTCCCACTTGGTCGGGGATTCCAGTCGCAGATGGCCTAAATCTGCCTCACAACATACTTTCCGCAATGGAGTCGGTAACTCAAACCGCACAGCAGATCCAACAATACCAAACGCAACTTCAGCAGTATGAAAACCAACTAAAAAACACAGTGGCACCAGCTTCGTACATCTGGGACCAAGCTCAAGCGACGATAAATGAACTTAACCAGGCGACCAATACACTCGCCTACTATCAGAACCAACTCGGTAGCCTAGATAACTACCTTGGTAAGTTTCAAGACGTTTCTTATTACCGTAACTCTCCGTGTTTTTCAGCTCAAGGATGCAGTGATACAGAGTGGGCTGCCATGAAGGAAAGCCACCGTATTTCCTCCGAGGCTCAAGTATCAGCGAGTAAAGCTGCAATCAAAGGGATTAGTCAGCAATTTAAAGCCTTACAAAACGACGCTAAGCAGTTAGAAAAGCTACAGCGACAAGCTCAAGGAGCCGAGGGGCAACTAGAAGCAATTCAATATGCGAACCAATTTGCTAGCCAACAAAGCAGTCAACTCTTACAGATACGTAGTCTGATGACCGCTCAATACAATGCTGTCGCGACACAAATACAAGCCGAAAACGATCAGAAAGCCCGACACCAAGCTGCACATGAAGAACTCTTCAATTTTGACTCACCTACAGATCGTTCGAAAAACAGGAAGTTTTAACCATGAGAATATTCATATCGATGCATTTATATCTCAGCTGCTTATTACTTTTAAGTGGCTGTGGACAGCCCACAGACGTAGAAAAAATTGATTGTGAGTCACCCGACTCAACGCAGTCGGAAGGTTGCTTATGGAATATGGGTACGCCAACAGAACGTAGCCAAAATAAAGGTTTCTAATGATGACATTTCGACTATTCACTCTCTCGTGGCTAGCCATAATTTCAACACCCGTTAATGCCACAATCGAAACTAACGGTGTGCTAGATGAAGTTGCAGTCCACTTTCTGACCGTGAGCAGCTCTTGGGCAGGCGTGATAACTAATCATGCAAGCTGGTTGTTTTGGTTGCTTGGGACAATCTCACTTGTGTGGACAGGAGGGAATCTATTACTAAAACAGGCAGATATAAGAGAGTTTTTTGCCGAGTTTACCCGCTTTATTATCACCTTCGGTTTCTTCTTATGGCTGCTTAGAAACGGTCCTAAGTTTGCCGCTTCTATCATAGATTCACTCAGAATAATTGGCGCTCAAGCGGCAGGATTACCTCGTGAGCTGACTCCATCAGAGCCGATCAGCATCGCTTTCGACATTATTACAAAATCAAGCGAAGCCTATAGCTATACAAGCCCCTTTGATAACTTAGCAATTTTCATTATTACCTTGTTAATTTTGGTTTGTATGACGGTTGTAGCAGCCAATGTCTTACTGTCTTTAGTTTCCGCTTGGGTTCTTACTTATGCTGGAATTTTTGTACTGGGTTTTGGGGGCTCAAAATGGACCTCTGATATTGCCATCAATTACTTTCGTAGTGTGCTCAGCATTGCCTTAAAGCTTATGACCATGACGTTAATGATCGGCGTCGCTATGTCAATTATGGATAGTTTTTATGCTGAGCTGTCAGCAAACACCTCAATGAAAGAGCTACTGGTTATTTTCGTAGTATCCGTAGTTCTAATGCTACTTATTCACTCCGTACCCAATGTAGTCGCGAGCTTAATACCAGGCTCAGGATCTGCTACTAGCTCAGGAAATGTAAGTGCTAGCGCGATGGCTGGAGCCGCAATGGCTACTGGTGGCATGGCTGCTGGTGCAGCTATTGGAACGGCGGGAGGAGCCTCGGCTCTGCAAGCTGCGTTCAAGGCGGCGTCCAACTCTGAAATGCTCGATTCAATGACAGGCTCTATTGGTAGCGACTCTTCTACAACATCCGAAGACCCTGGCACAGGTGACACCCCCTTCGCCCATGCATCAGGAATGCAAATGAACTCAAACAGCGTTGTCGCATCCACGGCTAAAGCAGGACGAATTGCAGCAGGGGCAGGAGTAAACCTAGCTAAAGGTATTGGAGATATTGCACGTAACCGTATCAGTCAAACTGCGGGAGGCCGCTTGGCTGAAACAATCAAAACTCAAAGTAACCAAGAAGACATTTAATGATGCCTTCACACAAAATCAGATAGGAGAATCACAATGGATTTGCATTTCCCACCTCAAAACTGGACAGACTTTGGAACATTTTTCGCAGTCATGTTCCTGGTGATGCTCGCATTTTATTTTGCCGGTCAGTGGGCACACTCAACCAAATACAGTAAGCAGCTTTATCGTTTAGCTGACGTCCTGGAAGGGGTTCAAAACAAAGTGGCAAACAAGGCGTATCGAAGAATGATGTCGTTAAATAAGCAAACCAACAAAACCAGAGGCTGGCCGTTCAAGTAACGCAAATAATCAAGACACATAGGCCGGTGCTCGCAACACCGGCCCACATTTTCACATTACACCTTCCATAGAGGTATAACATGACAGTTACTCATTATAGTGCACGCTTTCAAGATATAAAGTGCTCATTTTTCACCCTACCCCATGTATCTTGTGAGGACTGATATCATGTCACGCAAGAACACAAAGACGACAGCAAACAAAGGCTACTCTCCTGAAGTACGTATTGTTTTACGAGTCGTGAAGCAAAGGAGTGTACCTGAGGCGACGCGTCGCCTCATCGATAAATTAAAGCACTTTCAAGATAAACCTTTTGTCCTTAAATCACTAAACTCATTGATTAGCCCCCATAGAGATATGCAGCGCCGTGTGAGAATCAAAGCCTTTCGAGTACTGACTGTTTTAATCACTTATATGGATTGGGCAACGTTCCGCATTGGAGTACCAAAGGCTACGTTTAATGATCCTGTCAAACATAGAGCAATGATTAAACGATACGAAAAAATGTATGACGAAGTAATGCCCGAATCTACCTGGTTTCGTTATATCGATAAACTGACTCAAGCTGGCTACCTTAATAGCGCCAACATGGATATTCGTAACCAAGAAGGTCAGATACGTGGCACAGCTGGATTAAAGTGGCTAACAATGAAGCTAATGAAAGAACTTAACTTAAAATCAGGCTGGCTTGACGAGCAGAGGAACCACGCCTTGGAACGGTTGAAAAAGTCCGGTCGTTGTAATGTTTGGCCAACTTATGCTAGTAAACTAGCGAAAAAGAAACGAGTCCGTGTGATAACAGAGGAAAGTACACAAACTAGCTCTGCGCGAGGCCAATTTGATACTGCGCTAATTTCATTCGACGACAGAGCCCCACAATTCCAGTAACCACCTCTTATCTTTAAGCCAATTAGCTTTGGTCGATTCCTCACGCCTGAAGCATACATCTCTAGATAATTGCTCAAACCTTCATCAAATTATTAATGTAGATGCTCCTTCTGCCCCCTAATATCATAGTGCTCATTAGATATTAAGGCGGCATCAATTCAATATAGAGGTAGTTAAACAACAAAGTGAGAGTTGATAAAAGATGATGATATAACAAGTGGTTACTTCATTAACCTAAAGGTTAAGAACTATCACTTGTTTATTCATGTCTCGTACCTCGCCATGAATAAACTTTTTAAGCTAAATTTTGAAAGTTTACGCTGCGCTATGCCCAAAGGGACAAGCCCCTCTGGACTCCCTCATTGGTAGCTTGGTCACCTGCTGTCAGCATAGGTTGTTTATTGAGCATTAGTGCATATGGTGAGATGATGGTTTGAACGCCATGAAGGGAACGAATTAAATCACTGAGGTCAACATATCTTGATCAATTTGGGGGAATATGAAAAGAAAAGCACCCAACACAGAGTATCCAAGAAGCCTCACAGACGCTGAACTGGAAGAGTTGAGGAAAGACATGCAAGAGTCTTCAAAATGGGCCAGAGAGGAAATCAAAAGGCGGAAAAAAGCTAAAGCAACGAGTTCCAAGAACCTCGATCAAGATAAATACGAGAGCGATTTGAGTTGAAGAGAGTGAACTCTCAGCTGGGACATGAAAAATGCATCGGCTAAGATAGCAGAACTTCTATAAAACATGTATGGCGTAAAGTCACGGTACAGATACTGAAAGAACGTCAAATGCCTCCACACTCAACACGGTTAGGCTATCAATTGAATATTAGTTCATATGATGAGAAGATAGATTTGACAGCAAGAAGGAATAGATTATTAAAACTTAGTTCATTTAAATGTAAAGGTGAATATCAATGATACTTTTTATAATTAACTGTTCCAAAGAAAAAGCACGTCTCCCTTGCTTAGCTAAAGATATGTACAAATCAAAAAGGTTTATAGACAACCTGTCTGCTACTGACAAACCAAACTCAAACTGTCTTATATTTTCTGGTAAATATGGTCTTATAGAGCCTACAGAAAATATAGCCCCTTATGACATAAACCTAAATTGCACTTCTTGTAAATACAAAGAAGAAATAAAAATAAAATTAAAACAAAAATTAAATAAAATATTAGTTCAAAACGAGATAGAGGAAATACATACTGATTCAAAGGATAGTTACTATGAGGCAATCAAACAATCATTAATAAGTTTGAATTATTCTGGAAAATTAAAATCAATATAAAGTCTATTTAAATGAAAAATAAAAAGATAAGCATAGAATTAATAAAGGAATACCCAGTAGCAATATCACACCTAAGACAACTCTCATCTGAGAGAAAACTAGGTATAACACTTGGTGCTGGATTAAGCCTTTCAGCAGGTTTTCCCTCTTGGCCAAATCTATTAAACAGTATATCTAAAAAAATGCATAGTTCGGGAATTAATGGGGAACATAGAGAAAATAATGCCGAACCGATGCAAGCACAATATCTTTTTTCACGCTTTAAAAACCATCATGAATCAAGTGATGATTTTTGCAAATTAGATCCTATGCTTCATGAACCAGAAATTGCAACAAAATGGCGAGACTTACTGCGCCAATCATTATATGAAAACGTTGGAGATCTAAACGATGAAATAGATAATCATCCTTATCTAAATGAGTTAGCAAAACTTTGTCATAAAGTCCCTTTAGTTGTTAGCTACAATTATGATGAACTGTTAGAAAAAGCACTGAATAAAAACAAAAATTCAGAGGATACCATAGGGTATTATACTGCTTGGGGACCAAACTTTGTAATACAGAACAATAGACCTGTTGTATATCACCCGAATGGTTTTATTCCTGAGCATGCAGTCGATAGATATTCAGAGACAGTAGTACTAACAGAGGAATCCATATCAGATCAAATAATAGAATCAGCTACGGGAAAATACAGAATTCTATTTGACTATTTTTCAAGGTCTCCTTCCCTATTTGTTGGTTTCTCTTTAAATGATCCAGGGATGAGAAGCATATTAAGACAAACAGAACGCTCTTCTCCTGGTACTGTTCATTACTATATTCATTACTATAAAAAAGAAAAACCTACTCAAGAAGAAATTGAAGAAATAACTAGAGTAAATTTTGAATTATATAACTTTGTTACATTATTCCTTAATGATGAACAAATTTCTTGTTTAATAGAAATTATATCTCTTTTAGATGATGATAATTTTTCTGATTTATATGATGAAGCAGGTGTAAGTGAAACTTATCTTTATCATTTATCCGGTCCAGTATCTGTAGGAAAAACTTCTTGTATAAGTAGATTACAAGGAATGAATATCGTTGATGAATGGCTCGAGCAAAGAAATAATTTGATAGCCAAGCCATCAAATGAGCTTGATGATACAGAAAGAAAGCAAGTCGATAACTGGATATTAGGCCAAGTAAGACAAAAAAACAGAAGATTTAAAATAGCACAATCAGGTATATATGTTATGGATAGAGCACCTGTAGATGCCTTTGCCTTTGTCGATGAAACAAAATGGCCTGAAAAAGCTAAGCAAATCATAAAAATTGTTTGTAGAAATGACCTTGAAGATAAAGGGCTTATCAAAGCTGGTGTTATATTCTTAAAGGGTTCGCATAAGGAGCTAGAATATCGTCAAAAGTACCGTGGAAGAAAAGGTAACAGTACGTATCTTAAAGAGCAACAGGAGCAATTAATAAAGGTTTATAGTGATCCAGTTTTAGATGAAAATGTGAAATTTATCGATACAAGAAATAAATCTATAGCATCAGTAACTAAAGAAGTAGTGAGGAGTATTTTTTTATCAGAATATAAACCCTGCGATTTCAACAAGCTATTGACGAAACATAAAGGAGGTAATAAATGAAGAAAAAAATATACTTAGCGGCTCCTTTATTTTGTGATTCGGAAATGAATTTCAATATATACTTAGAAAGTTTACTGTCTTCGAAATTTGATGTTTTCCTTCCTCAAAGGGATAACGGGCTAGTCTTTGAAAAAATAGAAAATGGTGGAGATATTGCTAACTCTTTAAAAGGTGTATTTGATGGTGATATTGAAGCAATAAAAAAATGTGACATTTTACTGATACTTCTAGATGGCCGAAGCGTTGATGAAGGTGCTTGCTTCGAACTGGGGTACGCTTTTTCTTTAGGCAAACAGTGTATTGGTCTAAAGACAGATTCCCGGCAATTGATGAAGCATGGTAATAACCCAATGATAACTCAGGCATTATCGTCTTGCTTTGCAAGCGTTACAGAGCTTAAAGAATGGGTATCAGGTTTTGACAATGAATAAAGTACGATCAAATCTTATTTTAATTCGGTAAAAAGCAACACCGACGAAAAATCGGTACAATAGCGGTACAGTCGCTAGTTTTGACTAACTTATCTAAACTGCGCTAAACTACTGTTTAGTAAATGCTTTAGGCTATTTTAAATTGCACTAAACTTACCTCGGTTTTCCTAGACTTCCTGCGTTAGTGGCTAACTCATAATCGATTGGTCCGCAGTTCAAGTCTGCGAGGGGCCACCATATTTCGAAACGCGTAGCAGGTTAATACCTACTACGCCTTTTTTGTATCTTATATCTTTGGGTACAGTTTCGGTTGCGGTAACTCGTCACTAACCTCGTAATAGCTTTTCTTCTTCCCCTCTTCTTTAACTATTATCTGGCTTTCTATACGAGCAATAGAAACAAAATGTCTGCTCGTGATTTAAACCATTGACCCTCAGACAACTTCTGATAGTATGGACATATAAACGTATGGACGTCTAAAGCAAAAATGGAGCTACAATGAAAAGTATTGGTCACTTAAAGAAACTAGCTTTGATTCTCACGGCAGTAGTCGGCTTAAGCGCTTGTGGAGAAAAAGATGACTCTGTCATTAAAGTGGGCGCGACAGTTGGACCACATGCACAAGTAGTCGAGGCGGTAGCGAAGGAGGCAGCGAAGCAAGGTTTGAATGTCGAAGTCATTGAGTTTTCTGACTACGTGACACCTAATGCCGCTCTTAGCGATGGTAGCATCGATATTAATAGCTATCAGCACCAGCCATTTTTAGACAACTTCAACAGTAGCCATAACGCCCAATTAGTATCAATTGGTCAGTCCATTCTTATGCGTATGGGGCTTTATTCCAATAAGTATCGCTCACTGCAAGAGCTTCCAAACAATGCACGTATAGCGCTTCCAAATGACCCTACCAACGGTGGTCGTGGTCTGTTGCTACTCGCCGATGCAGGTTTAATTGAGCTGAAACAGGGTGTTGGCCATAAAGCCGCCCTAACTGATATCACAAAAAACGCAAAATCATTTGAATTTGTCGAGGTAGATGCCGCTCAGCTACCAAGAACATTAGATGATGTGGACGCGGCTGCGATTACAATGAACTACGTAATGTCTTCTGGTTTAGATCCGAAGAAACAAAGTATCTATCTTGAAGCAAAAGACGCCCCATTAGCAGTCATGGTCATCGCCACTCGTGACGCAGACAAAAATAATGAAGCGTATAAAAAGTTCGTTTCTATTTATCAATCTCAAGCGATTCGTGATTATCTCGATCGCACTTTCAAAGGCACAATCGAAGCAGCTTTTTAATCAATAAAGCAGCGACTACTTTGCCCCACGAATCAGATAGAAAAGAGGCTAATGTTTTCTCATAGCCTCTTCTTTTCATTACTCACTAAATCGACTCATTGTCGACTTTCAGCCTCTAACTTCATTGCCAAATAAGCTTGATCAGCAGAAACCAATTCAGGGCGGTTAATCAACTTCCAGAGGAAGTATGGTGGGATTAAAAATACGATGAAGTAGAGAGATTCATGGAAAAAAACATCGGCTATCGTTTGCTGATGCTCCCAAAGTGCCGTCAGTGCGAAGAGCTCTAACATCACGCCTAATACGCCAAAGACGACAGAGACAACAATCGCTAAACCCAGTAGTTCTCTAACAAAGTGCTTGTATGCCATGATACTAATTCCTTCTAGCAATAAGTCATACTAACTTACGCTCATAAGAAACAAGTGAGCTTGATTATTATCAAACTCACCTCATCACTGTTAAGAACTTAGTTTTATAAAAAAGTACTTGTATATAGCGTCAGCGAAGACTGATTTCCCTATCACAGAGCATAGATACCTCTACAAATAGAAGGTGATGGAACGACCAACTATTGACTATATGAGCGCAACTTTAATCAGATAAGTAATATTGAACCGTCGATACCACTCGTACTTTCTTAATGTAAGGCGTGTTGCTGTCTCGGTCATAAATCGAGAACTGCCCTTGAGTTGCACGTTTGATCTTACCCAGTGAACTCTGTGAGTCTTTCGCAAATTTCTCAGCCACTTCACGCGCATTCTTAGTCGCTTCTTCGATCATGTCTGGCTTCACATCATTCAGCTTAGTAAAGCTGTACTCAACACGATTTGCATAAGGATCTTGGTTAAGCAAAACGCCTTGTTTTCCTAGCTCACCTATTTCATTGATTGCCGCTCGAACAACATCAACACTCTGGCTGTAAACCGTAACGGTTCGCGAGGCCAAATAACGATACTCAATGTCTTGCTCGCTCCCATATTGCTGTGCTTTTCTGTCAATGACCGCTGGGGAAGAAAGGGAAACGCTGGTTTCAGGAAGCCCTTTGGCACTTAGAAAGTCCAAAATCAAACGGGTTTGCTGGTCAATTTCATCAAACATGGCCCCCATATCATTACTCGCTAGAGTAAATTGAATCGGCCAAATCACCGTATCAGCAGGATACTCACGCTCCGACAAACCTTTTACTGTCACGACTCTTTCATAGGCTCGGTATTTCACCGCCGTCTGCTGCATAAAATAGCCAAGGATGCCAAGACCAAGTATCAAACTTAGCCCAATCCAAAGTGCTGCTTTATTGGAAACTCGTTCCATTACTTCCCCCTGATAAATATCAACTTAGCTTAATCTTTGTTCTAAATAAGATAGCCTATCTCTTGTTTTAAGAGGGAGACATAACGCGAGTTTTGATTCATAGCACAGTGATATACCGTTTTCTTTAGTCAATAAAGCTTCATTAGTTTGTCACCAAAGGCTCATGCTTTTGCCTCTGAACTGTCATCTGTAATTTCTACTATCCAATCAGCAACTTGTACGCTGAGGTAAATATGGATAGTTCAACCCCTTTTCGTCTCCCTCGTAAAACGCCGTTTGGCATTGGTGAAAACGTTGCTGAATGGGCAACCGGTTTAAACCAACTTGATAAGTTCTACGCCCAACGCCCCGTTAATGCCGATACCAAAACTTTTCTCCGCTTCACGCTGGATATCTTAGGTATCGACTATCGCATTGCTCATGGTTCACTCGATTCAGTTCCTAAACAAGGTGCTACCGTCATTGTGGCGAACCATCCGCTTGGTTGTGTGGAAGGCGTCATCTTGGCCGAACTCTTGTTGATGGTACGAGACGATATCCAAATTCTAGCCAACCAATACCTGAAAACCGTGCCGGAGTTAGATCAGCTCTTCATTGGTGTCGATGTGTTTGAAGGCAAAGACGCCGTCAAATCAAATATGAAGGCCCTCAGAGCGGCTAATAAACACCTCGCAAGTGGCGGCTTATTGCTTGTCTTTCCTGCCGGTGAGGTTTCCCAGTTAGTCGATGCCAAACAGCAACGCTTGGAAGACAAAGCGTGGAGTCGAAGCGTAAGTAGCCTGATCCGCAAAAACAAAGCAACGACAGTTCCAGTATTCATCAGTGGTCAGAACTCGAAACGCTTCTATATGGCAGGGAAAATCCATCCACTTTTGCGTACCCTAATGCTCGGGCGGGAGCTACTGAACAAACATGCACAAACCATCAACTTGTCTTTTGGCCAAGCGATTAAATTCAAAGAGCTCAACACACTTAACGATGATCAAGTGGTGAACTATTTGCGGCTCAACACTTACTTGCTCAATCGTGAAACCCAATCAGTTAAGCCTTCTTCTTCATCAGAACTGCTCTCTCCAATAGCGGCAGGGTTACCCGTAGGCGAATTGCTTGAAGAGCTGAACAACTTACCAAAAGAGTCCAAGCTGCTAACAAGTGGTGAGTTCGATGTTTACTGCACGGAGTCGCAGAGTATCCCTTCCCTACTGCATGAAATTGGTCGCCTACGTGAGCTCAATTTCCGACAAGTTGGCGAAGGGACTGGACTAGCAATAGACATTGACCATTTCGATCATGATTACCTGCATCTGTTTGTGTGGGACAGAGAGAACCAATGCTTGGTGGGCGCGTATCGTTTAGGTCTGGTTGATCAACTGATTGAAAAGCGCGGCGTAGCAGGTCTGTATTCACGAACGTTGTTTAACTATGACCAACGCTTTATCGACCAAATGGGTAAATCCATTGAGATGGGGCGCTCTGTGATTGCACAGCAATATCAAAAGAGCATGAGCGCGCTACTGCTACTGTGGAAAGGCATCGCAACGTTCGTTCATCAAAACCCAGATTACACTCACCTATTTGGTCCGGTAAGCATTAGCAACGATTATAGCGATACTGCACGTCAATTACTGGCTCAATCAATGACACTGCACCACTACGACAACAATTGCGCAGAGTACGTCACACCTTCTAACCCACTTCCTGAGCACCACCGTGACTGGAACACCAGCATGCTCACTGCTCTGGGTGATTTACAGCTATTGTCACGTGTCATTGCCAGAATCGATGAAGGGAAAGGAGTGCCCGTTTTGCTACGTCAGTACTTAAGCCTCAATGGCAAGCTGGTATGCTTCAACGTCGACCCTGCATTCAATAACGCTCTAGATGGATTGATTATGGTGGATTTGCGCGATGTTCAAGAAAAGACGTTGGCAAGGTATATGGGACGCGAGCAAGCTCATGACTACCTCGTCTATCATACTAATAGCAACGATGATTAAGAACAGTGATTAAGTAGAGAGTTGGGAATAACAAGAAGAACCGTGTGGCGACTCTCTTTATTTACCCTTTCATCAACTAATTAGGCGTGCTCCGTGAAGTGCGCCGAAAAGACTCTTATAGATACAATCTATCGAAAGATCTAGATAGCATTTATCTCACCAATTCCGTCACAAACTTTCACAAAAAACAAAAACAGATCCAGATCACACTTTAAATCCACCACAACTCAACACAAAACGTGACATTGATCATTACAAGTATTTAATTCGAATTTCAAAAAAAATCAAAAGTGATCAAAGTCACAAAGTATTTTGATTTTAAATTTGTCAGAAGGTCGGATTGATCACTAAGATTTTTATTGACAGATTTAAAAGTGGCTTTTTGTTATTAAGTTACAAGTTAATAAGTTGAACTTGGTCACTTAAAAACCGTTTCTCAGCCTAAGAAATGCGGGCGTAGATCACGAAAAACCCGTTGTCAGTTCCAATTGGAAAATGTGTGGTAAATTGATTGGGTACTAAGCAATCAAACAAACGGTTTTGGCGAACCGTTTACTACAACAAGATTCATCAGAACATCGAACGGGGAATTGTTATGATATCACCAGATGCCAAGATCAAGATACAAAATTTTGGTCGTTTTCTGTCAAACATGGTAATGCCAAACATCGGCGCGTTTATCGCGTGGGGCTTTATCACTGCTCTATTTATCCCAACTGGATGGCTACCAAACGAAACGTTAGCCTCTATGGTTGGCCCAATGATTACCTACTTGCTGCCACTACTTATCGGTTACACCGGTGGTAAATTAGTTGGTGGCGATCGTGGTGCGGTAGTCGGTGCAATCACAACAATGGGTGTGATTGTCGGCACAGACATCCCAATGTTTATGGGTGCAATGATGGTCGGCCCAATGGGCGGCTGGGCTATCAAGAAATTCGATAACTACATCGATGGTAAAGTAAAAAGTGGCTTCGAGATGTTGGTTAACAACTTCTCTGCGGGCATCATCGGCATGCTGTGTGCGATCCTTGCTTTCATCTTTATCGGTCCATTCGTAAAAATTCTTTCTGGTGGCTTGGCGGCTGGCGTTAACTTCCTAGTTTCTGCTCACCTACTACCACTGACTTCAATCTTCGTTGAACCTGCGAAGATCCTTTTCCTAAACAATGCGATCAACCACGGTATTTTCTCTCCACTGGGTATCCAGCAAGCGTCTGAAACAGGTCAATCGATCTTCTTCCTAATCGAAGCAAACCCAGGTCCTGGTCTAGGTATCCTGCTAGCTTACATGGTGTTTGGTAAAGGTACGGCTCGTCAAACGGCAGGTGGTGCATCAATCATCCACTTCTTCGGCGGTATCCACGAGATTTACTTCCCATACATCCTAATGAACCCTCGCCTAATCCTTGCGGCTATCGCAGGTGGTATGACTGGCGTATTCGTTCTAACTATCTTTAACGCAGGTATCGTTTCTCCAGCATCACCAGGTTCAATCTTTGCAATCTTGTTGATGACTCAGAAAGGCTCAATCGTTGGTGTTCTAGCGTCTATCGCAGCAGCAACAGGCGTGTCATTCGCCGTAGCAGCACTGCTAATGAAGACGCAAACGTCAACAGAAGAAGACGGTGATGAAGCAGCACTAGAAAAAGCAACATCACAAATGAAAGACATGAAATCTGCATCTAAAAACGATGCGGTGGTAAACAGCCAAAGCAAAGGTGACGTAGACCTAGCGACAGTACAAAGCATCATTGTCGCTTGTGATGCGGGCATGGGCTCGAGTGCAATGGGCGCGAGCATGCTACGCAAAAAGGTTCAAGACGCAGGTCTGAACATCCACGTAACCAACCTTGCCATTAACAGCTTACCAGAGAGTGCAGATATCGTGATTACTCATAAAGACTTAACGGATCGTGCACGTAAGCATGCTCCAAACGCACACCACATTTCATTGACTAACTTCCTAGACAGCGAGATGTACAACCAGCTAGTCACCAAACTACTAGCAGCACAAAACCAATCCGCAGCCAATGACGACCAAATGGTAAAAGTGTCGCTCGTGGCAGCAAACGACGACAACTTCGAGCCACAGCAAACGTCGGTGTTCCAAATCCAGCGTGAAAACATTCACCTAGGTTTGAAAGCTGCCAACAAAGAAGAAGCGATTCGCTTCGCGGGCAACAAGTTGGTCGAACTTGGCTACGCAGAACCAGAATACGTAGACGCGATGTTTGAGCGTGAAGCATTGGTTTCTACTTACCTAGGCGAATCTATCGCAGTACCTCACGGTACGGTAGAAGCGAAAGACCGCGTGAAGAAAACCGGCATTGTAATCTGCCAATACCCATCGGGTATCCAATTTACTGAAGACGACGATGATGTAGCGAAACTGGTTATCGGCATTGCCGCTAAGAACGATGAGCACATCCAGGTGATTACCACCATTACGAACGCGCTCGATGAGCCGGAGGCAATTGAGAAGCTAACCAGCACCAACGATGTGGAAGAGATTCTAAACATCCTTGGCGGTCAACAAGCGGCTTAATTACCCCTTTAATTTGCTCCTGAGGCAAACCGAGGTCAGCTGTCACCCCCTATGCGGTTGGCCTCACCCTAAATTCGTTTAGTCAACATTTCAGACATTGGTAGGTAAGAATTATGAAAAACGCAGTTCATTTTGGCGCAGGTAACATTGGTCGTGGCTTCATCGGTAAACTATTAGCAGACGCAGAAGTCGAGGTGACATTCGCAGACGTTGACGCACCACTCGTAGATCAGCTGAGTCACAAGCAAGAATATAAAGTAAAAGTGGTCGGTACTGAGTGCCAAATCGACACAGTAACTCACGTCACCGCGGTTAACTCAGCTAGTGAAGATGTCATCGACCGCATTGTAAAAACCGACTTGGTAACAACAGCGGTTGGCCCTAACGTACTGGACATCATTGCAAAAACCATCGCTACCGGCATTGCTAAGCGCTTTGCAGCAGGTAACGATAAACCATTGAACATCATCGCGTGTGAAAACATGGTTCGTGGCACCACACACCTAAAAGGTGAGGTGTACAAACACTTAGATGAATCATTGCACGCAAAAGCAGACGAGTTGGTTGGCTTTGTCGATTCAGCGGTAGACCGCATCGTACCACCAGCAGAAGCGGCGAACGATGACCCACTAGAAGTGACGGTAGAAAGCTTTAGCGAATGGATTGTGGATGAGCAGCAATTCAAGGGCGAAATCCCTGACATCGCAGGCATGGAAAGAACCAACAACCTAATGGCATTCGTAGAACGCAAGCTGTTCACTCTCAATACTGGTCACTGCATTACCGCTTACCTAGGTTGTTTGAAAGGCCATCGCACCATTCGTGAAGCGATTGAAGACCCAAGCATTCATGCTGAAGTAAAACAGGCGATGCAAGAGAGTGGTGAAGTGCTGATCAAACGCTACGGCTTCGACCGTGACATGCACAACGCTTACATCGAGAAAATTCTGGGACGCTTTGCCAACCCTTACTTAGTGGATGAGGTTGATCGCGTAGGTCGCCAACCAATTCGCAAATTAGGTGCAAACGATAGATTAGTGAAGCCTTTACTCGGTACAATTGAGTATGGCACTGAAAATAAAACACTTTTGAAAGGCATTGCCGCTGCGTTGAAGTACACTAACGACACTGACCCACAAGCCGTAGAGCTACAAAACTCATTAAAAGAAGTGGGTGTGAAGAAGACGCTAGCGACATACACAGGTCTTGCAGAAGACAGCGATGAAGTGGCTCAAATCGAGACACTTTACAACCAACTTTGATTTACCTAGGGGAGCTCGGCTCCCCTTCTATGTCCTTCTCTGCTTGAAGAGTTGGGATAGCTAATAATTAGAAATGTATTCAGTATATGGCAGATAACATCAACGAAACCGAGATCATTGAGCGATTAAACAGCGCACCATCGGTACGAGGCTTTTTCATTGCAGCAGTCGACGTTTTTAACGATTCGATCGACGGGTTAGTGCAAAGAATCTTTCGTAAAGATAACTTCGCTGTTCAATCGGTTGTCGGTCCGCTGCTACAAGACTCTGGACCGCTGGGCGATCTGTCTGTTCGTTTGAAGTTATTGTTTGGCTTGGGAGTGCTCCCCGATGACATTTACCACGACATCGAAGACATCATCAAACTCAAAAACCAACTCAATAGTGACGCTTCAGATTACGAATTCACTGACCCGAATATTCTAGAACCAATTAAGAAACTGCACTTGGTGAAGAAAATGGGCATGGTGCAACTGGAAGTCAGCGAACCAGATGACGACATCGACCTTGAGTTTTATCAGCTACAACTGCAACGTCAACAACAAATCATTAAGTCAGGGCTCTCACTTGCCATTGTCGAGATTTGCAATGAGCTCGGCAAAGACAGCCCTTTTTAATCGAAAAACTGGCAAGGAAGCCTCCTCAACTCGCCCCTCTTTTTGCACATTCTTCTATACAACGTGCGTGAAAGCCATCACAGTCCATATTCCGATGTCTCTGTAACATCAGACCAATCTATCGCTAGTATTGAAACGGGATCGCATGCTTTCAATCGAAGACACTAAAACTAAGTGGGAGTTTTTCCAGAAACACCACTGGGTATCTCCAGAATTTTCCCGCACTCCCGTCCTCGAGTCGTGGGAGCGTTGCATAAAGCAATGCAGCCCTTACACCTGGTCAAAGCCACATATTGCCTCTGGATTTACCTTCTCATCTCTGATGAAACGCAACGAGCACCTCATCGAATGCGCCACGACCGTACTTGAAGACACTTACGACATGCTAGGGGACGAAGACCTGCTATTGATGGTAACCGATGGCAACGGCTGTATTCTCTCCACCGTCGGGCACGACTCTATGCGACAAGAGATGCAAACGCTCGGCATAAAACAAGGCTGTTTTCTCTCCGAAGGAAAGATAGGCACAAATGCAGTCAATCTCTGTATCAATACTCATATCCCGTGTGAAGTTTTTGCTGCCGAACATTTCAATCGCCACTTGCACTCTTATGCCTCTGTAGCTGCGCCTGTTTTTGACCAATTTGGAAAATTACGCGGTACAACATGCCTTTTCAGAAAAGCGGAAAGCTATAAGAAAGAAGACTTAGTCATCATCGCGTCGAGCGCGAAAGAAGTCAGCTTGCAAATCCACATTCAGTCGGAACAAGAAAACATGAACCGCCTCACTTGTGCGCATAACGCAACGTTAGAGTGCATGGATGACGGCCTTCTAGCGTGGGATGAAGAAAATCGCATCACCATGGTAAATCACCAGTCCGAGCGTTTGTTAAACATTGAAGCCAGTCAGGTCTTGGATAAAGAAGTCTTTTCTGTTTTGCGCTTCCCACCGAATGTCCTTACTAGTATTGAGTCAGGTGCGAGCATAAACCGTAAACTCACAACGGTAGAGGTTCGTGGCGAGTTTGTTGAGGCGATCATCACCTTGCGTCCACTCAACGACGGCACACACTTATTGTTCTTGCACCCTATCGATAAAATTCGCGAACTTGCTCAACAACAAATAGGTGGCAGTGCGCGCTATACGTTCAGCACTTTGCCCGTCATTTCACGAAAAATGAAGCATGTCATTACCGTGGCAAAACGGGCCATAAAGTCAAAATCACCGATTCTAATTACAGGTGAAGAAGGCGTAGGAAAAGCCACTCTCGCCATGGCGATTCATAACGAAAGCGCCTACAAAGAAGGACCATTCATTACGCTCAACTGCCGCTCCATCAATACAGAGCAACTGGTCAAAGAAACCCTGGGGTACGACGAAGGGCAAGGCATGCCTTCAAAGTTTGAGCTCGCCCATGGCGGTACGCTCTTTTTAGAAAAGGTGGAATATCTGTCGCCCGATTTACAAGCCGTGCTACTTAAGTTGTTAAAAACTGGGCTCGTCAGCCGCAGCGACAGTTTGCGATTGATCCCCGTAGATTTTCAACTTATTACCAGCACCGCTTCAGAGATCAGCGAGTATGTCACTCAGCGCTCATTTGGTCGGCAACTTTATTATGAAATCTCCTCGAACGAGCTGCATATTCCACCACTACGAAAGCGTAAAGAAGACATTGAATTTCTCGTCCAGCAGCTTATCAGCCATTATGAACGCCGCCACAATGTGACGATCTCGATAGAGCCAGTCGCACTGGAAGCGTTGATGAATTTTCGTTGGTCAGGCAACAACTCTGAATTAAGAAATCGAACTGAGCGAATTTTGCTTAACCGCAGTTCCAACTTAATCAAGCTGAACGATATTCCTGAAGACATTAAACTGAATTCTCGCCATACCGCAGAGAATATGCCGGTAATCACGCTAGAAGAAGCTGAGAGAAGAGCGATTGTTCAGGCTTGGAATCAGTGTGATGGAAAAATGCATGATATGGCGAAAGCATTGCAAATTGGCCGCACGACCTTATGGAGAAAAATTAATAAGTTTGGGCTGCAGGAGCAAATGAAGCTGTATTAAGTCGTGAATTGGCGTTCCTATAACAAAAGTAAAACCGGCGTAAGCACGCCGGTACAGATGTACTAACGATAAGATATCGACTAAACATCGACAGACAACTGACGAATCTGCGCTTTTAGTCCCGGTAGCAGACTCGCACTGGCGCTGAATTTTCGCAACCCCACGCGAAGCAATGTTTCTGTGGCATTTGGATCGCCAGCCATCTCACCACACATACTAACCGGTATGCCCGCGCGATCGCCTGCTGCACACGTGAGCTCAATGGCTTTTAGTACCGATGGTTCAAAGTAGTTCACCAATTCAGCAACAGCGGCGTTACCTCGATCGGCGGCCATAACATATTGAGTCAAATCATTGGTGCCGATAGAGAAAAAGTCGACTTCTTGGGCTAACGCATCAGCATTTAATACCGCGGCGGGTACCTCAATCATAATACCAACGGGCAAATGAGTCGCATCCAAGCCGAGTTGGTTTGCTTGATGCGCCAACAGCGCTTTTACTTTTCTCACTTCTTCAACCTGAGCCACCATCGGTATCATCAATTGAATATTCGGTTGCTCGTGAAAGGCTCTCAGAATGGCTCGAAGTTGAGCGGTAAACAATGACTCATGTTGAAGGCACAACCGCACCCCTCTCAAACCTAAAAATGGATTATCTTCCGATGGCATAGGATAAGCGGCTAAAGGCTTGTCACCGCCAACATCTAGACTACGAATCGTAAGTGGCTTATCACCAAGTGCAGCGGCAATATCACGATACACTTGATATTGCGCTTCCTCAGTCGGCAACTCATCACTGTTTTGAAATAAAAACTCAGTCCGGAATAGACCCACGCCCTCAGCTCCTGATGTTAGTGCATCATCAATATCTTTAGGTCCACCAATATTGGCGAATACTGGAATATGGATACCATCACAGGTGACTGCGGCTTGCTGAGCACTCGCTAATGCACGTTGTCGGATGCTTTGCCACTCAATTTGTTGCGCTTCTAATTCCTGCTGTACGGCATCTGAAGGAGAGAACCATAAATGCCCTCGGAAGCCATCAATAGTCACCACTTGACCTGCACGCACAGCATCAAGGCAGCCCTGAGCTTTAACGATGGCAGGAATCCCCATCGCACGAGCAAGAATCGCACTGTGAGAGGTTTTCCCTCCCTCACTCAAACAGATACCAAGCACTTTCGATTTATCAAGCCCGGCCACATCAGAAGGCATCAGGTCGCGGCCCAACAAAATACTCGGTTCCTGAATGTCGATGGCATTAGGCGTTACGCCTGTCATTTCGACCATAACTTGGCGTGCGATATCATGCACATCTGCTTCGCGTTCCCGCATGTACTGACTTTCTGCCTGGCGAAACTCTTCGGCCAACGTTTGCAGTGATTCTACCCAAGCTTGCTCGGCTATCATGCCCGTTTGAATTCGCGACTCGACCGATGCCCATAATTCTGGGTCACTGAGCATCATGCTATGAGCGGAAAATATTTCCCCTTTCGGCTGCTTCGCTTGCTCCTGCAAATGTTGAACAACCACGCCTATCGCACGCTTAACCCGTTCAATTTCATCTTGTTCACTTTGGAAATCACGTTCAGGCACTGCTGGCATTTCATGAGTAAAAAGGACAGCAGGAGCAGTAGCGATACCGTCATTGACTCGAATACCAACAACAGCACCTTCAATCTGATTTGAGGCCATGCCATCGAGCAGAGTATCCGAGCTTTCTTCAGGTTCGACAATGCCTTGCTCAACCGCCTCTTTTTCTCCGAAGTGCTCATAAGCTAAGGCTTCAAATGCCTTGATTGCTTCACTGGATTGAGAGCCGAGTGCGCACAGCGTGATCGTCTCTTGACTACGAACGCCAAGTTTCGCAATGCTGTTCAAGCTTTTCGCGTTCACACGGCGCTCGCCTTTTTTCAACCATAATTGACAGTCGAAAGGCGCGAGTGCACCAACAATGGCCGCAGCGGGACGAGCATGTAATCCATGCGGATTTTGCACTACCCAATCAAATGTCCGTTCTTGCTCAAAGTTCTCTGATACTGGCGCTATCTCAGCGGATGTTAGTGGCTGATCACCAAGATGCTCTTGTTTTACGCTTAACGCATTCTGTGCCTCTTCGACTACCGTCGATAAAGGTAGTCCGGCAGCAGCAGCCACCGACGCCGCCATGGTTCCTTCAACAATAGGTGCCGAGATAAGGGTGACATTTTCCCTCACATGATCATCAATCAGGTCCAGAGCCATTTCCGTGCTAAGCAACGCGCTGCCAAGATCCATCAACACAACAACCCCTTGTTGATCTTGTACCTGCTCAATCGCTTCCATCACGGCAATGGCATCGGTTCCGATCGGGTTCTCTGGATCATCAATCCCAGCAGCAATCGCAAGCTTGGCTTTGCCTTGCGTCATTTGGGTGGCAAGTTCGGCCACCCCTTCAGCAAGGCGACGACTATGAGATACAACTACAATTCCCACCATCTTAATTACCTGCTATTGCCTGCTGTAGTGCTTTAATCATTAACAAAGAAGAGGTTGCACCGGGATCTTGGTGGCCAATACTGCGTTCCCCCAGATAGCTTGCTCGCCCTTTTTTCGCCAACATTTCAATCGTGGCAACCGCGTTCGTTTCTGCTAGCTCAACCATTTCATTCAATAAATGGTCAGCGCTCATACCATTTTCTAACGACGCCTTCACGCTAACTAAAACGGGTAACCAAACATCACACATGGTTTTGTCACCCTGTTCCGCTTTACCACGAGACACCACGCCATCCACACCGCTTTTTAGTGCATCCACCAACTCTTCAAACGTTAATTGCTCTCGAGTTCCGACAGCGGCGGCCGTGCGAATAAACAGCGTGCCATACAGAGGGCCACTTGCCCCACCGACACTAGAAAGCAAGGTCATGCCCGTATTCTTGAGAATGCTGCCGATATTTTGGTCCGCAAATTGCGGCAGTTTTTCCGCGACTTTTTTAAAGCCACGGTTCATATTGAGACCGTGGTCTGCGTCACCAATATCACGATCAAGGTCGGTCAGAAAATCTTGATTCTCTTGATACGTTTTTGCACATAACTCTAGCCAGTGAACGATATGTTGTTTTTCAATTTGCATGTTTGCTCCCCCCTCTTACCACTTGATCGCAGCCGTATCGACAGGAGCATCAAACAGCTCCAACATCTCTTTGTCTGCCTTCAGCAACGTAATCGAAACGCCTTCCATATCGAGTGACGTACAGAAGTTACCAACCATATTACGCACGATACGGAACCCTGCTTGCTCGCAGTTATGAGCCAGACGACGGTACACTCCGTAAAGCTCTGAAGTTGGCGTACCACCCATACCATTCACCATCACGATGTAGTCGTGTTCAGCGGCGAAAGGCTCAATGCTGGATTCCACTTCATCCCATTCACCTTCGTCACGATTCCAACTACGCAATGTGCGCTGATAAGGTGTGTTTTCAGCAACTTCAGCAAACATTTCATCCACTAACGTATCGACATCGGTGTATTTCACTCGCTTGATACCTGGTTCGCCATGGATACCAACACCAAACTCCACTTCATCATCTTCCAGAACAAAAGATGGTTTACCTGCCGCTGGTACAACACAAGCATTAAGTGCCACACCAAATGAACGACAGTGATTATTCACGCGACGAGCCAGTGCTTCACATTGCTCCAGCGAATAACCTTTGTTCGCGGCAGCCCCAACTAACTTTTCAACCAATACCGTTCCAGCAACGCCACGGCGACCAGCGGTGTATAGGCTGTCTTTGACTGCAACATCGTCATCCACCAACACCGACCCAACTTTGATACCATCGGTATGAAGGAGCTCCACGGCCGTTTCAAAGTTCAACACGTCTCCGGTGTAGTTTTTAATGATAAATAGCACGCCTTCACCAGTATTCACTTGGTTGCCACATTCGTACATTTGATCTGGCGTTGGTGAAGTAAATACCTCTCCAGGGCAGGCGCCTGTCAGCATGCCTTTACCAATAAAACCTGCGTGCAAAGGTTCATGACCACAGCCACCACCAGAAACCAGTGCCACTTGCCCCGGTGTTTCCTCGTGCCACATGTAACGAGGTTCGTAGTTCGCTTTTAGCTCTGGGCGAGATAAAGCCAGACCTTCCATTTGCTGCAATACAACATCATCAACTTGGTTAATTAACTTTTTCATCGTTCTATCTCATTCCATTTATATTTTTATGTAGGGTATGAATTCATCTTAAACAGAGAAAATGCGTGCTCAACAAAAATCAATCCGTTTCATATTGAAACAAAAACTTCGGCATTATTGTTTCAATATGAAACGAAAAACGACAAATTTTCCTGAATAGTGATCGTCGCCATAAAGCATGCTGATGCTTATTACTTCTGGCAGTCGGTTTGACACAGAGGTCATAAAAGCATGGAACAAAAGCAGAGATATCCTTCACCACTTACCACACCAAACCTAATATAAACCTTATCCCTACAATGGATATTCATTGCAGTCCAAAACACACATAAAAAAGGTTAAAGGTTTGAATTATGGACAAAATTATTATCAGCCCAAGCAAATACGTCCAAGGTGAACAAGTACTTACATCTATCGCTCACTATGTGAAAACATTGGGTGAACGTCCGTTAGTAATTGCCGATGAGTTCGTGACTAACCTGGTTGGTGATGACGTCAAACAAAGTTTTGCTGACGAAAAGCTTCCACTCACTATGAACATTTTTGGTGGCGAATGTTCACGCGTTGAGATTGAACGCATCACGGACATTTGTGCCACTCAGAAACACGATGTCATTGTCGGTATTGGTGGTGGTAAAACGTTAGATACAGCAAAGGCTGTTGCGTTTTACACAAAAATTCCTGTCGTGGTGGTTCCTACGATTGCCTCGACTGATGCGCCAACCTCAGCGCTTGCGGTGATATACACACCTGAAGGTGAATTTGCAGAATATTTGATGATCCCTAAAAACCCAGACATGGTCATCATGGATACGTCAGTCATCGCCAAAGCCCCTGTTCGCTTACTTGTATCGGGGATGGGCGACGCGCTTTCCACCTACTTTGAAGCTCGTGCCAACATGACTTCTGGTAAGGCAACAATGGCTGGTGGGTTAGCGACGCGTTCAGCACAAGCGCTTGCGAAACTTTGCTATGAAACCTTGCTTGAAGATGGTGTAAAAGCAAAAGCTGCAGTAGAAAATGGTGTGAGCACCAAAGCGGTAGAAAACATTATTGAAGCCAATACATACCTTAGCGGTATCGGTTTTGAAAGCAGTGGTCTAGCGGGTGCTCACGCTATTCATAACGGCCTAACTAAGCTTGAAGAGTGTCATCATCTCTATCATGGTGAGAAAGTCGCGTTCGGCACACTAGTTCAGCTGGTACTAGAAAACGCAGCGATGGAAGAGATTAATACGGTTCTTGCATTCTGCCGCTCTGTAGGTCTACCAACCAACTTATTTGATATGGGCGTTAAAGAGCTTAACCACGCTAAGTTGCGCGAGGTCGCCGAAGCCTCAACGGCCGAGGGAGAAACCATCCACAATATGCCATTCCCAGTGACGGCAGAAAATGTCTACTCTGCAATTCTAACCGCTCACCAGTTGGGTCAATAACTCACCCCCTTAAAGTGGGCTTAAATAAAAAAGCGGCACATACTCTCGCATGTGCCGCTTGGATTTTTGCTGTTAAGCGTAATTACTCAACCGTTACCGCTTTCGCCAGGTTACGTGGTTGGTCTACGTCCGTACCTTTGATCAGTGCTACGTAGTAAGACAGCAATTGCATTGGGATGGTGTAGTAGATCGCCGCCGTGATTTCACTAACGTGAGGCATCGTGATGATCTTCATTGTTTCATCGCCTTCGAAGCCTGCGTCTGCATCTGCGAATACATACAGAAGACCGCCACGCGCACGTACTTCCTCAACGTTTGATTTTAGCTTTTCAAGTAGGTCGTTGCTTGGTGCAACCACAACAACAGGCATGTCAGCATCAATCAGCGCAAGAGGACCGTGTTTTAGTTCACCCGCCGCGTACGCTTCTGCGTGGATGTAAGAGATCTCTTTCAGTTTTAGAGACGCTTCCATCGCGATTGGGTAGAACTCGCCACGGCCTAGGAACAATGTGTGGTGCTTGTCTGCAAAATCCGTTGCTAGTGCTTCAATTTCTTTCTCGAAAGAAAGTGCCGCGTTGATTTGCTTAGGAAGTGCATGCAGCGCTTCAACAATCTCTTTTTCTTTCTCTTTGCTGATGCGGCCTTGCTCTTTACCTAGTGCTGTTACCAGCATAAGTAGTGCAGAAAGCTGAGTCGTGAACGCTTTGGTTGAAGCCACGCCGATTTCGACGCCAGCGCGAGTCATGAATGCAAAATCTGATTCACGAACCAGAGAAGAGCCTGCTACGTTACAAATGGTCATCGCCGCCATATAACCTTTCTCTTTCGCAAGACGAAGTGCTGCTAACGTATCTGCAGTTTCACCAGACTGAGACAACGTAATAAGAAGGCTGTTTGGACGAGTCACAAACTTGCGGTAACGGAACTCAGACGCGATTTCTACATCACAGCTAACGCCAGCAATGTCTTCAAACCAGTAACGCGCTGTCATACCTGCGTTGTAAGACGTACCACACGCGACGATTTGTACGTGTTCTACTTTGCTTAGAATGTCTGCCGCGTGCACACCGATCGCGTCTGTCACAACAGAGTCTGCCGTGATACGACCTTCCATTGTGTTGATCAACGCTTTAGGTTGCTCATAGATTTCTTTTTGCATGAAGTGACGGTATTGGCCTTTATCACCTGCATCATGCTCTGCGTTAGATTCAACAATTTCACGCTCAACTGGCTCACCCGTTGCATCAAACACAGTGACTTCACGGCGAGTAATTTCTGCTACGTCCCCTTCTTCTAGGTACATGAAACGGCGCGTAACGTTAAGTAATGCAAGTTGGTCAGACGCTAGGAAGTTTTCACCTACACCAAAACCGATCACGATCGGGCTGCCTGAACGCGCTACTACGATGCGTGAAGGATCTTTGCGATCCAACGCTACCGTGCCGTATGCGCCTTCAAGTTGTTTTGCTGTTTTTTGTACCGCTTCTAATAGCGTTTCTGAAGTACGAAGTTCCCACTCAACCATGTGTGCGATAACTTCTGTATCCGTTTGCGATTCAAACACGTAGCCACGAGATTGAAGCAGCTCACGCAGCTCTTCATGGTTTTCGATGATGCCGTTATGGACAACTGCGATATCACCAGACATGTGTGGGTGAGCATTGATTTCAGAAGGTTCACCGTGCGTCGCCCAACGAGTGTGCGCAATGCCAGTTCCGCCGATCACTTTTGCTTCTTCTACTGCATCAGCCAATTCTTGTACTTTACCCAAGCGACGAACGCGCGTTAGGTTTGATTCGCCATCAACAACCGCAACGCCAGCAGAGTCGTAACCGCGGTACTCTAAGCGGCGTAGACCTTCAACCAAAATTTCTGCAACATCTCGTTGTGCTACTGCACCTACGATTCCACACATGTGTTTATCTCCGTTTGTAGTTTTGTTCTTCCCTAGCCATGATTTCAAATAGAGGCAGCAAGCAAAGGCCTTTATCCAGAGGGAAGTGAAATATGAAACTGATTACATCATTAGGCGCAAATGACTTTCACGCCATGTTGTTCAATCTGTACTTTATGCTCTGCTTGGATATCTGCATCGGTCACCAACACATCAACTTGATGCCAAGCGAGCTCTAAGTTTGGGATCTTACGGCCGATTTTTTCGGACTCTATCATTACGATCACTTCACGTGACGCTTCTGCCATTACCTTACTTAAGCCAACCAACTCATTAAATGTCGTGGTTCCACGCTCGAGATCGATGCCATCCGCACCGATGAATAGTTGGTCAAAGTCGTAAGCTCGTAATACAGATTCGGCCACTTTGCCTTGAAAGGACTCTGAGTGCGTATCCCAAGTACCGCCAGTCATCAGCAGTGTCGGTTCGCTCTCTAATTCATTTAGGGCGTTAGCAACATGCAACGAGTTGGTCATGACCACTAAGCCACGTTTGTCATTCAACTGTTGAATCAGCGCGGCAGTCGTGCTGCCACTGTCGATCACGATGCGATTATGATCGCGAATCAATGATGCTGCTGCTTTTGCTAAGCTTAACTTTCGAGTCGAAACATTAGCGCCCAATTCTTCGTGAATGACTTCCTTTGGGATAGCAATCGCACCGCCATAGCGGCGTAGAAGTTGGCCGTTTTTCTCTAAAGAAGCTAAATCCTTTCTAATCGTGACCTCTGAGGTTTCGAATTTCTGAGCAAGTTCATCAACGCTGACTTCTCCTATTTCAGAAACCAAGTTAGAAATGGCGTGTCTTCTTAATTGAGTGTTTCGTTTCGACATTTAAGTTTTTATTTTAAGTTTCGATGTGAAACTTATTATAGTCAAACCGAAACTTTCAAGTCCATTTATTTCGATCCAAAAAATTAATATTTCTCGATAAAACCTTGTCCTAAGACAATTCTTAAACAGTGATATTGGATTCATTCAGTGGTAGAATTCGCCACCGAAAAGAAAAAAAATTACAGAATTGAAGGCTATTTTTTTGCAACTTTCTGCATATAAAGTGGGATTAGTCACAAAAAGGTAACCAAAATCGCCGATCTTTTAGTCATAAAATGACTAAACTTGGTGAAAGACTTTCAGAATCTGAAGTTCTAATAATGAGACGAAAAATCGGTGGGTGACAGGTACTAAATGTCATCAAAAACGTCCTGACTTCAGAGTAAATAACCGACTTTCAAATTGTAACTATACTTACCGGAGAGTATCTTCCATGAAAAAGACCAAAATCGTATGTACGATTGGCCCTAAAACAGAATCTGTAGAGAAGCTAACTGAACTAGTTAACGCAGGCATGAACGTAATGCGCCTTAACTTCTCTCACGGTGACTACGAAGAACACGGCACTCGTATCGCGAACTTCCGTAAAGTAATGGAAGCTACTGGCAAACCACTAGCAATTCTTCTAGATACTAAAGGTCCAGAAATCCGCACTATCAAGCTAGAAGGCGGTAACGATGTTGATCTAGTAGCAGGTCAAGAATTCACTTTCACAACTGACACTTCAGTTGTAGGTAACAAAGATAAAGTTGCAGTAACTTACGCTGGTTTCGCAGCCGACCTAAACGTAGGTAACACTATCCTAGTAGACGACGGTCTAATCGAGATGGAAGTTATCTCTAAGACTGAAACTGAAGTTAAATGTAAAGTTCTTAACAACGGTGCACTAGGCGAAAACAAAGGTGTTAACCTTCCTGGCGTTTCTGTAAACCTACCTGCACTATCTGAAAAAGATAAGAACGACCTTAAGTTTGGTTGTGAGCAAGGCGTTGACTTCGTAGCAGCTTCTTTCATCCGTAAAGCGTCTGACGTTCAAGAAATCCGTGAAGTACTTGCTGCAAACGGCGGCGAGAACATCCACATCATCTCTAAGATCGAAAACCAAGAAGGTGTTGATAACTTCGACGAGATCCTAGATCTTTCTGACGGCATCATGGTTGCACGTGGTGACCTAGGTGTTGAAATCCCAGCTGAAGAAGTAATCTTCGCTCAGAAAATGATGATCGAGAAGTGTAACCGTGCACGTAAGATGGTTATCACAGCAACTCAAATGCTTGATTCTATGATCAACAACCCACGTCCTACTCGTGCGGAAGCAGGCGACGTTGCTAACGCGGTAATGGACGGTACTGACGCAGTAATGCTTTCTGGTGAAACGGCGAAAGGTAAATACCCTGTTGAAGCGGTAACTATCATGGCTCAAATCGCGAACCGTACTGACTCAGCGCTAAAAGCTGAACTAGGTTCTCGTCTAGACAGCCCACGCCTACGCATCACTGAAGCAGTATGTAAAGGTGCAGTAGACACAGCTGAGAAACTAGCTGCTCCACTTATCGTTGTTGCAACTGAAGGCGGTAAGTCTGCACGTTCAGTACGTAAGTACTTCCCAACTGCAAACATTCTAGCGCTAACAACTAACAAGAAAACTGCTGCACAGCTAGTTCTAACTAAAGGTGTTACTCCTGTAGTTGTTGATTCAATCGAAAGCACTGACGCATTCTACGTAGCGGGTAAAGAACTTGCTCTAGAATCAGGTCTAGGTAACAAAGGCGATATCGTTGTTATGGTTTCTGGCGCTCTAGTTGCTTCAGGTACTACGAACACAGCTTCTGTACACGTGCTATAAGACTGAACTTTTAACACTTCAGTTTCTTGAGAAGGAGGGCTTATGCCCTCCTTTTTTATATGGCCTTCTTGCTCTCATAATAGGCTAATTGTATTATTCACCTCTATCAGAATTTCGTACTGTTTAATTTTATCGTCACGATTAAAGTTTCTTCTATGAGGTGTATGTGTCTAGTCCCACTCTTACCGACAAAGTATTAAGAATGATCCGTCAGGATATTCTCGATGGCGAGCTTAAACCAGGTCAAAAACTCGTGGTTGCCGAACTCAAAGAGAAGTACAACGTAGGAGCGTCACCCATTCGAGAAGCATTGGTGCAATTATCTTGGAGCAAATACGTCAAACTCGAGCCGCAAAAAGGCTGCTGGGTTGCACCTGTATGTAAAGATGAGTTACATGACTTGTACGAAAGCCTACAAATGGTCTCCGCATGCTTACTCAGTAAGGCAATTATGATTGGCGATGAAAAATGGGAACTGGATGTACTAACTGCTTATCACAAGTTATCCCGAGTAAAACCTGGAGAAAGCTTTTGTTGGAGGGAATGGGAAGAGCGCCAAAATCAGTTTCTTACTGCGCTGTTTGAAGGTGCTGGCTCTGTCAATATGTTTGGGTTTTTCTGCGATCTACTCACGCAAATTAAACGCTACCAATACTTCGCGATGCAGATTTTAGGCACAGGGAACCCTGGGCACTGTAATCTCGATGAGCAAGAAATACTGATGAAGGCATCGCTAGACAAAAAGAGTCAGGATGCTTTAGGTTATCTAGAGCGTTATTTGAGACAGTCAATACAGTGTATCGAAGCCGCCATCGACAACCAATGTCGCATACTGGCTAGCGAATAACGCTGAGACTAAAAAGCGGGGGTCTATCCCCGTTTTTTCGTTTTTGTAAAAGCACTAAGCAATATCATCATAACTATGACATAGCGATACGCAGTTACGCCCTGCACTTTTTGACTCATACAAAGCAATATCAGCACATTTATACGTTCTTGTACGATCAGAGGTTAAATCACTATACCCAGCACTGACAGTAATGCCTCTATCACTACGCATTTGAACCGCGACACGTAGCCTATTCAATACAATTTCAGCCTCTTCTAGTGTTGTATGCGGCATAATCACTGCAAATTCCTCACCACCGACACGAGATACAAAGTCTGTGCTGCGGACTTCTTCTAGGAGGGTTTCTGCGACACTACAAATCACCTTGTCTCCTTCGTCGTGGCCAAGCTCGTCATTAATACGTTTAAAGTGGTCAATATCAAACAACGCCAAACAAGCAGGAGGGCTATCAGGATAGCGTTCAATAATCCCCGCATATTGCGCCAATTGCTCTTCAAATTTTCGGCGGTTCCACAACCCCGTCAAGCCATCTTTTTCGCTTAGGTTTCGTAATTTTTCTTCTAACTCTTTTTGCCCAGAGATATCCACCAGCGACGTAATGTAATAACTCACTTTACCTGATTTGGTTAAATTCGCCTGAATACGCATTATTGCAGTAAAGACTTGATTAAACTTAGTTCGACAACGAATCTCCCCTTCCCATACGTGTTCACTCTTCAGTGTTTTCCAGATACTCAGGTTTGCTTCGAGATCTTCAGGTAAGAGAATTAAATGATGTGCACTCCAACCTTGGGCATGCTTGGTTGAGTAACCCATCATGTTTTCAAACTCTTGATTAACCATGATGATTCTATGTGAAGCATCCGAGATCATCACCGCAGTCATACCATCAAGAGCAGCTCGAGCCAACTTCGATTCCATACTATGACGCCGATAATGCAGAGCAAGGGCTGCCGTCGGCAAAGTGAAGCCGAGCACCAAACTTAAAACAAAAAACGCTTCTTGGATTAAGTCATCAATATCCCTCTGAGCTCGGGATAATAACTGCTCATTGGTAAGATCAATAACCAGATGAAGAGGTTCGCTAGAAACAAACTGGATGGTGCGATACGCGACCAAATTCGAACCATTGTAAGCATAGCCCGAATCTTTTGAATTTAAACTACGCCAAATGTTTGGGTACATCCGGCCAAAATTAAATTGAGAGCGAGCGGGAATTATATGGCCATACAAACGAGCTGATTTAGGGCTATCAATGTAAAATCCGTCACTCTTAATCAGCTCAATATGGAAATCAAGCACTGACGAATAGTTGAGTCGAGAGGATAAATAGTCAATATCAACATTAAGCACAAGATACCCTTCGCGCTTTCCGTTAAGCGAAATAGGCATCAAAATACGCAGTGACGGGCTATAGGGATAGACTAACTCGCCATACTCTCGTTCTAAACCTATCCCCCACGAAGCGATTTCGCCATCGTCTAAGTTCTTAGCGAATTGAAAGTAATCTCGCTCTGACTTATTTTGCAATTTGATCGCGGGCAACGCAGCGCCTGTTTCAATCTCATAATTAATCCTCACTTTTTCTCGACCAGAAACATCAAGAAAGCGAATTTGCTTATACAACTTTTGATTGATTGCGACCGAGATCCACATGTCTTCTAAGATGGAACGGTTCACCCGGTTAGGTTGGCGCAGATATTCATACAGACTTTGGCTGTGACCAAGTAGGTCACTGATCGTTTCGATTTGATCCTGAATATTGCTGTATTCACGGCCAGTATAGGCCAATTGATGTAACGCTTCTTGAGCGGTGTTCTCAACATTGTTTTCTAACAACGTCAGATATTTCTGATAGTAGTAAGCGGCAGTGAGTGCACTAAAAAATAGTGCTGTCGCCAATAAGGTGCCGACTCGCTTAGGTACTTTCACACGTCTAATGCCTATCATGCTTACTAAAACGACAATTATATCATTAATTGTTATTTTCTAAACAAAAAAGCCACTTAGATTAAGTGGCTTTTCTATATGCAATCAGAGAGTTAAGGTTTGAGGGCTCGCTCTCCTCGCGCAATGCCAACGACACCACTACGAGCAACTTCGACAACTTCGGTCACTTCGGATATCGCTTGAATGAAGGCATCTAGCTTTTCACTCGTACCCGCAAGTTGTACGGTGTATTGGGAAGCCGTGACATCCACGATCTGGCCACGGAAGATGTCTGCCGTCCGCTTCACTTCTGCTCGCGCAAAACCACTGGCTTTCACTTTCACCATCATCAGTTCACGCTCAATGTGCTCATACTCGGTGACTTCTTGTACTTTCAGCACATCGATCAATTTGTGTAACTGCTTCTGAATTTGTTCCAACTGCATCTCATCAGATGTCGTGGTAATGTTCATTCGCGACAAGGTTTCATCATCAGTCGGTGATACCGTCAAAGATTCAATGTTGTAACCACGTTGAGAGAACAAACCAACAACACGAGACAACGCACCCGGTTGGTTTTCCAATAGCAATGAAATAATGTGTCTCATATTAAGTTCTCTCCGTTTTGCTTAGCCACATTTTATCCATACCCTCACCTTTGATTTGCATCGGGTATACGTGTTCGGTTTCGTCTACGTTGATGTCCACAAACACCAGACGATCTTTCATATCCAACGCTTTTTGTAGCCCTTCTTCGAGCTGATCAGGCGTTTCGATACGAATACCGACGTGACCATAAGCTTCTGCAATCGCTGCAAAGTCAGGAACAGAACTCATGTAAGAATTAGAGTGACGGCCTTGATAAATAATGTCTTGCCACTGTTTTACCATGCCTAAGAATCGGTTGTTCAGGTTGATGATCTTCACTGGAATGTCGTATTGCATGGCTGTCGACAATTCTTGAATATTCATCTGAATACTGCCATCACCAGTCACAACCACGACCTCTTCTTGTGGCATGGCAAACTTCACGCCCATGCCAGCCGGAAGACCAAATCCCATGGTGCCAAGACCACCAGAGTTTATCCAACGGCGCGGCTTATTGAATGGGTAGTACAGCGCCGCAAACATCTGATGCTGGCCCACATCAGACGCCACATATGCGTCGCCATTAGTTAGCTTGTGCAGCGTTTCAATTACTTGCTGTGGCTTGATTCGTTCTGGAGACGTTTCATAAGACAAGCAGTTGCGGTCACGCCATACTTGAATGTCATCCCACCATGCGGTGATAGCATCTTGATCATTTCCACTACCTTGCTCTGCAAGCAGCCCGAGCATGGTTGTCAGCACTTTTTCCGCAGAACCTACGATCGGCAAATCCACTTTCACGTTTTTCGAGATCGATGACGGATCGATATCAATATGCATCACTTTTGCGTTTGGGCAGTACTTTTCAAGGTTGTTGGTTGTACGGTCATCAAAACGCACACCGATACCAAAAATAAGATCCGCTTCATGCATTGCCATATTAGCTTCGTAAGTGCCGTGCATACCCAACATGCCCAGTGAGTTTTTATGTGTACCCGGGAATGCCCCCAAGCCCATCAAAGTACTCACAACGGGTAGGTTCAGTTTGTCGGAAAGCTCTAAAATATGTTCATGAGCGCCAGAAATCACCGCACCACCACCGATATAAAGCACTGGTTTTTTCGCTTCTAATAGCGATTTAAGCGCTTTTTTAATCTGGCCTTTATGGCCCGAAGTTGTCGGCTTGTAAGAACGCATTGAAAGCGTTTCTGGATATTGATAAGGCAGTTTGATTTGCGGGTTCATCACATCTTTTGGCAAATCAATCACAACTGGACCAGGTCGACCCGTAGTCGCGATATAAAACGCTTTTTTGATTGTTTCAGGAATATCTTCCGCTTTTTTTACTAAAAAGCTGTGTTTGACCACTGGGCGGGAGACACCAACGATGTCACACTCTTGGAAAGCATCATTACCAATTAGGCTATTCGGTACGTTACCCGAGATAACGATCATTGGGATAGAGTCCATATATGCTGTTGCAATACCCGTAATGGTATTGGTCGCGCCCGGCCCCGAGCACACAAGTACGACACCCGGTTTACCGGTAGCTCGAGCGTAACCATCTGCCATATGAGTGGCGGCTTGCTCATGCCTTACAAGTACGTGTTTGATTTGATCGGTTTTGGCATGCAGTGCATCGTAGATATCCAAAACAGAGCCACCTGGGTAGCCAAAGATCTGCTCTACGTGCTCTTCTATCAGAGATTGAACCACCATCTCTGCGCCTGACAACATTGCTGTCATAATTGCTCTCCTTAGCCAGTTTCCTCACCGTAAGGTCAACGGATTGGTCTGGTTTTACATAGTCTAGGTCTTATTCGTAGCCTAATCGAAATACTTCCACGTTTTCGGCTATGTCTTGCGTTCGTCATAACATCCCGCAAGGTTACCCAACAAATGTAACGTTTTATTATCAAAGGGTCTAATGAGAGATTGGTCTACTTTTTAAACAAGATACTAGTAATTAGAATGTTAGTAGGAATAGTAGCCACACATCTCCTATTTCACAGTACAACCTAAAAAGTTAACGCTCAAAAAAAGAGCATTATTTCATAAGCTTTTAGCTATAGGGTGCGAAATAGCGTTATTTGACGAGCAAAACAGAAAAAATCAATACAAACAAAAATCCCCAGCAATGCGCGATCACATCACTGGGGATTTTTTCATCAATATAAAATCTAAGTCAGCTTAAGTTACTTTTTATCCGACTTTTCCTTATACATTTCTTCAATTTCATCTTGGTATTTGTCATTGATGACTTTACGACGAAGTTTTTGAGTTGGCGTTAACTCACCATCATCCATAGAGAAAGCTCTTGGTAACAGTTTAAACTTCTTCACTTGTTCAAACTTTGCCAACTCTTTTTGAAGATCGTTCACACGCTTCTCAAGCATTTCGACCACCTGGTGGTGCTTAATCAACTCAACGCGATCGTGATATTTGATATTCAGCTCTTTCGCGTATTCTTCTAGCGAGTCATAACAAGGCACGATAAGTGCAGAAACAAACTTACGAGTATCCGCAATGACTGCGATTTGCTCGATGAAGTGGTCTTTACCAATCGCACCTTCAATCATTTGTGGAGCGATGTATTTACCACCTGAAGTTTTCATCAACTCTTTGATACGGTCGGTGATGAACAAGTTGCCATTTTCATCAATGTAACCAGCGTCGCCCGTTTTTAGGAAACCGTGCTCATCAAAGGTCTTTTCCGTCTCTTCTGGCATTTTGTAATAGCCACGCATCACCATTGGACCACGAACCAGAATCTCGTTGTTTTCGCCGATCTTAACCTGTGCGCCAGGCATCGACATACCAATAGAGTCGGGGTTAAAACATTTATCATCCCAACACGATACTGTCGCCGTGGTTTCAGTCATGCCGTAGCCCAACTTAACGTTGATACCAATCGCATGGAAGAATCGACCGATGGTTTCATCCAGCTTTGCACCGCCACAAGGCATAAAGTTGATTTGCCCGCCAAGTAGCGCACGCAGTTTGCTCAGAACCAACTTATCCGCCAAAGCGTATGACTTACGCAGCAAGAGCGATGGCTGACGTTTTTCTTGATGACAAGCGGCCATTTTTGCGCCCATGTTGACTGCCCAAGTAAACATGATCTTACGGTGAATCGGCGCGCGAGACACTTTCTCGTGAATCGCAGAGAAGATCTTCTCATAGAAACGCGGTACGGCACACATCACGGTAGGTCGCACCTGGCTCAGTGCATCACGTACTTGCATGGTGTCTTGCAAATAGCAGTTGGTCGCCCCTTTGTACAATACATAAAAGGTCCAAGCGCGCTCAAATACGTGTGACAACGGAAGGAAACATAATGACACGTCACTTTGAGAAAGGCTCAAGCGCTGATCGTGCCCTTCCAATTGCGCCGCAATGTTTGCGTAGTCCAACATAACGCCTTTTGGCTGCCCTGTTGTACCCGAGGTGTAGATCAGCGTGAGTAGATCATCTTCTTTTGCCTGATCTAAACGCGCATCCAATTCAACTTGATATGTAGTGTCGCCTTTGGCAACAAATGCTTGCCAAGAGATAACGAAATCATGATCGCCAAGTTCTATATCATCAGACATCGCAACAATGAGCTCTAACTGTTCGCACTGGTCGAAAATGCTCACGGCTGCATCAAATTGAGGCTGTTCACCAACAAACAGAACTTTGACGTCTGCATTGTTAATGATGTACGCCGACTGAGCGGCAGTATTGGTTGGGTAAATAGGTACTGTCACGCTGCGTAATTGCAGTGCTGCGATATCAGCGATCGTCCATTGCGGCATGTTGTTCGAGAAAATGCCGATCTTATCTTGGACTCCTAATCCCTGAGCCAAAAGTGCAAGTGATAAAGCATCAACTTGCTGACCAAATTGCGTCCACGTAATACCTTGCCACTCCTCACCCACTTTATGCTTGAGTGCAACGCGTGTACCACCGTTCGCAATTTGTTCACGAATACGTTTAACGATATGAAAATCTAACTTGGCCATTCTTTTACTTACCTTTTGGCTTACAGGCGTAAGCTAATTGAGCGAACAAGTGTACTCACGGCTTGCTAAAACGCAACTGACCAGTATCAAACTTATCACTAATAAGAGACAACTATCACTTATACGTCGCGTAACGTAACTCAAATTGCTGAATGATTACTCTATTTAACTTACTGTTTCGATTGTTGATTACGAAAACAAAAAGCCCCGAGAGACAAAAATCGCTCGGGGACCAATGAATTGTAAAAATTGATGATTACCAATATGGTCTAATCGAGAAGACCAAACGTCATCTTATTTTGCGGCAACGACTTCACCACAAGTGATCATCAGTTGATCGCGCAGCCAAATGTGGCCTTTATCTTTTTCGCTTGATTCATGCCAGCTTAAGAAGCCGCTGATTTCTTTGTTCGCAAATGGGAAATCAAGAATTTGCAGTTGATCGCTGTTTACCGCATTTTCCGCCATCCAACGTGGTGCAATAGTCACAAGCTCAGATTGACCCACCACGTATAGTAGGTTGCTTAAACTAGAACCTTCATACGCCGCTTGGCAATCCAGTTCACGGTACGCTTGCTCTGAGAAACTACGTTGGCCATGCACTTTCGATAACTTCGCATGCTTTTCGTTAAGCAGTTGCTCAGCCGTCACACCACCTTGAATGCGTGGGTGTGTTTTTGATGCGATAACCACTAATTCATCTTTGAAGATTTCAGTACTTGAGAAACCTTGCTCATCAAAACGAGCGTAGTCGATCACGAAATCAATTTCTTGGTAGCGCATACGCTCAGACAACAAACGGTCAAATTCTGCATCTAGGTGAAGCTGAACGTTTGGTGCTTGTTGATTCACTTTTGCCATGATCTTCGGAGCAAAACGCATGTCGCAAGGGCTGCAAATCGCAAGCTTGAATAAGCGAGTCGAAGATTCTGGCTGGAATACGGAGCTAGGAAGTTCATTGCGAATCAGCTGCAGTGCTTGGCGAATAGGACCAAACAGTTGACGTGCTCGTTGCGTAGGCTGAATACCACGGCCTTGGCGCATGAATAGCTCGTCGTTAAACATCACTTTTAAGCGTGCCACGGCGTTACTTACCGCCGGTTGAGACATGCCTAGGTTATGTGCTGCACGAGTAATATTTTGCTCTTGCATTACAGCATCAAATACAGTCAGTAGGTTTAAATCTACACCACGCAAAGTGCTTTCCATACGGTAGCTAGCAATTGCGCT